>JAYVXB010000273.1:0-6258 GCA_043785585.1 Deltaproteobacteria bacterium | reverse complement strand
ATCGCGAGCGTCTCGACTTGCGCGCGCGACAACCTCACCGGCTTCCGCTGCGTGAGATCCCGCACGAACGGCGCGTACTGCGGGTTCGTGCGGAAGATCCAACCGTTCGCGACCTCGTCGAGCTGCACGCCTCGCGACGCGAAGTCGGCCTTCAGCTCCGTGAGCAGCAAGCGTGTCTCTTTGAGCGTCGCGCTCGCCGCCTTCGCGAGCTCGGGCGTCTTGATCGGTCGATCGCTCGCGAAGACGAGCGCCTCGAGCAGCCCCATCAAGTGCGCGCGCGTCACCGCCGACTCCGCCGTCATTCCGTCCGAGAGCGTCGACGACTCTTCGACCATCGCGCCGTGATCGATCGCCTTGAGCGCGCCGTCGCTGTCGAGCTCGAGATCGTCGCGCCCGGCGATCATCGCCGCGAGATCCTCGCCGCGCAGATCGAGCGTCGTGTCGGGATCCGGGATCGGCGGCGCCGATGCGTTCTCACCCGTTTGCTCGAGCGGTTCGGGTCGCTCGGTGTCGGGGCCGGAGTCGGCGCTGGGCGGCGGCGTGGTCTTGTCCTTCCGCTTGCTCACGTCAGACCCTCGTCGGTTGGGATCTCGATGGGCTGCGAAGGGTCGGCGGCGATCTCGACGTAGAGCGGCGCGAGCGGCTCGGATTGGTAGAGGCGGGTCATCTTGAGGCGGGTCATCTCGAGGCAGGCGAGGAAGGTGATCACGAGGTCGAACTTGGTGGTGGCGCCTTGAAACAGATCTTCGAAGAGAAGGCGCTTGCGAGAGCCGAGGAGCGCGACGAGCTCGTGGATGCGATCGCTGATGCTGATGCGATCCGCGACGATGTCGTGGGTGAGCTTTACCTTGCTCTTCGAGAGGACGTGCTGGAAGGCCTCGACGAGCGAGTAGAGCGGGATCTCGGCGAGCGGCGCGAGGCCTTCGTTCGCGGCCTCCTCGATCGTGCTTCCGCGCAGAAAGATGTCGCGCCCTGCGACGCCGCGCGCGACGAGCTGCTCCGCCGCGTGCTTGTACTTTTGGTACTCGAGCAGCCGCCGAATGAGCGACTCGCGCGGATCCTCTTCCTCTTCGAGCGCGTCGTCTTCCTGCCCGGGTGGCGGCGCCGGAAGGAGCATCTTCGACTTGATGTGCGCCAGCGTCGCCGCCATGAGCAGATACTCCCCGGCGACATCGAGCCCAGGCGCGCCTCCCGTGCCAGCGGGCGACGCCTTCCACGCGAGCTGCATGATGGCGAGGTACTCGAGGTACTTCTCGGTCACGAAGCTGATCGGGATCTCGAGGATGTTCAGCTCGTGCTTTTGGCAGAGATGAAGCAGGAGATCGAGCGGCCCTTCGAACGTCGGGAGCTTGACGGAGTACGCGTTCGGGTCGGCGGGATCGCGTGCAGCGTCCGCGCTTTTTCCGTCAGCGTCGACGGCGACGCTCTCTGCTTCTTTCTCGGCTTTCGACACGACGCGGCACCTTAAGCGCGTCGGCCATGGAGGCGCAACCCTGCGCGACGCGGTCTCGCGAGACCGCGAACGCGAGCGGCGTGATTCACGAGGCCTCGCTTGGCCGCGCGCTCGTGTTCGTAGAGTATCGGGGAATGGGGGAAAGCGCCGAGCCTTGCACGCGGGCCGTGAACTTCGCGGCGTACCGCGAGGCGACGCGCGCCCTGTGGGGCGAGGCGGCCATCGAAGACCTCGTTCGCGCCGTACCCGACGACGCCGGTCGAGCCTTTCTCCTGGCGGGGCGAGCTGCCGACGCATGGGTCGCCGAGCGCCACGTGATCGCGCTCGGCGACGCCGCATGGGACGGGCCGTGCAGTCGCGATCGCGCGACGTTCCATCGCTGGATCGATCACATGATCGACTACGGATTCGGCCGCGTTCGCCGCGTTTTGCTCTCTCTCGCGAATCCGCCGATGCTGCTCCGCCGCGCGCCCGACCTCTGGCGTGAAGATCATACCCACGGAACGTTCGGTTACGTTCCGCTCGCCGTCGACTCCGCGCGCATCACGCTGCGCGACCACCCGTACATCGATTCACCCGTTCAGCGCGATGCGTTCGCCGAAGCGCTCCGTCACGCGATGAGCCTCTGCAACATCCGCGGCGTGACCGCGGAGGAGACGCCGGCGCCGCCGGGCGCGCTCTACGTCGTGTTGCGTTGGTCGTGATCGACGCGACGGCCTGATCCTCGCATTGGAGGTCGGCGTGACCCCCCGCTGCGAGAGCGATTCGGCGCTCGTCCGCGCGGCCCGGTGTCGGGCGGCGCGGTGCGTGGGACGCGTCCGCCGATCGATCCGCGTCGGACGGGCCGTTTCGTCCCAGAGCGCGCCACGGGGATTTCATCGGGCGGTGCTAGCATGAGCGCCGTGTCGAACGCGTCCGCGGCGTCGCCCAAGCTTTGCCCGTCCTGCGGCATCCGCTACCCCGTCGACGCGCTCTTCTGCCCGATCGACGGCACGCCGCTGACGACCGCCGCTGGCTCGAGCGGCCAGTCGGTCGACCCGTATGTCGGGCGAGAAATCCTCGGTCACATCGAGATCAAGCAGCTCGCGGGCATCGGCGCGATGGGGCGCGTCTACCGCGCGTTCCAAACGGGAATCGATCGCGACGTCGCGGTGAAGATTCTCCATCGCGAGCTGTCGACGAACCAGCAGCTCGTCGCGCGTTTTCATCGCGAGGCGAAGGTCGCGTCGCGCTTGCAGCACTCGAACGTCGTGCACGTTCTGCTCACCGGGCAGCTCCCCGACGGCGCGATGTACATCGTGATGGAGTACCTGGATGGGCTGTCGTTGCAGAGCGCGCTCGCCGGCGCGGGGGGTGCGATGCCGCTCCCGCGCGCGCTCCACGTCGCGCTGCAGCTGTGCGATGCGACCGGCGAAGCGCACGTGCAGGGCGTCGTGCACCGCGACATCAAGCCCGAAAACGTGATGCTCGTGCGGCGCGGCGACGACGACGACTTCGTCAAGGTGCTCGACTTCGGCATCGCGCGCCTCAACTGGGGCAACCAGTCGATGGCGACCGCCGCCGGGCTGATCTTCGGGACCGCGCGCTACATCTCGCCGGAGGGCGCGCAGGGCGAGACGGTCGGGCCGCAGAGCGACGTCTATTCGATCGCGACGCTGCTCTATCAAATGCTCTCCGGGCGCACGCCGTTCGAAGGGGAGCAGGCGGTCGCGCTCCTCGTGCAGCAGATCCACGATCCGCCGCCGCCGCTCCGGTCGATCCCGCGCGCGGCGTACGTGCCCGAGCCGATCGCGGACGTCGTGATGCGAAACTTGGCGAAGCGTCCGGGCGATCGCGACGCCGACGCGCGCGTGCTCGGGCGCGCGCTGCTCGACGCGGCGCGGGCGAGCGGGATGTCGCCCGAGGAGCTCGTATCGCGCGCGATGATGATGAGCGGCCGCGCGTCGGGACCCGTGCAGATTGCATCGATGCAGCGGACGCGGCAGCTGCGGCTCGATCAAGAGACGACGGAGCAGCTCGCGAAGGCGCAGCCCCCGAGCGCGGCGCGACCGACCGGTGCGCAGATGGAGACGCCGCTGCCGCGCGGCAACGAGACGACGAAGTGGACGCCGCCCGCGGACGTGCAGGCGCAGATGGCCGGGGGAGTGCCACCGGCGCGCACGTCGAACGTCGACGTCACGATGGACGATGACGACGATCTTTCGAACGGGACGCCCGCGCCGCGCGGGACTGCGGCGCCGCGCACACAGATGTCGCCCGTTCATCCCGGCACGACGCAGCCGATCCCGCGCGCGCAAATCGCGACGCCCGCGCCGGCGATGACACCGCACGCGATGAGCCAATCGACGCTCGTGCCGACACCGCCGCCGTCGCGTCGCGACAGTCGACCGTCCACGCATCCGAGCAAGCCGCCTTCGGGGGTCGACTCGACGCTGAGCGACGAAGAGAGCGCGTCGCCGCGTCGTGCTCGATCGCGCGCGGCGGTGCTCGTCTTCTTCTGTTTTCTGCTCGGCGTCGGTGGCGCCGCGGCGGTCGCGTACAAGCTCGGGCTCATGGGACCGTCGACGCAGCCGGCGTCGCTCGAGACGATCTCCGCCCGCGCGAACGACGCGCTCATCCATCAGCGGTGGGACGCGCCCCCCGGCGACAACGTGCGCGATCTCACGAACGAAGGGCTCGCGCGATGGCCCCACGATTTGCAGCTCTTTCGCATTCGCGCGCTCGCGTGCGACGATCTCGTGCGGATCGGACGCACGACGCGTCAGGGGGGCGACGTAGCGGAGGCTCTTCGGCTCGCGCGGCTCGCCCACGAGCTCGATCCGTCGGACGTCGAAGCGACGGCGCTCGTCGCCGAGTGCGAGGCCGAGATCGCGGCGAAGGGAGCGTCGCTCGGCGTCGATGCATCGCTTCCGCCGCTGACGAACGCGACGTCGAGCACGCCGGCCAAATCGATCAACGTGCTGCTCGACGTCACGCCTGCGCGCGCGCGCGTCGGACAGCCGGTGGACTTCGTCGCGCGGATCGTGACGACTCCCGCGACGGCGGCGCGCCCCGCGATCGACGCGCCGTACTTCGCGATCAGCGGACCCGGCATCGCGAACGGTGCAAAGATCCCCGGCCTCTGCGACGGGCTCGGGACCTGCCGCGCCGGCTACACGTTCGTCGAAGGCGGTCGCTACGACGTCGTCTTCACGGCGAAGGCCGGCGGGACGCCGCTTCGTGCGACACGGCACGCGCAGGCGGGAAACGACGTGAAGCTCGTCCCGTCGGTGCCCGCGCCGTCCACGACGAACGATCCGGGCCCAGCGCCGTCCGCCAGCCAAAAGTGGCTTTGAGCTGGCGCAACCGGGCTTCGGTCCGGGCCCTTGACGTTCCGCCGCGAACGGGTAGATCCGCCACCTACGTAATCCTACCTCTACCTCCTTCAAGGAAGGTCGTGACCCATGAAGACCATTCTCTCGGCATCTGCCGTCGCGCTCTGCGCATTCGCGCTCCCGGCCTGCGCCGGCAACTCCGGTACCGACGGCGCTTCCGTCGACTCGAACGAAGCCGACAGCCTCGCGAGCACGTCGGCGTACTTCATCGTCACGCGCCAAGACATGCGCAAATGCATGTCGCCGATTTGCGGCGGCAACTACGTCAAGCGAGTCAACTTCAGCACCACGAAGTGCGCGGACGACACCGTGGCGGCCGAGTGCCATGCGTATTCGATGGACCTCTCCGCGATCGGTCTCGACGACGCAGAGACGACGAAGCTCGGCGGCATCGTCTCCGACGCGCACGCGCTCGTCCGCGGCACGCTCGTCAAGCGCATGCAAGCCAACTTCCTCGTCGACGTCCTCGTCGCGAGCGAAGTGTGGGTCGGCAACTCGCTCACGACGCCGACGGGCACGTTCTACGAAGTGAAGGACAACGGCGTTCGCTGCTTCGCGTTCCCGTGCGCAAGCGATCACGAAGCGAAGCTCAATTCGACGTCGAGCCAGAGCCTTGCGGGCGTCGACCTCTCGCAGGCGTCGGGTGCGAACCAGAGGCAGGTCGACGCGGCGATCGAAGCACTGCACCACGGCTTCGTGCTCATCGCGGGTCGTCACCACACGGTGCACGGTCCGGGCGGCAGCATGCACGAGCTCGTCGCGTCGGAGTTCTACACGAAGATCGTGGCGCCTCCGCCGCCTGGGCCGAAGACGTGCGGCGGATTCGTCGGCGGCCTCTGCGATACGGGCGAGCTCTGCGACATCACGATCCAAAACGCGTGCAACGGCGCCGATCTCCCGGGCGTCTGCAAGCCGGTGCCGCAGGTTTGCTACTTCCTCTACAAGCCGGTCTGCGCCTGCAACGGCCAGACGTACACCAACGACTGCTTCCGCCAGTCGGCGAAGGTCCAGCTCGCGCACGAAGGCGCCTGCCCGTAGTCGCGCAACGTCGCGCGCGGACGTGGGCTACGATGACGTCGTGAGCCCGCGTCCGCACGCACGTTCTTTCGCGTACGCCGCTCTCGTCGCTGTGACGAGCGCGTTCGCGTTCACCGCGCACGCTGCGCCTCCCGTCACGAGCTCGAAGCACGAGACGACGTTCGATGCGTCGGCGTTCCTCGATCGCCCGCATACGATCGCTGCCCTCGAGCTCGGCGTCCTCGCGCTCCCGTCGGCGCCGATCTCGCCCGGCAATCAAGGTGGCGACACGCCGCTCGGTGCGATCGGCAAAGGTGACGCGACGTTGCAGACGGGGCTGCACCTCCTCTATCGCCAGGGGCGCGACTTCGCGTTCGGTGCCGGGGCGATGTTCGCGCCGAAGCCGACGACCGA
>JAYVXB010000272.1:0-6261 GCA_043785585.1 Deltaproteobacteria bacterium | reverse complement strand
GCGGCACGAGACCACGACCTCGCGCTGAGAGGGCGAAAGCAGACGTCGAGAGTGCCAGCGCTGCGACCGCAAGCCGCGGAGGGTAGAGCTGCTGCGTGTACCCAAGGACCATCACGGGCGTCACGATCAGCGCGAAGAAGAAGAGCGCCGAGGCGACCCCGAGCTCCGCTCGGCCGGAGGGTGCGGTGCGTAGCGCGACCCCGACCGCGGCGACGGCTGCGGCTGCGGTCAACAGCGCGAGCACGATCCATCCGAAGGGCATAGGCCCGACCATGGCACGAATGGCCACCCCAGAGCCCCACGAAAAATGCGCCCGTCGGTGACGCGATCGCGCGCCGGTTCCTACCCTCGTGACGGACGGAGCCATGCTCGCGAGTACGCCGTGCTTGCGGGTGGCGTCCCCTGGCGCCCGCGCGCGTTTCTCGAACCTGCCATGCTATCGTCGGCGCATGGTCGCGTGAGTCGGAAGGGACCGCGACGCGAGGAGCGATGAGCGATGAGCGGCACCATCGAGAAGCGCGACCCAACCTCTGCCAGCGCGCACGAGCATCACCACTACGACGGCCAGGATCTCGAGGCTCTCGCGGACCTGCCGCACTACCAAGAGTGGATCCTCGAGCCGTTTCGGCCACACCTGACCGGCCGCGTCCTCGAAATCGGTGCAGGCATCGGCAACCTCGCCCAGCACTACGTGTCGCAAGCGCGGGAAGTCGTCTTGATCGAGCCGGCCAAGAATCTGTGTCTCGCGCTAGAACAACGCTTCCGCTCGACGCCAAATGTTCACGTTCGATGCGCGACTTCGCATGACTTGGTCACCGAAGCGCGCGCCGACCTCAGCGTTGACGGCGCACACTTCGACACGGCCATTCTCGTGAATGTGCTCGAGCACATCGAGGATGACCTCGGCGAGCTTCGAGCGATCCGCTCTCTCTTGCGCCCTGGAGGCGCTCTTCTCGTCTTTGTTCCAGCCATGCAGTGGCTCTACGGGTCGCTCGACGAGGTGGTGGAGCATCGTCGACGTTACTCGCTCGAGTCGCTGGCGAACGTAGTCGAGAGCGCCGGCTTCGAGCCGCAGCAGGCCCGGTACTTCGACGTCTTGGGCATCTTGCCGTGGTTCATCACGGGTCGCGTTCTGCGGATGAGGACGTTCAACGCGCGAGGAGCGCGCTTGTATGACCAGCTTGCGGTCCCCGTCGGTCGTGCCGTCGAACGCTACTTCCTTCCGCGTTGGGGGAAGAACGCCTTCTGCGTCGCGCGTTCACGTTCCGACAACGGAGGCGCGTGAGTAGGTGGTAGCCCAGGAACGGTCGTCGCGCGAAGGTCGTCAGCCTGTTTCGCAACGCCGGTTGACGGTCAGGTCGTGGGACCTGTCCCGCTACGTCGCACACCCGATTGCGCTCATGCGCGCCTTGGCGCGCTCCGCGCTGATCGATCGCGGCTTGGCGTTTCCCCAGTGCGTCACCACGTCGCGGTACGTATCGCAGGCCCGGCGCGGCTCGCCTTTCCGTTCGAGCGCTTGGCCGAGCTGCATCGCCGCGCGCGCGTGCACGAACGGGTGGCGAAAGGCGGCGCAGTTGGCGACGGCGCGGCTCAAGTGCGTGATGGCTTCGTCGACGCGCCCAGCCAGAAAATACGCGCTGCCGATCTCCGCGTCCGGAATGCCGACGTAGTACGCGAACGACGAGAGCGGCGCGAAGGCGGGGAGCGCGGCGAACGCGGCGTCGGCCTCCTCGCGCGTCTCGGCGGTGGCGGCGTAGGCGTACGCCCACGTCAAACCCGGCTGCGCGACCGAACGCTTCTGCGCGTCGAGCCAGGTCGCGCGCCGCGCGTCGAACTCGGATCGCGAGAGCCCGCCTTTGCGGAGCGCCAGTCGCGCGAGGCGAAGCGAAGCGTCGATCCCGGCGTCGCCCTGCGCCGACTTGCTCCAGGTGTCGCTCCGCGAGACGAAGCTCGCGGCGATGCGAAACGCCCGCGCATCGTCGCCCGCCTCTTGAGCCAGCCCGACGAGCAAGATGGCCGGGTAGAGGTGGTCACGAAACGGCGCGTGCGGATCCGCGTCGGCCACTGCTTGGTACTGCGCGGCGAGCTCGCGTCCGCGCACGAAGTCGCCGGCGCGAATGGCCAGGCGGGCGTCGTCCAACGCGCGCTGCAAAGGGAAGGGCGTCGGGGCGAACGTCGCGGTGGCCTGATCGAGCACTTGGCGCACCGCTTCGCTCGGGCGGCCGGCGCCCGCCATGACGCAAGCGAGGTTGCTGGCGAGGTGGGGATCGCGATCGACGGCGCGCCGCGCGTCGCGCTCGGCGTCGTCGCAGCGGCCTTCCATCGAGTCGAGCCAGACCAACCCGAGGAAGCACTCCGCGGATCCCGGCGAGATGGCGCCGCAGCGCTCGTACGCCGCACGCGATTCGTCGGTGCGACCGAGCCCGGCGAGGACGTCGCCGCGCGATTGCCAGGCTTGACCGTCGCGCGGATCGAGCTCGATCGCGCGATCGGCGGAGGCGAGGCCGGCCGCGTCGTGCTGCAAGAGCGCGAGCCAGACGTGGATCTCGACGTCGAGCGGATACGTCTCGAGGAGCGCGCGCAGGCGCGTCACCGCCTCCATGCGATCCTCGCGCGAGCGCTGGAGCACCGGCTCCATCGCCTCCATCATCGCTTGGTCGCGCGCGCCGAGCTGCCCACGCAACGTGACCGCGGTCGCGTAGTGCGAACGACGAAGCGCCTCGTCGAGCGTCCCTTCGGCGGCCATGGCCAGGCGCAGGTGACCGACGGCAAGGAGCGGCGCCAGCTCGACCACGCGCATGAAGTGCCTCAAGGCGACACCCCAGTCGTCGTCGCGCAGCGCTTGCAGGCCGGCGCGGTACTCCGAGGCAACGCGCGGATCGTCGCTCGGGGGATCGGGGTGGTCGGTGATGGTCGTGGCGGTGGGCGCCGGCGGTACCGCGCCGTCCACGCTCGACGGCGCACGAGCGCTCGGCGACCCCATGAACCGACTGCCGACCGCGAGCGCGACGACCGCGACGCCGATCGCCACGGCGATCGCGATCGCCGACGAGCGCGCGCGCCCGCCGACGAGCGAATGCGACGAGCGCACGAGTGACTGCTGGGTCGGCAGATGGCCGACGTCTTTCCGCGGGGCCGCGGGGGACGGCGCGGGCGCGGCCGATCGGGTCGGGCGATCCGTCGTGACGTCGATCGACGCCAGATCGCTGGCGAGCTCGCGCGCGGTGGCGTGGCGCGCGTCGACGTTCTTTTCCAGGCAGCGCAAGATCACGCGCTCGAGCTCCGGTCCCACCTCCGCGCGCAGCTTCGACGGGCGGAGCGGCTCGTCGCGCGTGGTGGCGATGATGATCTCCATGGCCGAGCCGCCGACGAACGGGCGCGCGCCGGTCGTCATCTCGTAGAGGACGACGCCGAGCGCGAAGACGTCGGTGCGCGCGTCGACCGCGCGTCCGTCGGCTTGCTCGGGCGACATGTACCCGGGCGTCCCGAGCAGGTGCCCTTCCTTGGTCGCGATCGACGACGCGGTCTCCTTCGGCGCGTCGCTCTCGATTTGGATCGCCTTGGCCAACCCGAAGTCGAGCACCTTCACGTCGAGCGCGTCGTTCACCATGACGTTGTCGGGCTTCAAGTCGCGGTGGACGATCCCTTGCTCGTGCGCCTTGACGAGGGCGCTCGCGAGATCCTTCGCGACGGCGAGCGCGTCGGCGACGTCGAGCGGCCCCCGCGCGATCCGCTCGCGCAAGCTGGCGCCGGCGACCAGCTCCATCGCGATGTAGATGTCGCCATCGGCGGTCTCGCCGGCGTCGTACACGGCGGCGATGCACGGATGGCTCAACCCCGCCGCCACCCGCGCCTCGCGCAAGAACCGCCGCCGACGGTCGGCGTCCTTCGCGACGTCGTCGCCGAGGAGCTTGAGCGCGACGGTGCGATGGAGCTTCTCGTCGAACGCCTCGAAGACGACGCCCATCCCGCCCTGCCCGATCCGCGAGACGATCCGGTAGCGCCCTATCGTTTGTCCGATGAGATTCGCAGCCATCGGTGCCCAAGTAGCTAGCACGATGCGTCGAGGCCGCCTTCCTACTCCCGCTCGCCCTCCGCTTCGATCCCATGCTTCTTCATCAGTCGATACAGCGCGAACCGACTCTTCATCCCGAGCGCGCGGGCAGCCTTCTGCACGCTCCCGTCGGCGCGCGCGATCGCCGCGCGCACGTCGCCCGCGCTCGGCTCGACGGCGCGGCCGCGGCTCTCTTTGCGAAGCTCGTCGGTGAAGATGACCGTGTCGCCGCGGCTCCCCGCCATCGCGCGCCACAAGAGCGCTTCGAGCTCGCGCACGTTGGTCTCGTATTCGCGCACGAGCAGCTCTTCGACGAGCTCCGGATCGATCCGCGGATCGATTCGTCCGTCGTCGCCCTCGCGAAGGAATCGCTCGCCCACTTTGGGGCTCGACTTGGCGGCGAGGAGGAGGAGATGACGCGCCAGGAGCGGGATGTCCTCGCGCCGCGCCTCGAGCGGCGGTAGCTCGACGCGCAAGGTGAAGCGGGCGGCGACGTCGCGCTTGAGCGAATCGAGATCGCGATTGGTGGCCGCGACCAAGATGAAGTCCGAGCGTCGGGTGGTGGATTCGCCGAGGCGCTGGTACTCGCCGTCGGCGTCGAGGACGCGCAAGAGGTGCGACTGCTGCTCGTGCGGGAGCTCGGCGATCTCGTCCAAGAAGAGCGTGCCGCCGTCCGCTTCGCCGACCAAGCCGCCACGCTCGGTCATCCCGGCGTTGGGATAGTTCTTGGCGTTGCCGAAGAGCTCGGCGTCGATGAGCCCTTGAGGCAACGTGGCGGCGTTGCGCGAGACGAACGATCGCTTGGCGCGCGGGGAGAGCGCGTGCACCGCGCGCGCCGCCAGCTCTTTGCCGGTGCCGCTCTCGCCGTGCAAAAGCAGATGCTTGCCCGCGTGCGCCGCGAACGCGATCCGCTCGCGCGTCCGCCAGACGATCGGCGACTCGCCCAAGATCCCGACCGCGTCGACCTCGCCGAACGCACCGAAGCTCGTCTCGTCGAAGAAGCCCGGCGTGGGCATCGACGGCGCGCGGCGCGTGCACGACAGGAGGAGCTGCCCGCGCAGGAGGAGCGTGTCGCCCGGCGCGAGCGAGCCTTTCTCGGCGGCGACGCCGTTGACGAGCATCGCCGCGCGCCCGACGCGCTCGACCGCGAGCTTGCCGCCGCGCGCTTCGACCACCAGCTGCCGACGCGACAGCGCCAGCCCTTCGAACGGACGCGTGGCCGCGAGGCGCGTCGGTCGCTGCCGAAAGAAGCGCACGCGGGCCTCGCCGTCGCCGTCGCCCCGCCCGAGCGTCTGCGCACGCCCGCGGTCCGCGAAGAGCGCGATCTCGCCGATGCGATGCGGCTCGTCGCCGCACCACGCCACGACGAGCGCGAGGGACTCGTCGGGCTCGCGATCGGAGCGGGCGAGGGCGTCGGTCGCGACCGAGATCGTCTTCGGGTCTCTCACCGGATCCAAAGCATCGCACGAAGCGCCTCGTCGGGTGACGACGCTCGGTCGCACGCGCTCGTGCGCGCGCACGCCGCGCCTTGTGCGCGCCGGAATCGAACGCCGCGAAGGGCCCTCGTCAGGGAGTGGGTCGACGAGCCGCGCGATCGTGAATGACGCGCGTTGGTCGCGTCGGCTCGGTGAGGGCCCGTCAGTTGGTGATGAGGATTGGCATGTAGTGCGTCGTGCCGTTCAGCGACGAGAGCACAGTGACGAAGTTGAGCTTCGCGAACGTCGAGCGGCCGATCGTCGATCCGGCTTTGTTCACGGTGACGGTGACGTAGGCGATCTCGCCGTTCTGGCCGCTGGTCTTGTCGACGCTGACGGTCAGGTTGTGCGTCGTGGCGGGCAAGAGCGGGTTGAACGCTTCGGCCGCGCGGATCGACCACGCCGGCGTCGCGGCGTCGCTGTAGAAGCCGACGGAGAACGTCTTCGACGTGCCGACGGGAATGTTGATCCCCTTGCTCGTCGTCACCTGCACGAGACCGATGCGCGCGTTGACGTTCACGGTCTCGAGCGCGGTCGGCGTCACGTTGAAGTACGCGCCCGTCATCAACGGAACGCACGGGTTGTGACCGGCCTTGGCCGACTTGTTCGACCATTGACGCTGCACCGAGAACGCGAAGGGCGCCGCCTCCATGTAGTTCGAGTCTTGATAGAACTCGCAGTCGTCGCCGTTCTCGACGTTGTTCTGCTGGAAGAGCGACCACGCGACGTGGT
>JAYVXB010000271.1:0-6262 GCA_043785585.1 Deltaproteobacteria bacterium | reverse complement strand
CACAGCGACTGTAGATCATGCCGGCGTGATCCTGTCGATCCCCTGCGAGCCACTTCGAGGTCGATTCGATCGACTCGGCGATTCCCAGGCCCTTAGTGAGTAGATATCGTCTCCCTCGAGATAAATCTTGTAGCGGCTGCCAAATGTGCCGTCGCCCAGCCCTGGATCGATGGCAATCTCGAGCCCCGTCGTCTTCTCGTAGAACGTGTCGTGGCCACCGCCGAGGCCTCTCAAACTGAGCCAGTAGGCGAGCCTATTCCGGAGTTGAACGCGATCAGGAAGGCCGTCGCCATTCACATCTGCAAGCACCTGAAGGCCAGCGCCCCAGCACGGAAGACTGCCGTGATATCCACCACATATGTTTCCGAGCCATGCCGTGTCGTTCCCCGTGTGCGATCCCAAGGGTTGAGGTACGGCTGCGTCGGGAACGATTGACGCTCCCACAATGGCGTTTGCGAACGGCGCGATCGATCCGTCCGCACTGCGCGTGCTCAAGTAGTTGGCGGGAGTGCCAACGATATCGACAAGGCCGTCCGCGTTGACATCGCCGTAGAGGTTGAAGCACGTGGAGCAACTTGCGTTCGGCAAGTTGACCGGGAGCACGAGCGATGACGGCCGACCCCACCATGTCGGTTGGGACTCAAAATTCGGCGAGTACAGTGCGTAGGATGTACCGTCATGCCAAAGGACGTTGGGCACGCCGTTGGCTAACCAGTTTCCGAAAATGGCTTGTTGGCTAGTGTTTTTCGACAGGAACGTCGTAGTTGTCGCGCCGAGCAGTGGCGGTGACACCTGCATCCTCATGGGCGTGAGTGAATTGCGAACGGCATTAGCCGAATTCAAGTAGACGGTTTGGGCGTGATCGCCCGTAAACACGTCGGGCAAGCCGTCCGCGTTGACGTCGATGAGCATTGGACGATCGTTCGGATCGACGGTCACGTTGCCCATATGCGAGACCGCAGATGTCGTAGGGCCGCCGTGCTGCATTCGCGTCGCAGGCAACATCGGAAGACAGCGGGGCAATTGGCTCGCGAGAAGATCGGCTTCGGCGATCGGCGATCCGCAGCGTCCCTCCAGTTGCACGGACATCAGCAGGAATTGCCTGTCGAATGCGATGTACTCCAGGTGGTAACGCCGCACGAGCTCGCGATTCGCGGAATTGAGCGAAGCGCTCGTAACGCTGACTGTCTTGAGCTTGAGATCGTGTGTTGCGTGCCAGCGCGGCGAGAAGTTTGGAATCAGCCCTACGGCGTCGTCATAATCAAGGTGGGTGCGATGCGCGAAGTTGCCTTTTGAGCCGAGCGCGTCCCCCGTATCGTAGATATCGGTCAAGAAACCGATTCCGCGAGCGCCGAGTTTCGCCCACTTGTAGATGACGTTGTTTACGGGGCCATACGCGTCGTACCGGCGCACGACATTCCAGCGGAAGATCCCGAGAGACCCGTCCCGATCGATGCCTTCGTAGTCGCCAAGGTCGTCTCGGGGGGCCCCGAGTTCCATCGTCTCGCCGCTCTTGAATTGAACGACCCAAGTCTTCTTGTCGGGTGACCAGAAGAAGCGCGCGAAGAGCCCTTCGACTTCAAGTCGAAAGTACATCCAGCCGATCGCCCAAGGCGGCATCGTTTCGCCGGGCAGACCGCAAGCAGTGACGCCTGATATGCCGGTGCCGGACGTGACGCTCGTGCAGACCCGGACGAGGGGGCGTCCGCCGAACGCGAACCTATCCCCCGGCGCTATCGATGCGTCGCCAGACGGGTCCACGTACGTCGGCGCGCCGCGGTTTCCCGAAGGATGCAGGCGCTCGATCGCCGGAGTATTCAGCATCCATCCGAAACCCGCTTCGCCAATACCAGCCGAAGAGCTGTAGGAGAGGCCAAGCGTCGGCTGAACATCGCCGCGTGCCGTGAGCAGACTGAAGGGGTACGAGGCTTGCGCCGCGCCCGAGGTCGGCTCGATGGATATGAGGCTGTTCGCCGCTGCCTCGCCTCCGGTGGTCGGCGTCGCGATGCTGGCGCCGTCGCTGTCTGCACGGGCGAGCGAATCTGCGCCGACCATCCAGGCGAAGATCGTCACAAGGAAAAGAATCGTAGAGCGAGCGAACGTTGTGTTGGAGAGGTTCATCGGCAGCCCTTCGACAGACGATCGGTTCCTGCGATGCAGCTCGCCTTCTGTCTCTGAATCGACGCGTCGTCTTGCGCGTTCGCGTTCGACCGAAGGCCGGCGCGAAGCGTCGACGCGTGTTGGCGTGCGAGATCGGAGCTGCCGATGCTCGCCAGGCATGCCTCGTATTTCGCGGCGTACGCTTCGCACTCGGGGATTGGATCGACTTCGAGCACGAACGAGTCGCTTCGGGCGCTGCACGCGTTGAAGCCGATGATGACCGCGGCCAGCGCGAAGGGGGCGAGGTGCTTCGCGCGAACGAGGCGTCCCGCCGGGCTCCTCCTACCGATGGGGGCGGCATTCTGGCTCTTCGGAGAGGGGCGGATCGGCTTCACGGTTGCCTCCAAGGCGGCGACGAAAGGGTTTCTGTTCATCTCAGAAGTCTCAAAGGACTTATCGGCACGGGCCGACGGTTGGTTGCGTCGAAATCGTGCTCCCGCAATCGGGCGCGTACCGGCGCGGGTTCGGAACGCACGTTGCTCGTTCCGCGGTCCGTGTCGGGACGGGCGCAGGACGCACGACTCCCGTCGCAGCCGTTCCGGCCACGATCGTGTTTCGTCCTTGTTACAGACTCCTTATCGAGACGACGCGGCGGGAAGTTGTGCGCTAGATCGCGCTGCCGTGTCGATTTCCGTGATCGGGCTCTCTCTCGAAGATCGCCCGAAAAAGAAGCGGGATGGTCGCTCCCGCGCGAAGACACCGAGACGAAGCGAGAGGAGGGGAGCCCCTCCGCACCCGGACTAGCGTGCGCCTGAGGCGCGCGCAAGCGCCAACCGAATCGTTGTTCACAATTTGAATTCGCACACGGGCGTTTTCGGGCAAACGCAGTTTTCAACGCTTGACGGGGCGGGACGATTTCGTCCGGTCGGGTCGCTAAACACCGATCGGGATCTCCATCGACTGGAAGCTCACCGAGACGTCGCGGGCGATCGTGAAAAGGAGGGGGAAGCTCGGCCCCGACACGACGTCCCATGCGCGCGCTCGTCATCTGCATGAGGTCGCCGGGCTCGCGGTCGCTAGAAATCGTCGCGGTGCGTGTCTGATCCGACCACCCCGACCGCCCTTGTCTGGTGAGAGCGACGCCGTCGGCGTCGTTCCGATCCATCGAGGCCCACGAGGTCCTTCCTACGGAGCATCCATGGAAGGTCACCGACTGGCGCGTCTCGACGCGGACGAGCGCGCGTACGAACGCGATCGGGTTGGACGCGCAGTGCCCCGCTCGAGCGACGACGACGCGCACGATCTCGGAATCGCCGGCGGCGCGCGACTGCCGGGTGCCACGCTCCCCGAGGGCGTCACGATCTTCATGACGCCGGCTCGCGTGATGGCCGTTCTCGGATGCCGCCGCCGCACCGCCTATCGCCATCTCTCCGCCGCGCGAGGCGGTCGCCGAGGACGCACGACACTCGAAGACTGGGAGCACTACTCCACGCGTACCTTCGTCGCCGGAGTGATAAGGAAAGACTCATGGGGCGACATCGAAAAGACGGACCGCGGCTGCGGCTCCGAAACGGGATCTATTACGCGACCGTGTACGACGGAGGCGTGCCCGTCGAGCGGAGCACCGGCGAGCACGATCGCAAGGTCGCCGAAGCCTTGGCCCGGTCGTGGTCCGACCAGACCGAAGCTCCGCGTGGTGATCCCTCGCGCCCTTCGGCAACGCTGAACGACGCGCTCGACGCGCTCATCTCGGATACACGGGCGAAGGCTCGCTTGCGTTCGCCAGAGCGCTCCCTCGAGACCGTCGAGTTCTACGAGTGCAAAGCCGGAACCCTTCTCGCGTTCTTCGGTCATGCGGCCTCGCTCTCTCTTTGGACGAAGGACTCTTCCGCGTCCTGGAGGTATATCGAGTGGCGCCGTCAGACGGAGGTCAGCGATCGCACGATCAAGAAGGAGCTCGGCGCGCTGCGCACGGCGCTCTACCGCGCGAAGGAGCGCGGCGCGTTTGGCGGCGATCCCGACCTCGCGGTCCCGTCCTCGTTCGACGCGGGTTCCGGGATCTCGCGGCGCTCGCCCACGCGCGAAGAGTTCATGGCGCTCATTCCCTTCCTCACGCCCGACGCCGCGGCGCAAGCGGCGTTCATCGTCGCGACGAGCGCCGAAATGGCGGCGGTGAATCGCGCGAAGCGTTCGGACCTCCCCGCGCGCGTCAAGGCGCCGTGCCGGGTGGAGATTCGCGGAAGCAAGACGGACGATCGACAGCGTCTCGTGCCCATCGTCACGGACGAGCAGGTCATGTTGCTCGAGTTTGCGAAGCGACACGCGCAAGGAGTCGGCGACCGCCTCTTCGGGACCGAACCCCCGAACCGTTCGCTCGAGCGCGCGTCCATCAAGGCGAAGATCGCGCACGTGACGCCGCACAGCTTGCGGCACGCGGCAGGGCAGTGGCTCCTCGATCTGGGAACGCCGATCGAGCTCGTGAGCCGCATCCTGGGCCACGCCTCGACGTCGATCACCGAGAAGGTCTACGCGAGGATCAAGCAGGAGCAGGTCGGCGACCGGATGCTCGACGCGCTCGACCCTCAGTACACGCGCGCCGCGTCGCGAGCCCGGAAGAAGAGCGAGCGCAAGGTGCCGACGCTCACACGCCTCCCGGAGCCGCACGTGCCCGAGGTGCACGAGGTCGACGGTCGTGCGCTCACGCTGGACGCCTGGGCACGCCTCTCGGGCATCCCCAAGAGCACGCTCTACTTCCGCGTCGTGCTCAACGGAATCACGATGAAACAAGCCCTCGCGATGGGGCGAGGCTCATCCCAAGCGGGTGGGACTAGGGTTTTGGCTACTCGTTCGACTGCCGGGATATTGCCGGGAAATTCTGGCAACGAGAGGCCACTTTTGACACACCAGCCAACCGCCGTTTCGCTGAAAACACCGAGAAAAACAGTGGGCCAAGACAGACTTGAACTGTCAGCCAACGGATTAAGAGTCCGCTGCTCTACCAATTGAGCTATTGGCCCGCGCCGAAGCAAGTGAAGCCGCCACGACGTTCCCCCAAACAGCGGGGGACGGCTACGTACAAGCCGTCGCCTCAGGTGTCAAGCGCGGCCCCTTCTGCTAGACGGGGGGTGTGCGTTCCTTCGTCGTCGGCGGTGCGGGTTTCATCGGGAGTCACCTCGTAGATCGGCTCGTCGAGCGCGGGCCTGTGACCGTCTACGACAACCTCACGGTCGGGAAGCGCGAGTTCCTCGAAGCGCCGCTCGCGAACGGAAAAGCGACGCTCGTGAAGGGGGACGCGCTCGACCCGGCGCTCCTCACGAAGGCGATGGCGGGGCACGACGTCGTGTTTCACCTGGCGGCGAATCCCGAGGCGCGGTGGGGGCTCGAGCGGACGCGGCTCGACCTCGAGCAGGGGACGATCGCGACGTACAACGCGCTCGAGGCCGCGCGCCTCAACGGCGTCGGCAAGTTCGTCTTCGCGTCGAGCGGGACGGTCTACGGCAACGTCACCGAAGCGTGCGGCGAGGGCGACCTCGGCTCGCTTCCGATTTCGCTCTACGGCGCGAGCAAGTTCGCCGGCGAAGCGATGGTCGCGGCGTACGTCGAGTGCTTCGGTCTTCGCGGCTTCATCACGCGCTTCGGCAACGTCGTGGGGCCGCGCGGAACGCACGGCGCGATCCTCGACTTCTGCAAGAAGCTCAAAGCGCACCCCGACTACCTCGACGTCCTCGGCGACGGCCGGCAAGCCAAGCCGTACCTGCACGTCACCGACTGCGCGTCGGGCATTCTCCACGTCCTCGACAACGGCCCCGACAAGCTCAACGTCTACAACCTCGCGCCGCCCGACGGGACCAGCGTCCGCCGCATCGCCGAGCTGTGCATCGCCGCGTCGCCGAACAAGAGCGCGCGCATCGAGTACTCGGGCGGCACGCAAGGCTGGCCGGGCGACGTGCCGCTCTCGCGCATCAAGCCGGACAAGCTCGCGTCGCTCGGCTTCAAGGTGCGCTTCACGTCGGACAAAGCCGTCGAGCAGGCCGTGAGCGAAGTCGCGCGCGAGGTCTTCGGAGGCTGACGTGCAGGTCGCGATCCTCGCGGGTGGTCTCGCGACGCGGATGCGGCCGCGTACGCTGACGGTGCCGAAGTCGATGCTCGACGTCGCGGGGCG
>JAYVXB010000270.1:0-6272 GCA_043785585.1 Deltaproteobacteria bacterium | reverse complement strand
GGACTGCGGCGGGAGCTGCGCGATGTGCGCGCTCGGCGCGGCGTGCGCGATCGACTACGACTGCGCGTCGAACGCATGCGACGCGTTCACGTTTCTCTGCGTCGCCGATCAGTGCGAGAACAATCGCCAGGACGATCGGGAGAGTGACGTCGACTGCGGCGGGGGCATCTGCAAGCAATGCACGGTCGGGTTGGGGTGCCAGATCAATTTCGACTGCCTCTCGAACGCATGCGACACGGTCTTGAACCGATGCGTCCGGAACCCGTGCGAAGACCACCGACAAGACGGAAACGAGAGTGACGTCGACTGCGGCGGCTTCTACTGCCGCGGCTGCAGCGTCGGACAGAAGTGCAACGGAAGCTTCGATTGCGCCGGAGGCCTCCGCTGTTCCACCGCGCTCCCCCACGTGTGCCAATGAGAGTTCGGCGCGTCGTTCTCGCGCTCGCGCTCGCGTTGCTTGCTGCGGCGTCGGGATGCGCCATCGGCGAGGGCGACACGGCCCCGACGATCACGCAGGACGCCGGGAGCGACGCGCGCGCGATCTGCTCGGTCGACGCGGACTGCCCCGCCTCGAGCGCGCCGTGCCTTCGCGCTTCGTGCAATGCGGGCTCGTGCGGGGTGCGAAGCGTCGCGACGGGGACGATCGTCGCGAAGGACATTCCCGCTGACTGCCATGCGATCGTCTGCGACGGCGCGGGCCGTGCAGTCCGCGCGATCGACGTCACATCGCTCCCCGCGACCGGCGATCCGTGCGTGACCGGAACGTGCGACGAGACAGGCGCGACGGGAACGGCGTTCGCCGCGGCGGGCACGATGTGCACGTCGCCACAGGGCGGAAGCCGATGCGACGGCGTGGGCAAGTGCGTCGAGTGCCTCGTCGCGGCCGACTGTCCACGGACGTACTCGTGCAACGTTCTCGGCCACTGCGAAGCGCCGCCGTGCGACGATCACGTGAGGGATCGGCACGAGACGGACATCGACTGCGGCGGCGACCAATGCCCGCCCTGCCGCGCCGGACGCACGTGCAAGGTCGACTCCGACTGCGCGTCGAGCGTGTGCGACGCGATCATGCACACGTGCATCGCGCTCTCGTGCAAGGACGGCACGAAGGACAACAACGAGAGCGACGTCGACTGCGGCGGCGCGTGCTCCGCGTGCGCGGTCGGCAAAGCGTGCGCGGTGAATCAAGACTGCGCGTCGAGCGCGTGCGACGCGGTCTCGCTCACGTGCGCCGTCGATCCGTGCACCGACCATCGCAAGGAGACGACGGAGACCGACGTCGATTGCGGCGGCACCGTCTGCCCGAAGTGCGCGGTCGGCCTCGCGTGCCGAAACTTCCTCGACTGCGCGTCGAACGTCTGCGACGGCCAGTCGCACCTCTGCATCCCGTACGTCGATCCGTGCACGGACGGTGTGCGCGACAGCAGCGAGACCGACGTCGACTGCGGCGGCGGGCAGTGCCCGGGCTGCGCGCTCGGCAAGGCGTGCTGGCTCGACTTCGATTGCGCGTCGCAAGCGTGCGACGGGATCGCGGCGGTGTGCGTCGCCGACGCGTGCGCCGATCACCGCACCGACGGCGTCGAGACCGACGTCGACTGCGGCGGCTCCGGCGCTTGCGCGCGGTGCGTCCTCGGCAGGAAGTGCCGCGCGAGCAGCGACTGCGCGGCTGGCCTCATGTGCGCGCCGGGCATTCCGCACGTCTGTCTCTGACTCTCGAGGATTCCCAAGACATCAATCGAGTCCGCTCAGCTCGGCGAGCTTGCCCACGCCCGCGCGCAGGTGCTTTTGCAGACGAGCGAGCGCGTCGTCCAACGCCGCGGAGCCGCCATGTTCGGGAGGGATGCGCGCCGGGTTGAGCGCGACTCGGTCGACCCAGGCCTTGATATCGGGCTCGGAGCCGAACGACATCGCATTGCGCGAGCCCATGACGGTCATATGTGCCCAATCGGTCAGTGTGTTGCCGTAGGACGAAGGCGGGCATATCCGATTCTTCTCCGCGTCGTCGTCGCGGGTCGCCTCGACGTACCCGGCGAGGGCGGCGCCGAAGCACGGGAAGCCGGCGCGGATTGGCTGCGGCGTGATCGCGTCCGGTCCCCAGATCGGAACGCGCGGCGGCTGCTTCAGGCCGTCGGCCGCGCAATGGACGACGACGGCGTCGTCCGAGACCGCGACCGAGCCCTCGGTGAGGTCGATCCTGCCGCGGCGCACGGTCTCGATGTGACCCAGGCGAACGACGTTCTCGATGGTGCGCAGCTTCTCGAGCTCCCAGGTTCCGAGCGTGGGAGCCTTCGCCATCGTCGGCGTGACCGATCGATCGATGCGCAGCATGATGCCGGCGTCCTCCAGCCGAAGGAACAGGTCCGGCAACGACGGCGCCGACGCGGCCGCTTCCATCATGTCGGCGAACATCCCGAGGTAGATGGCCGGATCCGGCTGGATCAACGCACGGTTTAGCATCCACGGATCGCGCGGCCGCACCCAGCAGATCGCGTTGGGGTCCACACCACGGGCCAGCAACCAGATGCAGGCGTCGGTCGCGGTCTTCCCCGAGCCCACGACGACGTACTGGCTCGGGGTCGCGTCGAGGTGCACGAGGTCGTTCACCGGGATCACGCGCGCGCCGTCGGCGACGCCGAACCTCGGCTTCGACTCCGCAGGGATGTCGGGCGACAGGTAGCGCGCATCGACGATGCGACAGCGATCGGATACCTCGAACGACCGCCCCGAGACTCGCGAGACGAAGGTGCGCTTCCCCAGGTACTCGCACCCGGCGAAGAGCTCGACCCGGCCCGATCCCAGCATCCGATCCGTCAGCAGATCGCTGTAGTAGGAGCAGATCTTCGCCTGGTCGGCCCGCTCATGGAGCCCCGCCTCGGGACCGGAGGCCTGGATGCGTCCGCCGCCGAGCAGCGTCGACGCGGCGCCGTAGAAGGTGGACGACTGGTGCAGGCGCACGAAGGGGTAGGCGGCGAGCCAGTGACCGCCGACGCCATGGCGACGATCGACGAGCGCGACGCGTACGTCGCCGTGATCGATCAGCGCGTCGGTGAACGCCATCCCCGTCGCGCCGGCGCCGATCACGAGGTAGTCGGCCTCCACCGTCGATGTCACGGGATCAAACCAAACACGACGGTGGTGCTCGGTCCACTTGGTTCGCTCTCCTCGCGAGGACCTTTCGACGTTCGAACATTCGTCACGTGCTACGGTTGAAGGTGGTTTTCCTCGGTGGCCGCGAGCCACAGGTGACCGAGGGCGACGTGGGGTGGGGGCGTGCCTTGAAGGAGGCGACGACATGGATCGTGTCCGAGAAGGACTGGCGGATCGCCGCGCGCTGACGGATGCCAGCCTCGACGCCGAGCGCGCGATCAGCGACGCCGAGCGCGCGGGGACGTCGGCCCGGGCGCAGCGGATCCTCGACGATCTCATCGAACGCGACCGCAACTTGGCCGACGAGCGCTTGCTCAAGTTTCGCGAGCGCGCCGATGGCCTGGTCGCGCGCGAGCGCTCGGAGTCGCCCGTGCGCGACAGCTCCGTCGCGATCGAACGTCACGTCGCCGACGACGAGCGAAATGCCGAGCGCGAGATCACCGACGCCCTCCTCGAACGTGAACGCCAGCGCTCCGATGCGGTGGTGGAGACCGGTCGCCGGGAGCTCGCCGAGGGTCGCGCGCGGATGGCGGAGCGAAGGCAGGACACCGACGACAAGCTCACGACCGAGCGGGTCGGCGCGGACGTCGCGGTGACCGCGCTCGACGACACCACCCACCTCCTCGCCCTCGCGCAGAGCGATCGGGCGCGACGCGCGGACGTGCTGGCAATGGTCACCCACGATCTTCGTAGCCCACTCTGCGTGATCTCGCTCACCGCCTACAACATCGCCGAGGAGACGGCGGAGCCCGCGACGCGAGAGGCCGCGCAAGAGGTCACGCGTGCGGCTGCGCGCATGGAGCGTCTCCTCACCGATCTTCTCGACGTCGCACGCATCGAGTCGGGCACGCTGGGGATCGTCCGGCGGCAGCACGACGTGGGATCGCTCGTCACCGAGGTCCTCCAGTCGTACCGCCCGCTCTTCGCCGATCGCGGGATGACCCTGACCGCCGCCGCGCCCTCTCCTGCCGTCGTCGCATCGTTCGATCACGATCGCATCGTGCAAGTGCTCTCCAACTTGCTGGGCAATGCCATGAAGTTCACCCCGCGCGGGGGCATGGTGGAGCTCACCGCGGCGAAACAAGATCGGCAGATCGAGTTCGCCCTCCACGACGACGGCCCCGGCATTCCCCAGGACGCTCTGGGCCATGTGTTCGAGCGCTTCTGGCAGATCGACAGCGACACCCGCCGCGGCCTCGGGCTCGGCCTCTACATCTGCAAGAAGATCGTCGAAGCGCACGGCGGACGAATCACCGCGGAGAGCGACGTCGGCAAGGGGACGACGTTTCGATTCACCTTGCCGACGAATTGAGCGCCGCGCGCTCGACCGACGTCGCCGAGGTTGTCGCCCGACCTCATCGTCGCTACGAAGTCGAGGATGGACGTCGCGGTGCTCGAGAAGGACGCGGGGAGCGGGTGGGGGCTCAGCGAGGTCGCGACGCCGCGTCTGAAGGCGAAGGGGCACGACGGGCTCGCGTCGCTCGCGTCGGTCGCGCCGCTCTTGCCGACCGGTGCCCACATGCTGAAGACGACGCCGGGGCTCGCGATCGGTCAGACGTTCCGCTGGATGGCCCTCCGCGATCGAGCCACCTACAAGAAGTGGATTTTGGACGGCCTGGAGCGCGAGCGTCCGACGCGCATGCTCTTCTCGCACGGCGTCGCGATCGAAGGCCTCGATCTCCACGAACGACTCGCGGCGCTCGTCGACGCGCGCCTCTGAAGCTCAGTCGCATCCCGCGTTCGGGTTGTCACGCATCCACGCCTCGTACTCCCCCGCGATCGCCGCGACGACGCGGTCACCCATGTACGCGCCGCCCTTCTCGCTGAAGTGCACTCCATCCTTGATCGTCATCGCCTCGCGCTCGAAGCGAAACATCGATCCCGAGCCGCCCATCGCCTCGAAGAAATCCCAGAACGCGATGTTCTGTTCGTGCGCGAAGCGGCGCTGTGCGTCGCGCACCTCGGCGACCCAAGGAGCGGGGCGAGCCGGATGAAAACGGTCTTCGAGAAAATCCGGCGGGCTCATCACGAGGATCGCGGCGTCCGGTAGCGCGGCGCGGTGTCGCTGAACGAGCCTTTCCATGCAAGGCGCGAAGTCTTGCGGTCGACTCAGGGTGCCGAGGTGAAACACGACGAGATCGTATTTGCGCCGGGCGAGCGTCGCGGCGTAAAGCGCAGGATCGTCGCGGAGTATCCATTCGCAGTTGAGCATTCCGACGCCGATTCCGTCGACGATGACGCTCGGATCGTCGCGCTCGACGGTGACGCCGAGGATCCTCACCTGCCGCCAGCTCTGCGCGACGATCTCGATCTTGTGCGGCGCGTCCGGGACGCGCACTTCCGCGAAGCCGGCGGAAGCGGGCGATCCGGCGGTGTCGACGATGGCGTGCGCGACGCCGTCGATCCGAATCT
Source organism: Deltaproteobacteria bacterium (assembly GCA_043785585.1). GTDB lineage: Bacteria > Myxococcota_A > Polyangia > Polyangiales > Polyangiaceae > JBBQXV01. The sequence continues at coordinate 713 of JAYVXB010000270.1, read as the reverse complement.
CGAACGATCCGCCCTTCGCGTGCTTCAAGTAGTGAACGTCGAAGCGACTCGCCGTTCGCCCGATCGGCGCCTCGTCGCCCGCGGTCGCGAGCCACGTCGTCGCGCCCGTCTGCATACTGTACGCGGCGATGAGCCCGTGCCCGTGAAAGCGATCCGGCGCCGGGTGGCTCGTGACAGCGAACGATCCCCATGTCTCGGTCGTCGTGTCGTGCCGAATGTCCATGAACGAGTGCCATCGCCATGGCCGTCCGATGGTCACGAAGCCGTGCCCGCCATCGCCATACGCGCGCTGCAAGACGCGACGCATCTCACCGGTGAGGTAGTCGCGCGTGCCGTTCGAGTCGCCGTAGACCGCGATGCGAACGTGATCCTTCGCGCGACCGCGAGAGAGAGCGGCGAGACGGGAGAAGAAGGGGGAGAGGGAGGAGGCTTGTTCGATCGAGGGGATGGGGGGATCGGGGAGCGATGCGGCCGGGAGGCGACGCGACCGCGCGGGACAGGGGGCGGTCGGGGTCGAGGTCGAGGTCGGGGTCGGGGTCGCGGTCGCGGTCGCGGTCGCGGTCGGGGTCGACGGCTTCGACGCATCCGCTGCGGTGGGCGGGTCCGGGGCGTCGCGCGCCGGATCCTTCGGAGGCGTGTTGCACCCGAGGGTGAGCGTGAGAGTTGCGAGCAGCGGCGCGAAGGTCTTCATGGCGGCGCCGGACGCTACCACG
>JAYVXB010000269.1:0-6275 GCA_043785585.1 Deltaproteobacteria bacterium | reverse complement strand
GAGGCCGCGGCCGAGCGCTTCGAAGCGGTGGTGGTCCGCCCCGCCCTTCGCGCCCCCCGCGGCAAAGCGCGCATTCGCAAATGGTTCGACCACTGGGTGCTCTGGCTCCTCGATCCGTCCGTGCCCGGAGGCTGCATTTTCGTGGCCGCGGCCGCCGAGCTCGACGATCACCCAGGCCCAACGCGCGACTTCCTCGTGGGTTCGCAGAAGCAGCTCATCGACGCGCTGGTCAAGTCCGCGAGCCTCGCGATCGAGGTCGGAGACTTCCGCAAGAACCTCGACTGCGCGCAGTTCGCGTTCGAGATGTTCGCGATCGTCTTGGGGTTCAACCACGCGAAGCGACTGCTCCACGATCCCCTCGCCGAAAAACGCGCGCGCGCGGCCTTCGACCGCTTGCTCGCCTCCGCCGCGAACCCTAGCTGAGGAGAAGAAGACGCGGTGCCTCGGTGAATCGTTCCCCAAAAATTAGCACGACCGTTCGTTTTATGGACGTAGGCGTCATCCGCTTCGTCAGAGATCGAGAAGAGAGGAGCTGGTCATGAGCATCGCGTACATCATCGACGCCGTTCGGACTCCGCGCGGCAGAGGCAAGGCGGGCAAGGGAGCGCTGTCGGGCGTGCATCCGCAGGAGCTCCTCGCGCAGACGCTCGCGGCGCTCGCGGCGCTCGCGGCGCGAAGCGGGATCAGCGAGCGCGAGGTCGACGACGTCGTCGTGGGCGCCGTGTCCCAAGTCGGCGAGCAGGGCGCGAACGTGGCGCGCAACGCCGTGCTCGCGGCCGGCTGGCCCGTCGAGGTCAGCGCGACGACGCTGAACCGGTTCTGCGGATCCGGTCTTCAGGCCGTGAGCTTCGCCGCGATGGGCGTCCTCTCCGGCACGCAGCACCTCGTCGTCGCGGGCGGCGTCGAGAGCATGTCGCGCGTGCCGATGGGCTCGGACGGCGGCGGCACCGACGGCGGCAACATGGATCTGCGGCGTCGCTACTTCCAAGTGCCGCAAGGGATCAGCGCGGATCTGATCGCGACGCTCGAAGGCTTCTCGCGCGCGGAGCTCGACGCGCTCGCGCTTCGCTCGCAGCAGAACGCGGCGCGCGCGCTCGAGACAGGCGCGTTCACGCGCAGCCTGGTCCCCGTCGTCGATCGTGCGACGGGCGAGACGCTCCTCGCGGTCGACGAGTTTCCGCGCCCCGGCACGACGATCGACGCGCTCGCGCGGCTCGAGCCTTCGTTCGCAGCGCTCGGTGCGTCACCCGTCGATCCTTCCGGGCGGACGTTCGACGAGATCGCGCTCGCCGCGTACCCGGCCGCAGGCGCCATTCGACACGTGCATACCGCAGGCAATTCGAGCGGCATCGTCGACGGCGCGGCTGCGGTCCTCGTCGCGTCCGAGAGCTACGTCCGCGAGCACGGCCTGCGACCGCGCGCGAAGATCCGCGCGATGGCGACGGTCGGCAGCGAGCCGGTCATCATGCTGACCGCGCCTGCTCCCGCGTCGATGAAGGCGCTGCGACAGGCCGGGATGAAGCCGCGCGACATCGATCTCTGGGAGATCAACGAGGCGTTCGCCGCGGTCGTTCTGCAGACGACGCGCTCGCTCGGGATCGATCCCGACCGCGTAAACGTCAACGGCGGCGCGATCGCGCTCGGGCACCCGCTCGGTGCGACGGGCGCGATGCTCCTCGGCACAGCGCTCGACGAGCTCGACCGGCGCGACCGCGCCACGGCGCTCGTCACGATGTGCATCGGCGGAGGCCAGGGAATCGCCACGATCATCGAGCGCGTGTGAAAGGAGCCGAAGATGACTTCGCAAATGGCAGCCATGACCCTCGATGCATTCTTTGCCCACGAAGAGCGCGGCGCTGGTTCGCACGGCGAGTCGTTTCGCGTTCGCACGCGTGACGGCTACGAGCTCGGTGCAACGCTCTTCGCTCCCGAGGGCGCGCCACGCGCGATCGTGCTCGTCGCGTCGGCGATGGGCGTGCGCCGAACGTTCTATGCACGGTTCGCCGCGTACCTCGCCGACGCGGGGCTCGCGGTGCTGACGCTCGACTACCGCGGCATCGGCGACTCGCGACCGACGACGCTCCGCGGGTTCGACCCGTCGTTGCACGACTGGGCCGAGCTCGATCTCACCGCAGCCGTCGAAGAGCTTCGAAAGCGATTCCCCGACGTGCCGCTCGCGTGGGTCGGCCACAGCGTCGGCGGCCAACTGATGGGCTTCGTCGAAAACGCGAACGTCGCGGCCGCGCTCTTCGTCGGAAGCCAGAGCGGCTACTGGAAGCATTGGGACGGCGTCGAACGGTTGAAGATGGCGGCGCTCTGGCACGCCGCGATTCCGGGCGTCGTTCCGATCGCCGGATACTTTCCGTCGAAACATTTCGGCCTCGGCGAAGACATCCCCGCGGGCGTCGCGCGCGAGTGGGCGACGTGGGGTCGCGATCCCGACTATCTCCTCGTGCACGCGCGCGAGCGCAGCGGCGGAGAGTTTCTCCGCTACCGCGGACCGCTTCGCGCGATCGCGTTCACCGACGACGACTTCGCGCCGAGGCGCGCGGTCGAAGCGCTCGTCGACTGCTACCCGTTCGCGCGAAGCGAGGTCGTCGTCGTTCGCCCGTCCGACGTGGGCGCGAAGAAGATCGGTCACTTCGGATTCTTCTCGACCGACGTTCGCGCGACGCTTTGGGACGAATCTCGCGACTGGATCCTGCGGGTCACAGGCATCACCCCGGCGGGGACGTAGCCGCAAAACTCGCGATGGGTCGCGCGCAGCGAGCGCGGATTTCTTCGCTCTCGTTGCGCGCAACGCATCATCACCGCAGAAGCACGCTGGATCGTCCGACATCCACTCCGAAGGGTGTGCTTCTTGCTGCAATTCCGCTCGTGAACGCCAAGAGCCCGAGGGGAACGTCGCTCTCAACGCCGGATGAACGAATCGAGCAGCTCGGGCAGTACGCCGCGCTGTGGTCCGAGCCGGACGCCGAAGAGGCGGCGGCGTCGGTCGACGAGATGCTCGCGATCGATCCGACGTGGGACGAAGCGTTCGTCGAATTGGAAGGACGGCACGTCGCTGCGGAGCGATGGGAGCCGCTCATCGAGCTCTATCTCTCGCGACTCGAGTCGCGTGAGAACGCGTACGAGCGTGCGGATCTCCTCCGCCGCATCGCGCGTGTCTTCGAGGATCACCTCGCGGACGACGACCAGGCGCTCGACGCGCTGATGAACGCGCTCCGCGAGGAGCCCCATCGCGCGACAGCTCGACACGTCGAGCGCCTGGCACGGCAGGCCGATCGCTGGACGACGGTTCTGCAGACGTTCGTCGATTGGCTTCGCGTCGAAACCGATCCCGCCCAACAAGTCCGCTTCTGTCTCTTGCTCGCCAAATGGTACGGCGACGATCTCGGACACCCCGAGCACGCGCAGCCCTACTACGCGCGGATCATCCAGCTCGATCCGAACAACATCGATGCGATGCGCCAGCTCGCCTGCCTCTATCGCAAGGCGGGCAACTGGAAGCAGATGGGGACCACGCTGCTGCGCGCGCTCGAGGTCGCGGTCATCGACGCCGATCGCAAGGAGCTCATGACCGAGGTCGGCGAGCTGCTCGATCGGCAGATGCACGACACCGATCGCGGCCTCGCGTTTCTGAAGCAAGCGACGCTGATCGATCCGTGCTTCTTGCCGGCGCTCGATCACCTCGCGCGGATCTACACGACGCGCCAAGAGCACAAAGAGCTGGCGGAGGTCCTCGAGCAACAGGTGAAGGCGCTCGACGATCCGACGGCGATCGCGCTGACCAAGCTCCAAGCGGCGGGCCTGTACGAGTCGAGCCTCGGCGATCCGACGCGCGCGGCGCGGCTCTACCGCGAGGTGGTCGATGCGGAGCCGGCGAACGTGCAAGGGCTCCGAGGGCTCGCGCGCGTCTACGAGACGCTCGGGCAATGGGCGGACGTCGTTCGCGCGCTCGAGGCGCTTTTGGACGTCGTCACGACGGGGCGCGAGCGGATCGATCTGCTCTTGCAGCTCGCGAGCGTGCAGGAAGAGCATTTTCTCAAGGCGGACATCGCAGCGCTTCGCCTCGAGCAAGTGCTCGAGATCGATCCGAACGACATGGGGGCGTACTTCGATCTCGAACGCAATTACCGCAAGCGTCGCGAGTGGTACCCGCTCATCGCGACGTACGAGCGGCGTCTCGCGGCGACGCTCGAGCGAAAGGCGCGGATCGGGCTCATCGCGGAGATCGCCAAGGTGTACGCCGACGAGATCGGCGCCGTCGACAAGGCCATCGACTCGTACCGCACGATCGTCGAGCTCGACGACACGAACGTGCCCGCGCTGGAAGCGCTCGCAAAGATTTTCGATGGGAGCGGCGACACCGCGCGCTCGATCAAGTGCATGACGCGCGTCGCGTTGCTCACGCCCGACGCGAAGCCGCGCGCCGAGGCGCTCTACCGCATCGGCAAAGCGACCGAAGAGAAGCTCGGCGACGGTGCCGCCGCCCGCGAGCGCTACGAGCAGGCGCTCGATCTCGATCCGACGCACATGCCGACGCTCGCGGCGCTCCGGCAGATGGCGGTCGACGACGGAGACTTCGAGAAGGCAGCGCGCCACCTCGACGTCGAGCAGAGCATCGAGCCCGCATCGCGGCATCGCGCGAAGCTCCTCGTCGAGCTCGCGAAGCTGCGCGACGTCGAGCTCGGTGATCACCAGAGCGCGGTGCTGGTGTGGGAGGCGGCGCTCGAGGCCGATCCGGAGAGTGAAGAGTCGGCGCTCCCGCTCGCCGACGAGTACATCGCGATAGAAGAGTGGGCGAAGGCCGAGCCGTTGCTCGAGCGCTTGGTGCGAAAGGCGAGCCGGCGCGATCGTCGGGAGAAGCACGATCTGCATCAGAAGCTCGGGCGCGTGTATGCGGCGCTCGGGAAGCACGACAAAGCGGCGAAGGCGTACGGCGCGGCGCACGAGCTCGATCTGTCGGACAGGACGACGACGCTCGGGCTCGCGGACGCGTGCCTCGCGACGAACGATCTGACGCAAGCGCACGCGACGTTCGCGAAGGTGCTCATGACGCTCGGCGAAGACGAGCCGCTCGCGCGCGCGGATGTCCACTTCAAGCTCGGGTGCATCAAGCGCGAGCTGGGCCGCGCGAAGCAAGCGGTCCACGACTTCGAGCGCGCGCTCTCGGTCGTCGGCACGCACCGTCCCTCGCTCGACGCGCTCGTCGCTCTCTACGCCGCGCTCAAAGACTGGAAGTCGGTCGCCGCGTACAAGAAGGACATTTTGCAGACGCTCGTCGACGAAAACGAGCGGTTCGCGCTGCTGAGCGAGATCGCCGACGTCTGGAGCGACAACGCCAAGGAGCCCGCGCGCGCCGTCGAGGCGCTCGAAGAGGCGCGCAAGCTGCAGCCCACCAACGTCGCGCTCCTCCATCGGATGCTCGGGCTCGTGCAAGCGACCGAGAGCTGGACCAAGGCCATCGAGATTATCGACGCGATCGCCAAGCTCGAGAAGGATCCCGCTCGCCGCGGGAAGCTCCTCTTCACGATCGGGCAGATCTACCGCGACGAGCTCCACGACGCCGACAGCGCCGTCACGCTCTTCGACGACGCGCTCGACGCGAACCCGACGCAGCTCGAAGCGTTCGAGCGCATCAACAAGATCCTCACCGCGAAGAAGGACTGGAAGGGCCTCGAGCGCGCGTTCCGAAAGATGCTTCGCCGCCTCTCCGTCGCGAACGCGCACGACGCCGATCTCGAGTACACGCTCTGGCACACGCTCGGTCTCATCTACCGCGATCGCTTGAAGGACATCACCAGCGCGATCGAAGCGTTCAAGATGGCGACGCGCTTCAAGCCGGAGGACGCGCTCGAGCGGCAGATCCTCGCCGAGCTCTACGAGCGGACCGACAACGTCGAAGGCGCCGCGTCGGAGCACACGATCGTCCTTCAGAACGATCCGCTGCGCGTCGATCCGTACCGGAGTCTTTGCCAGCTGTATCTCCGACAGAAGAACTACGACCGCGCGTGGTGCGCGTGCGCGGCGCTCTCGGTGCTGCGCAAGGCCGACGACGAGGAGCGACGCTTCTACGAGGACTACCGCCCGCACGGGCTCCTCGAGGTGAAGAGCCGACTCGTCAACGAGCACTGGCTCAAGTTTCTCACGCACAAAGACGAGGATCTCTTCATCGGCAAGATCATGGAGATGATCACGCCCGCGGCGATCCTCGCGAAGACGACGCAGCTGCGCGCATCGTCGCAGCTCCCCGTGCTTCAGGCGAGCCACAG
>JAYVXB010000268.1:0-18755 GCA_043785585.1 Deltaproteobacteria bacterium | reverse complement strand
TGTACCACCCGCACTCGGACGAGATGGTGCAGATGGCGCTCGGGATGATGGGCTTCTTCATCGTGCATCCGCGCGTCCCCGAGGCGCCGCGCATCGATCGCGATTTCGCGATCATGCTCCACGAGTGGGCGATCGCGCCCGGCACGTCGCGACCGAATCCGGTCGTGATGACCGACTTCAACATCTTCACGTTCAACAGCCGCGTCTGGCCGGGGACCGCGCCGCTCATCGTGAAGAAGGGTGAGCGCGTCCGTGTCCGGCTCGGCAACCTCAGCATGGACAACCACCCGATCCATCTCCACGGCTATCAGTTCCAGGTCACGGCGACCGATGGCGGGCGGATTCCTGTCGGCGGACGCTGGCCCGAAACGACCGTCGACGTTCCCGTCGGTGCGACGCGCGACATCGAGTGGCTGGCCGATGTGCCTGGCGATTGGATCTTTCACTGCCACAAATCGCATCACACCATGAACGCAATGGGCCACGACGTCCCCAACATGATCGGCGTAAAGCAAGGCGACACCGAGGCGAAGGTTCGTCAGATGCTCCCGGGCTACATGCCAATGGGCCAAGCGGGCATGGGCGGAATGATGGATATGGGACGACCGAAGAACACGTTGCCGATGATGACGGGGACCGGACCGTTCGGTCCGATCGAGATGGGCGGGATGTTCACGGTGGTGAAAGTCCGCGAGGGGATCACCAGCTACGACGATCCGGGTTGGTACAAGCATCCGCCGGGATCGGTCGCGCGGAAGGTCTAGTGCGCGGGCCGATGGTGCGCGCTTGATCGGGCCTCTCCTGGCGGCGCTCGCGTTCGACGCGCCGCATCTCGCCGCGACGCGAACGACGACGCCGCCGACGATCGACGGCAGGCTCGACGACGCCGCGTGGTCTTCGGCCGAGGCAACGTCCGCGTTCACGCAGAAGTTCCCGAACGAGCGCGCGGTCCCGTCCGAGAAAACGACGCTCCGCGTCCTCTACGACGACGACTCGATCTACGTCGCCTTCGACTGCGAGCAGGCGCACGCGCCCATCGTCGAGCACCTCTCGCGCCGCGATCGCCTCGTCGAAGCCGACCGCGTCGAGATCGATCTCGGCACGCGCCGCGATCACAAGAGCGCGTTTCGCTTCACCGTCAACGCCGGCGGCGTCCTCACGGACGCGGTCCTCTTCAACGACACCGAGTCGTCGGCGGACTGGGACGAGAACTGGGAAGGCCGCGTCGCGCGATCGTCGCGCGGTTGGTCCGTCGAGATGCGGATCCCGCTGCGCGTGCTCAGGTTCCCGTCGTCGCCCGTGCAGTCGTGGGACTTTCAGGCGCGGCGGTACGTCTCCGAGAAGCAAGAGATCGACGAGTGGTCGTTCATCCCGCGCGAGGTCGCGGGAGAGGTGTCGCACTACGGAACGCTCGACGGCTTGCGCGGGCTGGTTCCGAGCGCGCCGCTCGAGACGCGGCCGTTCCTCCTCGGCCGCCTGCGTCGCCGCGACGCCGCGACGACGTCGCTCGCGTCGGGCACCGACCTCAACGGATCGGCCGGCATCGATCTCAAGTGGCACCCGACGCAGTCGCTCACGCTCGATGTGACGTTCAATCCCGACTTCGCGCAGGTCGAGGCCGATCAGCAGATCCTGAACCTCACGACGTACGAGACGTACTACCCGGAGAAGCGCCCGTTCTTCCTCGAAGGGATCGACACCTTCTCGATGCCGCGCCAACTCCTCTACACGCGGCGCATCGGGCGCGCGGCGCCGATTCCGTCGATGCGTCTCGCCGCGCCGTTCGGCGAGCGGCTCGTCGACGTGCCCGAGCCGGCGCACATTTTCGGCGCGGCCAAGCTGACCGGATCGCTCGCGCCGCACTGGACGGTCGGCACGCTTCAAGCGGTGACCGGGAGCAACGACGTCGACGTCCAGCTCGTGGACGGATCGCGCCAGCGCCGCCTCATCGATCCTTTGTCGTCGTTCGGCGTCGTGCGGATCAAGCGCGATCTCAGCGGCAACGGACACGTCGGTGCGATGGTGACGAGCACGACTCGCGCCGAGACGACGAGCAACTACCCGCTCACCGCGCCGATCGCCGGCCTCGATCCGAACGCGACGCAGCTCTGCCCCGGGATTGACGCGCGCTCGCAAGTGATCCAAGTCGCGCCGGGCTCGCGCTGCTTCAACGACGCGTACGTCGGCAGCATCGATTGGAAATGGCGATCGGCGGGTGGCGACTGGGTGACAGGCGGGCAAGTGATCGCGACCGAGCTCGCGAACGGACCGGGGCGCGTCGTTCGCGACGGGACGGTCATCCGTCCGGGCGACGTCGGGACCGGCGCGTACGTCTACCTCAACAAGGAAGGCGGCAAGCACTGGGTCGGCGACCTGCAACTCGAATACGAGGGACGAAAGCTCGACTACAACGATCTGGGATTCAATCAACGCGCGAATGACTATCGTTGGCGCTTCGATGGCGAGTGGCGGGATCTCGAGCCGTGGCACGGCTTTCGTGAACGACACGTGCGCGTGGAGTACTTTGGCAGGACGACGCTCGATGGGCTGTGGATCGGGAGCGGCTACCAGGTCAACGTGTCGGGCACTCTCTCGAACTTTTGGCAGGTGTTCACCGAAGTGCATTGGCGTCCGACGTACTACGACGATCGCGAGATCGGTGACGGCACCGCGCTTCAGCGCGCAGGCATCTTCGGCTACGAGCTCGAGCTCGACAGCAACCCCGCCAAGCCTGTCAGCTTCAGCGCCGACACGCAGACGCAGTTCTTGTCGAACGGGTTCTTGTTCAACGGAAGCGCCGGTGTTCTCTTCCGCGCGCTGCCGCAGCTCGACTTCGAAGTCTTGCCGACCGTCGTCTACACGAAGGGCGAGCCGCGCTACACGGGCACGTCCACTGGCGCGGGTCAGTATGTCTTCGGGCGGCTGGAAGCGACCAGCATCGGGACGACGGTGCGTGCGACCTACACGTTTCTCCCGCGCTTCACGCTGCAGACGTATGGGCAGCTCTTTCTCGCGTCGGGGCACTTCGACGAATTCTCGTTCTTCCAGTCCGCGCCGACGGGGCCTCGTCCCGTCGTGCACCTCGACGCGCTCGCGCCGTACGCCGCGCCGCTCGCGAACAATCCAGACTTTCTCACAGGCGTGCTCAACATGAATGTCGTGCTCCGATGGGAGTACGCGCTCGGCTCGACGGTCTACCTCGTCTACACGCGCTCGCAGGTTCCGCAGGTCGCGCTGCTCCCCGGCGAGTCGGCAGGACTGAGTTTCAACCCCGTGAGCCGCGCGCCCGCGGCCGACGTGGTGCTCTTGAAGCTGACGTATTTCTGGGCAGGATAGACAGCTACTTCTTGCTCACGGTCAGCTTGTACGTTCCCGACACCGTCATGCTCCAATAAGGCACGCTCACCCAGATCACGATCTTTTGACCGGCCTTGAGCGGCAATGGGTACATCGGCTGGTTGTGATTGAAGACGCCGTCGATCTCGTTCTTTGCACCCGCCGCGGGGCAGGTCGCAACCGTCCAAGGGTGATGCATTCCGCCCGCGGTCGTGATTGTCGAGTCTTCCGCCGACGCTCCCATCGCCGTGACCGGTGATTCGAGGGCGATCAGGTAGTCGCCGTCGCTCGGCGCCTCGAACGCGAGCGAGTCGTCCGGCGCGTCCTTCCATTCGAGGCGGTTGCTCGTCACCAAGTCGGGGAGGCCGTCCGTCGTGCCTTGGTACACCGCGGGGACCGTGCGTCCGAGATCGACGTGCGGGCACGACATCGGTGACGACGCTTCGACGCTGCCGTCTGCGCTCGTCGCCGAGTCGCTCTGCGCGCCGGAGTCCGACTGTGGGGTGCCGGGCGATGGGGTCGCGGAGCTTCCGCATCCCACCAACGTCACGACGACCGCACCGAGGAGAAGCCTCATGACCGTGCCCCCCATGCGCGCGCCGCGGGAAGCCCAGCGCGTTCGAGCGACGGGATGATGACCTCGGTGACCGTCTCGTAGAAGAGGATTCGCGCGTCGGCGCCGCTGCAGAGGCCGAGCGCGGCGCCTTCGGGCGGCGGTCGCGATGCATCGGGGAGGTGCGCGATCTCGTGGCGTTCGAGCGCACCGAAGGCGACGGCGAGGTAGGCGCCTAGGCGCGCGCACGTGGCGGCGTCGAGCGTCGGCGCTTCTGCGGCGAGCACGCGCCAACCGAAGCGCGCGTGGCCGACCTCGTCCGCCCAAATCCGCGTGAGCAGATCGCGGAGCGCCCCCTCGGGCATCTCGAGCCTCTCCACCCCGATGAGCGCGACGGCGACGGTCTCGCTCAGGCACGAGACGCTGAGCACGTTGCGCAGCGCACCCTCGCGCGGCGCGACGTCGGCGTGACCAGGAAACGGCATCGGATCGTCGATGGCCGCGCGCGCCTCGCCTCCGAGCGCTTCGAGGACCGCGCCGCAGAGGACGCCGTGCATCCGTTCTTCGCCCGCGAAGCGCGCGCACTCCGCGACGACGTCCTCCGCGAAGCCGGCGCGCGCGAGCTGCGCCGACAGCGCTTCGAACACACGCGCCGAGCCGTGCTCGTTGATCATCCTGCCGCGCCACGTCTCACGCGCCGCGTGTGCGAGCACTGGAAACGACGGAACCTTCGGGGTGTGCCGTCGCGCGTCGCCGCGCAAGTCGAGCGGCGCGCCCATCACGCCACCTCGTTCGCAGGGGCGCTCGACGGCGCGCGCGGCATCTCCGGCGGAACCGGCGGCCCCCACGGTGTGCACGCAACGCCGATCGGGTAATGCGCCGCCGTGCAGCACGGACCGAGAGTCGAGCCCGCCTTCGCGTAGTCCGCGGGCTTCTGGTCGACGTGATGGATGATTGCGCTGCAGCACGCGACGACCTGCGGATCCGCCGCGGCAGCGTCCGGCAGGTGCCACGCGCCGCTGTCGCCGAGCTTCGCGACCACGACGTCGCGGCAGCATGCGAACGTCTCATCGTCGACGCTCGCGTCGGCACCGACCGGAGGCTCGCCGCAAACCAACGCGGCGTGCGGCGCGCCCGTGCCCGGCGCTCCCGTCGCCGGCGTCGCCGGATCGCCGGTGTTCACGATCGAAGGCTCGTCGTGCGTCTGCGAAGCGACCAGGCCTCCGCACCCGAAGATCGAAGCAGAAAGCGTAACCGTGGCTGCCGCGCCGAGCGCGCGGCGTCGAATCGAAGCGTTCATTGTAAGCACCCTCCCGCCGGGGGTTCACGTTCCGGCGTCTCGAGAACCATGGCGCGCCGGAGGGGGATCCAACAATCCGCATTTTCGGCACGGCATTGTATCGATGAGCGAGATAGTCGCGTTTCATCGCAGGGGCACCTGGAGAAGATCGTTCGCGAGCGATTCGAAGATCGCGCGGCGTGGATCCGACGCACGGAAGACGAGTCGGAAGTAGTCGTGTACCGGCACGACCTTCGGCATGATCCGCTCCAGCCGCCGCGCGGCGAGATCGCCTCGAACGAAGTACTCCGGAAGAACGGCGACGCCCTCGCCCTCGAGCACTTGCCGGCGGATCGCCGCGATGCTCCCGAGCCAGCAGCCGCGCGCGAAGCGCAGGCGGTCACCGCCGCCGACCGCGTCGCGCCAGTAGTGGAAGAGGGGCTGATCCGAAGACGCGTCGATCAGCGTGTGCGCCGACGCGTCGGCGTCGCGCCGAAGCGGTCGCTTCGCGAGCATCTTGCGCGCGCCCACGAACACGTAGTCCTCGCGGTGGAGCTGGATCGCCGCGAGCTTCGGATCGCTCATCGGCGTGGACGTGATCGCGCAATCGATGTCGAGCGTCCGGATGCGAAGGAGGAGATCCTGGCCGGCGCCGAAGTGAACGTGGAGATGGAGCCACGGCCGCCTCCGCATCAGCGCCGCGCGCTGCGGCATCACCCAGCTCATGCCGAGCTCCTGGCGCGTGCCGAGCATGAGATCCATCTCTGGATGCTCGTCGCTCCCGCGACCGATGCGCTCGCACTCGCTCGCGGCGTCGAGGCAGCGCTCGGCGGCCGGAACGAGCGCCAACGCCGTCTCGGTGGCCGTGACCGATCTCGTCGTGCGAACGAAGAGCGGAGCCCCGAGCTGTTCTTCGAGCTGACGGATGCGCTGTCCGAACGCGGTGGGCGTGAGCGCGACCTCGCGCGCCGCGAGGCGAAAATTGAGGACGCGCGTGGCGGCGAGAAAGCAGCGCAGGCTATCGAGCGAGGAAAGGACACTCATGCGCCCATTGTGTCGACTTTCGACACGATGGGAAACGTTCGCAGGGCGCCGCGGACGAGCTCGTCGAACCCTGGCACGTGACGTGTAATGCTCTCGCTCGCTGCCCCGTCTTGGTGGGTAGAGGAAACGAGCCATGCACGTTCACGAGCCGATGAGAGTGCCGTCCGAGGATCCCGATCCCGCGAGCGCGCCCGCGCGGATGCGCGATCCCGTGTGCGGGATGATGGTCGATCCGAAGACGGCGAAGTGGTCGCTCGAACGAGACGGAACGCAGGTCTACTTCTGCGCGGAGCGCTGTCGCGAAAAGTTTCGCGCAGACCCTGCGCGCTACGCAAACGGTGCGCCAGAACACCACGCGCACGTCGACGCGAAGGCAACGGCCAAGGCGGCCAAGTCCGCGCCCGCGAAGACGGCCGACCTCGTCGAATACACGTGCCCGATGCACCCTGAGATCGTTCAGCTAGGGCCGGGTGCGTGTCCGAAGTGCGGCATGGCGCTCGAGCCGCGCGAGGTGCAAGCGAACGAAGGAGAGGAGCCCGAGCTCGCGGACATGCGTCGCCGATTCGCGGTGAGCGCGACGCTCGCCGTGCCGACGCTTCTTCTCGCGATGGGCGAAATGTTCTTCGTCGACGCGCTCCACGGATCGTGGCTCCCCTGGGTTCAGGCGGCGCTGGCGACGCCGGTCGTTTTCTGGGGCGGATGGCCGTTCTTCGTGCGCGCGTGGGCGTCGATCGTCCACAAGAGCCCGAACATGTTCACGCTGATCGCGCTCGGAACGACGACCGCGTACGCGTACAGCGCCGTTGGGCTCCTCGCGCCGTCCGTCTTTCCCCCGGCGATGCGCGATCACATGGGGCGCGTCGGCGTCTACTTCGAGGCTGCGGCCGTCATCACGGCGCTCGTGCTCCTCGGACAGGTGCTCGAGCTTCGCGCGCGGAGTCGAACCGGCGCGGCGATCCGCGCGCTCCTCGGTCTCGCGCCGAACGTCGCGCGTCGCATCCTCGACGACGGCGCAGAGACGGACGTCGCGCTCGCCGACGTGCACGTGGGCTTTCGACTGCGCGTTCGACCCGGTGAGAAAGTGCCTGTCGACGGAACGGTGATCGACGGAAAGAGCGCGGTCGACGAATCGATGGTGACGGGAGAGCCGATCCCCGTCGAGAAGAACGCGGGCGACAAGATCGTCGGCGGCACAGTCAACGGCACGGGCGCGCTCGTGATGCGAGCCGAGCGCGTCGGTCGCGACACGCTGCTCGCGCGCATCGTGCAGATGGTGGGCGAAGCGCAGCGCAGCCGCGCGAAAATCCAGGGGACGGTCGATCGCGTATCGGCGTTCTTCGTTCCCGCCGTCGTCTTGATCGCCGTGGTCGCGTTCGTCGCATGGATGGTGCTCGGTCCCGAGCCGCGCCTCGCGCACGCCGTCGTCGCGGCCGTATCGGTCGTCATCATCGCGTGCCCGTGCGCGCTCGGCCTCGCGACGCCGATGGCGATCATGGTCGGCACAGGCCGCGCAGCGCAACTCGGCGTACTCTTCAAAGACGCGGAAGCGATCGAGCGGCTCAGCGCGATCGACGTGCTCGTCTTCGACAAGACCGGGACGCTCACCGAAGGCAAGCCGCGCATCGTCCGCGTCGAGGCGCTGGGCGACGCGACCGAGGAGCACGTCATCGCGTGGGCGGCGAGCGTCGAGATCGCGAGCGAGCATCCGCTCGGCGCCGCGATGGTCGAAGCGGCTCGCGCGCGCGGCGTGAAGGTCGCGTCGGCGACGCAGTTCCAATCGCACACGGGCAAGGGCGTCGAGGGGACGGTCGACGGCGTCGCGGTGCTCGTTGGAAACGCGGCGCTCCTCGAGGAGCGGGGTCTCCTCACGACCGCGATCGCCGAGCTTGCGCAGTCGGCGCGCGCGCGCGGCGAGACCGTCGTGCACGTCGTCGCGGGTGGGCGCGTCGTCGGGCTCGTCGCGATCGCCGATCCGATCAAGCCGAGCGCACGCGAAGCGATCGCGTCGCTCCGTCGCGACGGCGTCCGGGTCGTCATGCTCACGGGCGACGCGCGTGCGACGGCGGACGCGGTCGCGCGCGAGCTCGGGATCGACGAGGTGCGCGCCGAAGTGCTCCCCGATCAAAAAGAGGCCGTCGTCCGCTCGCTCCAAGACGCAGGTCACCGCGTCGCGATGACCGGAGACGGCGTGAACGACGCGCCTGCGCTCGCGCGCGCGGACGTCGGGATCGCGATGGGCACGGGCACCGACGTCGCGATCCACAGCGCGGGCGTCACGCTCTTGCGCGGCGATCTCGGCGGCATCGTGAAGGCGCGCGCGCTCAGCGCGGCGACCATGCGCAACGTCCGACAGAATCTCGTCTTCGCGTTCGGCTACAACGCGATCGGGATCCCGATCGCCGCCGGCGTGCTCTTTCCGGTGCTGGGGATCCTGCTCAGCCCGATGATCGCGAGCGCGGCGATGACGTTCAGCTCGGTGTCGGTGATCACGAACGCATTGAGGCTGCGGCGCGTGCGGCTCTGACTCGCGCGAGCGCGAACGATCAGCGCGCGGTGTACGTCGTCGCGCGCTTCACGCCGCGCTTGGTGACGAGCTTCGCGGCGATCGCCTTTTGGACGTGGTAGTTGAACGCCGGCTTCGGGGCGCCGAGCTCGCGTCGAAGCAGCTCGGCGCGAAGCCCGCCCTTGTGCTTCTTGAGCACGGCGACGATCGCCTCGGCGCTGAGCGAGCCCGCGCGAGCGGTCGCCTTCGCTTGCGGCTTCGACGCCGCCTTCGTCGCGGTTTTGGTCGCGCTCTTGGTCGCGCCCACCCGCTTCGGAGCGGCCGTCCCCGTCGCTGCGAGGATCTCCTCGAGCGAGAGGGAGCGAAGCGCTTCGACGAGCTGGTTCGCGAAGTTTTGGGCGAGCGACGTGATGGTGGCGTTGAGGTTCGGCATGGCGAACGACGATACACGAGGAGGCGACGAGGAGCAGGGCCGAAACGGCTTGCTCCGTCGCATCGCCCCCGCGTCTACGAAGAATTCTTGGACAGTCGTGGAGCTGACGGGAATCGAACCCGTGACCTCTTGCATGCCATGCAAGCGCTCTCCCATCTGAGCTACAGCCCCGGTACCCGGGATTTCTCCTTACGCCGTCGCGAAAAAACGCCGCCGAAGGAGCATGGGTGTCTACAGAATGTCGCGCCGGGTGTCTAGCACTCGCGCGGGCGGCGTCAAAACCTGCGGCGATTCCGCGTAGGATGGGCCCGTGTCACGCAAGCGCGCGCGTCCGCTATCGGTTCTCGTCGTCGTCAGCACCCTCGCGGCCAGTTGGCCGTCGTCCGCGCGCGCTCAGGCGGCCGATCCCGATCCCTGGTTCGGAAAGGACAAAGCGCTCCACTTCGGCATCTCGGCGGGGATCGCCAGCGTGCTCTACGCGGGCGCGGCCACGCAATTCGACGCGCGCTACCCGCCGCTCCTCATCGCCGGCGGCACCACGCTCGCGATCGGTGCGGGCAAAGAGCTCTACGACCTCAGCGGGCACGGCGATCCGTCGTGGCGCGACTTCACGTGGGACGTCATCGGCACCGTGGTCGGGCTCGGCGTCGCGTGGGGGATCGATCTCCTCGTCCGCGGCGTGAGCGACTCGCATCCGCTCGTCGGATCGCCGCGAGCGACCGGCGCAACGGGCGCGTCGACGTCGTCGGGGCTCGTGTTGGTCTTTTGATGGCTCGCGTCGCGCTCTTCCTTCTCGCGTTCTCGCTCGTCGTCGCAGGCACGCGTCCGTCGTTCGGCGCGCCGGCCGACGAGGCGCTCGCGGACGCGAAGGAGCTCTTTCGCCGAGGCGTCGAGCTCTTCGAGGCCGGCGATCTCGAGACCGCGCTCGACTTCTTCCGGCGATCGCGTGCGCGCTTCGCGTCGATGCAGAACACGCTCGACATGGCGATCTGCCTGGAAGCGCTCGGTCGCGACGACGAGGCGCTGGAGGCGTACGACGACGCGATCGCCGCGTTCGGCAAGGATCTCAACGAAGCGGAGCGCGCCAACATCGCGCGCAAGGTGCGTGCGCTGCGGGCGAACGTCGGCGCGATCGACGTGTCGTCGAACGTCAACGGCTCGGTCGTCATCGACGGCCGCGAGCGCGCGCGCTTGCCGCTGACGTCGCCGATTCGCGTGACCAAGGGATCGCATGTCGTGCGCGTCATCAAGGATGGGTACGTCACGTTCGAGGCGACGCTCGACGTCGCCGCGGGCGAGCGCGTGCCGCTCGACGCGAAGCTCGCGCCGCTGACGTCGACCGGCGGGCTGCGCGTCGAAGACGTCGGCGCGCTCGGCGCGGACGTCGTCGTCGACGGCGTCGTCGTCGGCGTCGCGCCGTGGGAAGGGACGCTCGGACCGGGGACGCACATCGTCTGGACGCGCAAGGGCGCCGTCGGATCGGCGCCGACGCGCGCGGTGGTGCTCCAAGGGCAGACCGCGCTCTTGCGCCTCAAGTCGACGACGCTCGGTCCGGTCGCGACGATCGTCGTGCACCCGGGCACGGCGACGATCTCGCTGAACGGCATCGAGGTGGCCCAGGGGCGATGGGACGGCGCGCTTCCGATCGGCCACTACGATGTCGACGCGAACGACGAAGGGTACGCGCCTCGTCGCGCGACGTTCGATGTCGCACCGGGCACCGCGCCGTTTCGCGGCGAGCTGTCGCTCGCGGTCGACCCCGAGCACCCGCGATGGATTCACTCGAACACTGGCCGCTTCGTGTTCGGCATCTTCGCGAGCGGCGGCTTCGCGCCGTCGTTGCACAGCGGTCCGGAGGGGAATTGCCCGTCGCGCGGGTGCAGAGTGCACGGATATCCCGGCGGCGTGATGTTCGGCGTTCGCGGTGGCTACGAGCTCGCGTCACGCTTCTCGATCGAAGCGTCGGGCGGCTACCTCTACTTCGGCAGCTCGCTCGCGCGTCAGATCGCCGTCCCCGGCGCGATCCTGGCGCTCGACGACGAGGTGCGCGTCTCCGGCTTCTGGCTTGCCACCGGAGTGAGCCATCGCGTGACGCTCGGCGGCGGATGGAATCTCCTGCCGCGCGTGTCGGCGGGCTTCCTCATCGCGCACTCGGCCGATCCGCTGACCGGCACGGCGGTCCTCTCGGGCGCCAACGCGCCGTCGACGATCGTCGTCGCGGGAGGCACGACCGTCACGCACTCGACGCCGTTCTTCGGCACCGTCGAGATCGGGCTGGAGCGTTCGATTGGATCGTGGCGCATCGGCGCGTCGATCGGGACGTTCTTCATTCCCGCGCCGGGACCGGCGTCCGCGCACGGAGAGGTCGCGATCGACAATCGTGGCCTCACCACGAACGCGATCGCCGGCGAGCGGACGTACGGACCGTTCGTCGTCTTGATGCCGCAGCTCAGTGTCAGCTACGCGCCGTAGCCGTCAGCCCTGCGCGACCTTCGCGAGCGCGTGCCTCGTGTTCAAGAGACCTTGACGCGAGATATCCCCGCGATCGCTTCGACGATCGCGCGGTCGCCCTGGAGCGCGACGCGTTGCATGTAGAACGCAAGCCCACGCCGCCCGCCGAGCTCTTCGCCTCCGCCCGCGCGACCCGGTCCGCCGTGAACGAGCTGCGGCATCACCGTCCCGGGAGGAATCGCCTGCGAAGCGATCTTGCTCGATCCGATCGTCACGCGCCCGTGGAACGGCGCGATCCCGAGGACGAAGTCACGGAGGAAATCCTTGTCGTCGGAGTAGACGCTCGACACGAGCCCACCTCCGCCCGCCGCCACGAGACGCGCCGCCGCCGCCGCGCTCCCGTCGTACGGCATCACCGTCGCGACCGGACCGAACACTTCGTGCGCGTGCACCGCGTCGCTCGGTTCCGGAGTCTTCGCGAAGAGGAGCACCGGCGCGAGGAAGAATCCTTTTCCGCCCGCGACGCCGAGCGGCGAGACGTCTTTGGCGCTCCCGTGAACGATCTTCGCGCACGACTCGAGCTTCGCGATGCCGTCGCGCACGTCACGGAGCTGCTGCGCCGTCGCGAGCGGTCCCATCGTCACGTCCTCGCGCGACGGATCGCCGACCTTGATCGCCGAGAGCCGCTCGCGCAGCCGCTCGATGACCGCGTCGACCTTGTCCGCCGGGACGTACACGCGGCGAATGGCCGTGCACTTCTGTCCGGTCTTCTGCGTGATGTCGCGCGCGACGTCGCCGATGAAGAGGTTCATCACGTCGGAGCCGTCGTCGACGTCGGGTCCGAGCACCGCCGCGTTCAAGCTGTCGGCCTCGACGTTGACGCGCACCGAGTGAGCGATGACGGCCTTGCCGCCGCGGAGCGTCGCGCCCGTCCAGCTCGATCCCGTGAATGCGAGGACGTCTTGTCCGCCGAGGAGCTCGAGCAAGTTGCCTGTGCTGCCTGCGACGAACGAGAACGCGCCGTCCGGTACGAGCTGCGCCTCGACGATGATCTCGGCGATGCGGTGCGCGACGAGCGCGGTGCTGGTCGCCGGCTTGCTGATGACGGGCATCCCCGCGAGAAGCGCGACCGCCGCCTTCTCCGCGGTCCCCCACGCCGGGAAGTTGAAGGCGTTGACGTGCACGGCGACGCCCGCGCGCGGAACGAAGACGTGCTGACCGAAGAGACGCGCGCTGCGACCGAGCGCCGTGCCATCGCCGTCGGCGAGGACCTTGGTGTCGCCGAGCTCCGCCGCGAGATCCGCGTACGCCGCGAGCGTGCCCGAGGCGCCGTCGATGTCGAACTTCGCGTCGGAGCGCGTGTTGCCGCCGTTCGCGATCGCGAGGCCGATGAGCTCGTCGCGGTGCGCGTGGATGGCGCGCGAGACCGCGCGGATCATCTCGCCGCGCGCCGCGAACGTCGTCGCGCGGAGCGCCTCGCCTGCCTTGCGCGCGAACGCGACGGCACCCGCGAAGTCGACGCCTTCGGTCGACGCGGTCGCGATCGGCTCCTCGGTCGACGGGTTCACCAGCGTCGCCGGCTTTCCCGTTCCAAAGATCCACTTCCCACCGACGTAGCTCTTCAGCAAGGTCATCGTTCCCTCTGTCTTCGTTTGCGTCAGCTTCGCACGGCGGAGATCACACGGCGCGTGGCTTCGTCGACGGTCATCGTCGACGTGTCGATCGCATGATCGGCCTGTGCATAGAGCGGCTTACGCGCGCGGAGCAGCGCTTGGAGCTCGCTCATCGCGTTGGCGCGGTTGCGCATCGGACGAACGTCGCCCTGCTGTACGACGCGATCCCAGTGATCGTGCGCGCGCGCCTTGAGCCATACCGTCGTCGTGCGGCGGCGGAGGAGCTCGAACGTGTCGGGCGCGGTGACGATCGATCCGCCCGTCGCGAGCACCGCGGCGTCGGTCGCGTCGAGGAACTTGCGGAGCGCCTCGCGCTCGACGCGACGGAAATAAGCGTCGCCGTGCATCTCGAAGATCGTCGACAGCGCCATGCCGGCCTCGCGCGCGACGAGCGCGTCGAGCTCGACGAACGGCACGCCCATCTTGCGTGCGATGGCAGTACCGACGGTCGTCTTCCCCGCGCCGCGAAGCCCGATGAGCGAGACGATGTCACGGGTGGGCGCGACGTGATCGTGCACGCTGAGGAGCTCGGCTGGCGAAGTCTCGAGCGCGTCGGCCACGTCTTGAAGGCGCGCGATCGAGATGTTCCCTTCGCCCGTCTCGAGCTGGACGAGGAAGCGCTCGCTGACGCTGGCCTGACGAGCGAGCAGCCGAAGCGTCATCCCGCGCGCCGTGCGACGCGCGCGCACCGCAGCGCCGAGCGCACGCAGGAGCGCCGAGCGCTTTCGCTCACGCACCGCGGGCGAGGGGATGGGCTGCGGAGGTCGTTCTGCAGTATATTGCATGAGCAGCGCTAAGTGCGCACTATAGTACTTGCGGACATCCGTGTCTCGTGCGAAATGAATGCGCCATGGGCGAACACGCCGACACCCCGCACCCCAGCGTCCGCTTCGAGACCCACCCCGATCGCTACCGCCACTGGCAGCTCGAAACGAGCGGCCCGGTCGCGAAGCTGTCGATGAACGTGCGAGAGGACGAAGGACTCCGGCCCGGATACCCGCTCAAGCTCAACTCGTACGATCTCGGCGTCGACGTCGAGCTCGCCGACGCGATCCAACGCATCCGCTTCGAGCACCCCGAGGTGAAGGCGCTCGAGGTCACGAGCGGCAAGGATCGCATCTTCTGCTCGGGCGCGAACATCTACATGCTCGGATCGTCGACGCACGCGTTCAAAGTGAACTTCTGCAAGTTCACGAACGAGACGCGCCTCTACCTCGAAGAGATGAGCGCCGAGAGCGGCATCCCCACGCTCGCCGCGCTGAACGGCACCGCGTCCGGCGGCGGGTACGAGCTCGCGATCGCGTGCGACGAGATCGTCTTGGTCGACGACGGATCCTCCGCGGTCAGCCTCCCCGAAGCGCCGCTCCTCGCCGTGCTCCCTGGCACCGGCGGGCTCACGCGCCTCGTCGACAAGCGAAAGATTCGCCGAGACCTCGCCGACGTCTTCTCGACGGTCGCCGAAGGCGTGCGCGGCAAGCGTTCGGTCGAGTGGCACATCGTCGACGAGTCGCCGCCGAAGGCGAAGTTCGACGAAGCGATCAAGCGCCGCCTCGACGCGATGGTCACGCGATCCAAGCGCAAGGCGTTCAAGGCGGTCACGTTCGGTCCGCTCGAACCAAAGCGCTCGGACACCGGTGTCGAATACAAATACGTGACCTTGGCGCTCGACAAGGCCAAGCGCGTCGCGACGCTGACGATGCGCGCGCCCGAAGGCGCAGAGCCGCAGACGCCGGACGAGCTGCAGAAGGCGGGCGCGAACGCCTGGGCGATCCGCGCGTGGCGCGAGCTCGACGACGCGCTCCTCGATCTGCGCTTCAACCACTTGGACATCGGGGTCGTGCGCCTCGTGACGCGCGGCGATCCGAGCAAGGTGCTCGCCGTCGACAAGATGCTCGCTGCGCACAAAGACGACGGCCTCGTCCGCGAGGTCACGCTCCTCATCAAGCGCGTCTTGAAGCGGGTCGATCTCACGGCGCGGAGCATCTTCGCGATCATCGATCCTGGATCGGCCTTCGCCGGATCGCTCCTCGAGCTCGCGCTCGCCGCCGACCGCACGTACATGCTCGACAACCCCGACGAGAAAGTCACCGTCGCGGTCTCGCCGCTCAACGGCGGCGCGTTCCCGATGTCGAACGGCCTCACGCGGTTGCAGTCGCGCTTCCTTCGCGAGCCCGAGCGCGTCGGTCGCGTGCTCGAATCCGCCGGACCCATCGACACGCCGTCGGCGATGAAGCTCGGCCTCGTCACGTTCGCTCCCGACGACATCGATTGGGACGACGAGATCCGCATCGCGTTCGAAGAGCGCGCGAGCATGTCGCCCGACGCGATGACCGGCATGGAGGCGAGCCTCCGCTGGGGTGGCCCCGAGACGATGGAGACGAAGATCTTCGGTCGCCTCTCGGCGTGGCAAAACTGGATCTTCCAACGCCCCAACGCCGTGGGCGAGCGCGGCGCCCTCACGCTGTACGGTCGCCCCGAGCGTCCCGAGTTCGATTGGCGTCGCACCTGAATCGCAACTTTGCCCTGGAGAGAACCGATGTCCGACGTGATCAACTCCGAGCGCATTCCGAACAACGTTCAGCTCGGTGAAGACAAGAAGCTCCAGCGCGCGCTCGAAGAGTGGCAGCCGAACTACATCAACTGGTGGCGCGAGATGGGACCCGTCGGGTTTCAAGAAGACAACATCTTCCTTCGCACCGCGATCTCGGTGGAGAGCGACGGTTGGGCAAACTTCGACTACGTGAAGATGCCCGACTACCGGTGGGGGATCTTCCTCGCGGACGCGGTGCCCGATCGCAAGATCGGCTTCGGCGATCACATCGGCGAGCCCGTTTGGCAGCAAGTGCCGGGCGAGCATCGCAGCGCGCTCCGTCGCCTCATCGTCACGCAAGGCGACACCGAGCCGGCGAGCGTCGAGCAGCAGCGCCTCCTCGGACAGTCGTGTCCGAGCGTCTACGATCTTCGCAATCTGTTTCAGGTGAACGTCGAGGAAGGCCGTCACCTGTGGGCGATGGTCTACTTGCTCCACTCGCACTTCGGTCGCGACGGACGCGAAGAGGCGGAGGCGCTCCTCGAGCGTCGCAGCGGCGATCCGAACAAACCGCGCATCCTCGGCGCCTTCAACGAGCCGTGCACGGACTGGCTCTCGTTCTTCATGTTCACGTTCTTCACCGATCGCGACGGCAAGTTTCAGCTTCTCGCGTTGGCCGAGAGCGCGTTCGATCCGTTGTCACGCACGACGCGCTTCATGCTCACCGAAGAAGCGCATCACATGTTCGTCGGCGAGACCGGCGTCGGGCGCGTCGTCGATCGCACCGCGGCCGTGATGGAAGAGACGAAGAAGGACCACCCGGACGATTTGCGAAAGCTCGGCGTCATCGATCTGCCGACGCTCCAGAAGTACTTGAACCTCTGGTTCTCGCTGTCGCTCGATCTCTTCGGCGGCGAGATCTCTTCGAACGCGGCGACGTCGTTCGCGACGGGCCTGAAGGGGCGCGCGAAGGAAGACCAGTACGAAGATCACAAAGCGCTCGAGGGGACGAAGGCGATCGACGTCGTGAAGGACGGCCGCCTCGTCACCGAGAACGTCGCGATGCGAAACGCGATGAACGAAGTCTTGCGCGACGCCTACGTCGACGACTGCCAGCGCGGCGTCGACAAGTGGAACCGCTTCATCGCGGCGCACGGCATCCCGTTCGAGCTCACGCTCCCGAGCCGGCGATTTCACCGCCAGATCGGGATCTACGCGGACGTGTCCGCGGATCCGAAGGGCAACCTCATCTCGAACGAAGAGTTCGCGAAGAGGAAGAACGACTGGCTGCCGAGCGACGCGGACAAAGCGTTCGTGCAGAGCCTCATGCAGAAGCCGATCTACGATCCGAAGCAGATGGCGAGCTGGCTCAGCCCGCCGAAGCAGGGGATCAAGGGCCGAGCGGTCGACTTCGAGTACGTGCGTCACCAGGCGTAGTCGTCACTCACCCGCGGTCTCGCGCTGTCGCGCCACTTCGAGCTCGAGGATGCGCCGTACGATCGCGATCGCGCACGCGTACGTGCTGTCGACGCCGTAGTAGCTGAGGCTCTTCGACAAGAGCGACTGCCGCCGTGAGTACGGCGTATCGGACGCATAGTGCAAGAACCCGACGTCGAACGGCGTCTGCGCGCCGAAGTGGACGATTTCGTTTTGCGACACGGGCGTCGGGTGCACGAGCTCGTAGACGCTGCTGAGAAACGGCCCCGCCTCCATCTCGAGCACCGTGTACCCGTCGCGGTAGAACGCGTTCATGTACCGCTTGTTCTGCAGGAACGCGCTTCGCACCGTGAGCGCCGACTGGTTGTCGAAGACGCTGCCGTAGCGAAGGTACGGGCGCACGTCCTTCGCGCTGAACGCGTTCTGAAACAGGAACGTGTTCCGCGTGTGCTCGTCGTACACGACGCTCGAGAGCGCGACGTCGCCGACGCGTCCGTTGAGCGTCGCAGCCTTGCCCATCACGTACACGCCGCGAAGCTCGCCCACCCCTTGGCCGAGGCGCGAGAGCAGGTAATACGCCGCCATCCCGAGCGGGTAGTCGATGTTCACGATGAGCGCGTCGCTCCCCTTCAAGCGCTCGGCGCCGTCGACGCGGAGGCGCGGATCGAGGCGAGCAGGATCGATCTTCGCGAGCTCGATGACCTGCGCGTCGACGTCGATGTGCCCGGGTCCCGACAGATGCGCGAGGCCGACGCGCGACTCGCCGTCGCGAACGGCGCGCACGCGATCGTCGCTGTTGCCGTGGTGAATCCAGCCGCGGAGCAAGTAGTAGAGGAGGGGAGCGATCTCGGCTTCGTCGCCGGACGCGAGTGCGGTCTCGACTTTGCCGCTGAGCCCTTCGGGGTTCACCTGGCGGACGTACGCGAGGATGTCGTCGCGATGCGCACGCACCGAACCTCCGACGAGGTTCGCGATCGCGTGCGTGTTCGACGACACGAAGTACACCGGCGGTCGCGCGTTTCCCGAAGACCGAGGCATCGGACGGACGTACGAAGGCTCGACGCCGCTCCACCAGCGCTGCGCGGCGCGTTGGTACTGCGAGTGCGAAGCCGCGAGCATCCGCACCTTGAGATCGAGCGGCTTCGTCGCGAGCGTGCGCAGTGACGCCTCGAGGCGTGACGCGCCGAACGCTTCGACGAGGTGATCCCACTTCTCGTGCGCGATGCCGAGGAGATGAACCAGTGTCTCCTTCGGCGGCAGCTCCGTGTCCGGATGGAGCGACGCGCCGAGCCCCTTGAGGCGGCGGCTCATCTTGTTCCATTCGATCTGGTACGCGGTGACGATGGGAATGAGATCGTCGATGTCGCTCGCGCTCGCGATGAACGCCGCGAGCGTGCCGCTCCCGTTCCACCGAAGCGGCCGTCGCCGACCGCGCGTCGTCACGCGCTGCCACGACCGCACGTCGTACCCCGCCGCTTCGAAGAGCTCGTGCGATTGCCCGAGCACGATGAGCTGC
>JAYVXB010000267.1:0-6298 GCA_043785585.1 Deltaproteobacteria bacterium | reverse complement strand
CGAGCGTCGGCACGTCGACCTCCACTCCGTCGATGGAAACGCGAAGCGCGGCCCCGATTGGAACATTCTCGAGTCGCACGGCGAGCGTGGGAATTCGGGCATTCAGATCGACGGCGAGCTGCGCCGCCTCCCGCCTCGCGACGAGGGATCGCTCCGACTCGTTCGGCTTGTGCGCGATGCGCTCCACCGATTGAAGGACTTCACGGCCTTCGAGGAGCCGACCGACCATCGCGTACGTGCGCCCGAGCTCGAGCGCGGTGATCGGTGTCCCGCCGAGCGCGTTTGCCCCCTTGAACTTTTCGAGCGCTGGCGCGAGCTCTCCATTGGCTCGGAGCGCCAAGCCCTCGTTGAAGAGCACGCGTGCCGCGCGAAGATCCTCGCGCGTCGGCTCACCGGCGGCGTCGCGTGCGATCGCCATCAAGAGCACGAAGACGACTTCGCCGATCCAGCGAAGCCGCTTGTCACTCGATCGGCTCATTGAATACCTTCACCGCAGGTCGCGGCGCAGAGCCCGCAGGAGGGCGCTTCGTGCCGACGCTTGGCGGTCGCATGGGCCCAGCCGAAGCCATGCTCGACGTGCTCGTACTGACACTCGAGACGACGGAGGGCTCGGGTGTGACGAACGGCGGCGTCGACGCGGCCGCAAGAGGAGGTGCGGAAAGGCCAGCGGTCGATGCCGCTTCCGCGATCGGGATCGGGGCGGAGCTCCCGCGTCCTCCGAGTGACAGAGCGGCCGCGGCGACGACTCCCATCGCGAGCGCGATCGCGGCGGTCGACAGCACGCGGCGCCGAGACGCGAACACGCGCACCGGCCCTTCTGCCGCGCCAGCCCGCAGCGCCGCCGCAAACTCTTCCACCGACGAGAACCTGTCGCCCGGCGCTTTCGCGAGACAGCGCGCGACGACGCGTTCGATGCCGATGGGCACGTCGTCGCGCAGCGCACGCAGCGGCTCCGGCTCGTCCTCGCGAATGCGCGCACACACTTGAAGGATCGACTCGCCTTCGAAGGGCTTGCGGCACGTCATGAGCTCATAGAGCACGACGCCGAGAGACCACAAATCCGAACGCGCGTCGACGTCGCGTGGCGAGATGATTTGCTCCGGCGACATGTAATGCGGTGAACCGATCGCGACATCCGCCTGCGTCATGGCTAGATTGTCGACACTGGCCGGCTCGATGAACTTCGATATCCCGAAGTCGAGGAGCTTCAACGTGGCATTGGCCCGCGCGTCGCGTGAGAGAAACAGGTTCGCAGGTTTGAGATCGCGGTGAACGATCCCGAGCGCGTGGGCCTCGGCGAGCGGCTCGCACGCCTGCAGTACGAGGTCGACGGCTTCGGCGACCGGTAGCGCGCCACGCTGTTCGAGCAGCGCGGAGACGTCCTGACCGTCGAGGTACTCCATGACGATGAACGGGGCGCCGTCCTCGGCGACGCCGACGTCGAACACGCGAGCGACGTGCTCGCTCTTCATGCGAACGACGGCCCGGCCCTCGCGCAAGAAGCGCGCGACGAGCTGCGGATTGGAGCGGAGCTCGGGACGGAGCACCTTGATGGCGACGCGCTCTCGCAGATGGACGTGCCGCGCGCGGAGCACGGTGCCGACGCCGCCCGACCCGAGCTCGCCGTCGACGATGTACTTGCCCGCGAACAAGGGCGCGCCTCCGGTGACCTTACCGACGACGACGAACGAGCCGTGCTCGTCACGTCCGATCTCGAAACGCGCCTTCAGCAGCGTAGCGGTGTCGTCGTCGACGCGGATCGTCGCGCGTCCGCCCGCGCGCAAGAGCGCGGCGGCGCGCTCGATCACGGAGCCGATCTCGCCCTCCGCGCAGGCGACTGCCATCGGCGCGTCCGGAACGGCGATGCGCAACGCACACGCGCAGCGCACGGTCGTCGCCGCGACCTCCTCGCGCGTCTCCTGGCCAGCGTCGGTCCTAGGAAGCGTGGCGAGCAGCGAGCCATCGGCGAGGAAGTCGAGCCTCGCTCCGAACGGCTCGACCACGCCACGCAGCGTCGACGCGATGGCGTGGTCGCCTTCTCCGGACGATGCCTTACCGAGATCGATGAGGATGAGATTCGGCGACGGCGTGCTGCTGGCGCGAAACGTCCTCGACGATGGGCGAATGCTCGCGGGCGCATCGCCGAGCGTCGGCTGAAGGGCGAGGAGCGCGTCGCGCACGACGGTCGCGTCCGCGGGGCGACCGTCGGGGCTCTTCGCGAGCATCCTCGCGACGAGATCATCGAGCGCCGGCGGCACCGCGTCGTTGAGCGCGGCGGCGCGCGGCGGTCTCTCGAGGAGAACCTTCGCGAGGACGGCGGTGAGCTGCGCACCGACGAATCGTTCGGGGTCGGCCTCCGCGCTCTGAAAGGAGATCGTCTCGGCTCCCGGGCGCTGAGCCGCGGAGGCCACGAACGCCGGCGTGCCGGTGAGGCACTCGAACAGCACGCAGCCGAGACCGAACACGTCGGTGCGCGCGTCGAGATCGCGCTCTCCGCGCGCCTGCTCTGGAGCCACGTACCCCGGCGTTCCGACGGCGACGCCCGTGCGCGTGAGCGCCGCGATCCGATGTGTCGCTCGCGCGAGCCCGAAGTCGACGAGCTTTGCGCGTTCCGGATCGCGAGCCACGAGGAAGACGTTGTTGGGCTTGATGTCCCGATGGAGGATGCCGTGCGCGTGCGCAGCCGAAAGCGCGTCCGCCACCGCATGCGCCACCGTGACGCTCTCGGCGACGCTCAGCGGCTTGCACGACAGGCGCTCCGCGAGATCCTCGCCTTCGAGCCACTCCATCGCCAAGTACGGCTCGCCGGCGGCGGTCACCCCGTGCGCGACGTATCGCACGACCCGCGGATGGTCGACGCACGCGAGCACCTCGGCTTCGCGCAGGAAGCGCGCGCGTCGGCTCGCCTCGGCGCGCGCGAGTAGCTTCAGCGCGACGGTGCCGCCAGTGTGCTCGTCGCGTGCGCGAAAGACCACGCCCATCCCGCCGGTCCCGGCGAGGTGCTCGAGGCGAAATCGTTCTCCGACGAGGCCCGGTGCCATCGACATTGCGGTTCGCAACTCTAGTCGGCCGCATCGCCCGAGGCCACAGGCGGCCGAGCACGAATGGGCGACAGGCGGATGCGCAGCGTTTACGCGAAAGGCGAAAGCGCTCGCCATGCAGCGACGGCAGACGTCGATGGCAGCTCGCCAATGAAGGACTAAGGTGCGCGGCGATGGGCAACGCCACGACCCTCGATATCTCGACGCGAACCCGCGACGGCGTTCGAACGGAGCCCGTCCGCGAAGACACGATGTTCGTGCTCGTTTGGGCGGCACACGAACCGGCGCGTATCGGCGAGGTCCTCGTCTTACCGGACGGCCTCGCCGCGCCGTGCGTGTTCGGTCGCGGCGAAGCGAACGACGACGATCGTTACGAGCGCGCGCTCCTGGTTCGGCAGCGACCGGGCGCGAACGAGCGTACCGCGTCACTCGAGAATCCCTTCCTCTCGCGCCAGCAGTTGAAGCTGACGCGAGAGCCGGACGGCATGCGCTTGGAGAATCTCGGGAAGCGTCCGCTCCTCGTCGACGGTCGAGAGATCACGACCGAGGTCGCGCGTCCAGGCGAGCTCGTCGAGATCAAGAACCTGATGCTCTTTCTCTGCGTGCGCCGCGCCGTGCAGTTGCCCGCGTCGTCGTACCCGCCGGTCGAGGGTCCCGCGCGATTCGGCGAGGCGGATTCCCACGGGATCGTCGGCGAGGGACCTGTCGCTTGGGAGCTCCGGGATCAGATTGCCTTTCTTGCAGGCCGAAACGCGCACGTCCTCGTCACGGGAGACAGCGGGACGGGGAAGGAGCTCGTCGCGCAGGCGATCCATGCGCTGTCGTCGCGCCGCGGCAAGCGCATGATCGCGCGCAACGCCGCGACGTTTCCGACCGGCCTCATCGACGCCGAGCTCTTTGGTAACGTCGCGAACTATCCGAATGCCGGAATGCCGGAGCGCCTCGGCCTCATCGGCGAGAGCGACGGCTCGACGATGTTCCTCGACGAGATCGGCGAGCGGCCGGCCGAGCTGCAGACCCATCTGCTTCGCGTGTTGGACGACGGCGGCGAGTACCAGCGACTCGGCGAGGCGCGTCCGCGGCGCGCGGACATTCGTCTGGTCGCGGCGACGAACCGCCCCGTGGATCATCTGAAGCACGATCTCGCGGCACGCCTCGCGCTCCGCCTCTCCGTCGCGGGGCTGAACGAGCGTCGCGAAGACATCGCGCTCCTCGTCCGCCACGTTCTTCGGCGAATCGCGGCGAAGGATCCGCAGCTCGGCGTCCGGTTCTTCGACGTGTGGAACGGCCGCACCGGGGAGCCGCGCGTGAGCCTCGACCTCATGCGCGCGTTGGTGCTTCACACGTACGTCGCCCACGTTCGCGAGCTCGACGGCTTTCTCTGGAGCGCGATCGCAGCGAGCAGGGGCAAGCACGTCGAGGTCTCGCCGGCTCTGCGCGCGCGGCTCGCTGGCGACGTCGAGCACCGTGCGGTCGATCCGAGCGCGCTCACCGCGGACGAAGTGCGCGCGACGCTCGCGAGCTGCGGCGGTGTTCGTGAGCGGGCGTGGCGCGAGCTCGGACTGCCGAGCCGTCACGCGCTCCACCGCTTGATGAAGAAGCACGGGATCGCGGACGTGGCGGGCGACGAGGACTGAGCCAAGGCGGGGGGCGAGCAAGCTCTATGCGCGCGGAACGCTGCCGCCGCGGCGCGCGACGAGCCCTAGCGCGACGACGAGGCCGATGAGGCCCGTGCCGCCCGCGTCGGCGGGAGTCGGCGGGTAAGTGGTGCAAGGGGATCGCGCCGAGCAAGCCGGGTCCGGCGGGTGCGCCGAAAGGGAAGGGTTTCGGCGCACTACGTTCGGGCTGGAATCGCGGTCTAAGTGAGCAGCGCGTGTCCACGCGAGTGTGGAACCTGCGCCTCGCGAGCGACGATCCGTCGCGGCGCGGATGAATGCGACGCGCGGCAGCGGTGGTCGGTGGCTCTTCTTGCAAACGACCGACGACGCACTCCTCGGAGAGGACCTCGCGTACCACGACGTCGAGCGCGTCGAGACCATGGCCTACCCAGCGCCCACGAGGCGCGCTTAGCCCATCTTTCTCACGGATGGGCGTCGCGCTCCCCTCTCCGTAGTAAGGAAAGGGAACGCGCGCGGCGGGAGTTTTTGTCGTCGTGCGCGATCTCGCGCTCACGGCAGCTTCGCGAGAATCTGTGCGAACCGCGGCTCGCCGCGAAGGCCGTCGAGATCGGGATCGGCCACCATCCAATCGCGCTTTCCGAATCCGCGCGCGAGGCCTTTCTCGAGCGCGTCGAGCGCGGCCTCGTTCTCGCCGAGTCGCGCGTAGACGCACGCCGCGTTGTACGTCAGCGAGGGATCGGCGCCGTCGGTGGCCGTGGCGATTGCGCGTCCGCACCACTCTCGTGCGCGCTCGGGTTCGCCCAACGTGACGAGCGCGCCGGCGCCGAGCGTGAGCGCGCGGAGGTGGTTCGGATCGAGCTCGAGGTGGCGCTCGGCGCGACGCACGCCCTCGCGGGAGAACGCGGTGGCCTCCTCGAAGCGGCCAAGCTGGCTGAGCGCCGGCGCCGCCAAGAGGAGGCATTGGAAGTCCTCGGTTTGGAGCTCTGAGCATTTGCGATAGAGCTCCACCGCCTGCTCCTGCTTCCCCATCGTGAAGCACACGCGCGCGTAGTGATAGTGCGCGTCGTACGAGTGCGCGTTGCGGCGGACGGCGTCCTGGCACGCGAGCTCCGCGGCGGCGTACTCCCGGCGCATCGAAAAGACCGCCGCGCGCGCGAGGTGCGTCTCGGCGAGCTCGGGGCCGAGCTCCAAGGCGCGCGCGCTCGCGCGCTCGGCCGCTTCCTCGCCGCGCTTTCCCGCGCCGTGCCAGTCGACGAGGAACGCCTGCACTTGCGCGAGCACCGCGTGCGCGGGCGCGTACGACGGATCGAGCTCGATCGCGCGCTCGATCTCGCGCAGCGCGATCGCGAGCGACGTCGCGCCATGCGATCGCAAATGCTGCCGGCCGCGGAGGAAGTGCTCGTAGGCCTCGGGCGTGGTGCCGGGGCGGCGGAGCGCGTTCTCTGTGGACGCGCTCAAGACGCCGCGCATGAGCCTCGCCGCGGTGGTCGCGATCTCGTCTTGGATCGCGAACACGTCGGCCGCGACGCCGTCGAAGCGGTGCGCCCAACGCTGGTATCCGCCCGCGACGTCGACGAGCTGCACGTTCACGCGCAAACGATCGCCCGCTTTGCGCACGGAGCCTTCGAGCACCGCGTC
>JAYVXB010000266.1:0-6301 GCA_043785585.1 Deltaproteobacteria bacterium | reverse complement strand
AGGACGCGCCCCTCGGCGGCATCGCGCTCTCCACGGCGGTGGACGCCGATCGCGACGTGGCGATCCTTCTCGAGGAACGAGCCGTGCGCGTGGAAGTGGGCAAGTGCAAGTCGCTCGCCTACGCCGGGCTGCGCGTGACACGCGTGCTGCCGCCGCAGTAGTCGCTATGGCGCCGCGGCGTGCCAGGGCGTGAAGCCGCTTCCCTTCGACCCCTTCGCGTCCAGCTCCAACCATCGAAGCATGATGGCTCGCGACAGCCGCGGGCTCGACGGGAGACGCATCGCCTTTCGCACTGCCTCCGCACCCGCGTGGTCGCCGCCGGCCTCCAGGCCGACGACGACGAGATACAGATCTTCGATGTCGTCGTCCTGCGCGAGGTCGACGCGCCGGGCTGCTGCGAGCGCGTCCTCCTTCCGACCGTCGAGCGCCGCGAAGTACGCGTCGAGCACCGCGACGGAGTCGGGGAACCCGCGCGGCCGGTACTCGTCGAGCGCGGCGCGCGCGTACTGAACGAGCGCGTCCTTCGCAGAGCCGGTGCGCGCCTCGGCCAGCATCCTCGTCAGGTAGGCACGGTGCCAGCGGTCTTTCTGGAAGGCGAGCGTGTCGCGGTGCTCTGGATCCCATGTACCGCGCGCAGCGCAGAGCGTCGCCTGATCGTTCTCGGCGAGCGCCGCGGCCGGATCACCTTGCGCCTCGCGAATCATCATCATGGTGTTGTGCGCGAAGAACTCGTCGGGGAGCTCGGGGTGCCGCGCGAGCGTCGGCATCACCACGACGAAGGTCGCGGCGGCCCGCTCGAAATCCCCGACGTGACCGAAGCGTGTGGCCCGCACGCGGGCGACCAGGTGTGCGAGATGCGCGTCGGCCCCCACGAGCGCGTCGGCGGCCGAGAGCTGCTTGTCCGCCGCGGTAGCGTCACCCACCGCGATCGCCGTCAGCGCCGCGTCGAGCGCGGAATCGATCGCCGGCGGCGGGGTCGAAGGCGCTTGCGGGTCCGCCGAAGACGAGAGCGCTGAAATCGAGTGCGACGTGGACGGCGCGGCGGACGGGCACGTCGATGCGGAAGGCGGCGGCGGCGACGGGCGGCTACACGCGACCAGCGGGACCACGAGCGCCAAGGCGGTGAGCGGGAGGGAGCTCATCGTGCGATTGTCCGCTCGCACCGGCCGGGACTGAAGTGAAGGTGCCCTGTCGGTGGGCTTCGCTCTCTCAGGGAGTGACGGTCACCGAGCCGGTGATCTTCCGGTCGAAGGGCGCGGCGCACGGAATGCTGGGGCCGGGATTGTTGACATACATCTCCAGCGAGTAGGTCTTGGCCGTCTCGAGCGGGACCGCGCCCGACTTGAGC
This sequence comes from Deltaproteobacteria bacterium, assembly GCA_043785585.1. Classification (GTDB taxonomy): domain Bacteria; phylum Myxococcota_A; class Polyangia; order Polyangiales; family Polyangiaceae; genus JBBQXV01. The sequence continues at coordinate 4,953 of JAYVXB010000266.1, read as the reverse complement.
GCCGTTCGAGTCGCGAACCAACCCGCGCACGCGGGACCGGGGCTGAAGGAGACCGTGCCCGCACCGCCCGCGCAGTAGCTGCCACCGATTCAGACGAGTCTCGGGCAGAGGCTTTTGCGAAAGCGTGAACATGTCGAAGGCGGAGCCGCACGCAGTAGATGGTGAGCAGCAGCAGCACTCCGACGGCGAGCAACAGCCCCACCGAGCGCCGCACCCCAACCTCGATGAAACGGTCGCATGACCGAATCGGAGAGTAGCGCACGCGATGTGGCGACGGCGACGGCAACGCTCGCGCCGCTTTAGCGGCAACTCGGACGCACCGTGCGCTCGCATCGGTGATCGCCATTGCACGTGAGTCCCGGCATGCAACCGACTGCGAAATCGCCCTTCGCGCCTTTGAAAAAGCAGACGTCGCCTTCTCTGCCGCGCGGGACGCAGCGCCGCGTCTCGTAGTGACAGTCGGCATCGCCCGCGCACGTGTTGTCGTCGTTGGTGCACGGCTCGCCGAGCGCGGGCGGAACGTGCGCGCGGCATAGGCCCAGGTCGTAGCCGCCGTCGCACATGACGTCCCGGTACGCTTCGCAGCGATTCCACGTCGTACCGGCGTAGAATCCGCCGCACGGCACATCCTCGGTCTTGTTCGGTTCGCATCGGAACGTCCACGGATCGCAGTGATAGGGGAACTCGCACACGTCGGTGGGAGCCGGGCACGCCTCGCCGAGAGCTCGGGTTACCGTGGGCCGGCACTTCTTCGACGCGTCGCAGGCGAGCGCGGTGCCGGGGCAGGCGTCCCACGAATCGTGGCAGGCGTCACCATCGCGCGCGGCCGGCACGCAGCGACCGCAATCGCCGTCCCCATCGCGATAGGCGCACATCAGTCCCGCTGCACACGCGCCCTCGCCGCACCGCGCGCCAAGCGGCTTCTTCCCCGCTTTCGGATCGCACGCCGCGAGCGGCGTCTCCCACCAGGCGAATCGATCGCACGAGAGGGACGAGAACGCGCGGCCGCACGCGTCGACGTCGTCGGTCGTGGTCCCGATGCCGTCGATCGACAATCGGTCGAGGCAGGACCAGCGTCGTTCGTCGAGGCAAGCGGCGCGCGTGCCGCAGGCCAAGCGGAACACCTTCGGTTTGCACGTCTCGGCGGTCGTGCACAGCGCGTCGGCGTACGCGTCACACGCATCGACGTTCGGGTCGACGTACTCGAGCGTGCGTCCGCCGCAAGCGACCGCGAGCACAGCGAGGGCGATCAGACCACGATGCGCCACGTCTCGAGTGTGCACGCGCGAGGGCGCGCAAGCCACCCCCGCCACGGATCACGCGCGTGAGAGGCATGACGCGCGGGACGTGGGGCGCGCGCGCCGTACCGTCAAGCGCGGGGCTCGTGTACCGTTGTCACGTGAAGACGTGACGGTGGAGAGATGAGCAGGCACTCGCCGCGCCGCCGCCTGCGAGCCGCGGTGCCACCGATCACCCTCGCAGTGCTGACCATGCTCGTCGTCGGCTGTTTCGCGCACACGCTGGAGGGAACCCGGCAAAGCGGCGCGATCGAAATCTTCGCTCGCACGTACACCTGCGACGAAGAGACGATCCGCCTCGAGCCGCGGCTCGACCTCAACCCGTACGATTTCCGGCCGGGCCACCCCCGACCCACCGTCGACGTCGAGCGCGACCCCCAGCGGCTGCGGGTCTGGCGTCAGACCGTGGTCGACGCCGAACGCGAGAGCAACGTCTACGAAGTGATCGGGTGCGGGCACGACGTTCTGTATGCGTGCCAGGTGTCGGGATGGGGGCAGCCCAATCAGGTGACGCATTGCGGGTTCGGCGGGGAACGCGGTGCCGATGCTGCCTCTCCGGTGAAGCATTGAGTGCGCGCGTGACCTGCGGATCGGCACCGCTCGAGCGCGGCCGGGTGCCCGTAGGACGTCAGCCGCCGATCGTCGTTTCGAAGACCACTCGACCGTCGCGGCCCGACGATCGCTGCAGCGCGCGTCCGTTGGTGACGACCAGCAGCGACCCGTCGCGCAGCCACGCGATCAGCGCCACGTCGCGAGCAAAATCGCGCTGCCAGAGTCGGGCGCCCGTCGCGCCGTCGAGCACCTCGACGCGCCCACCGCGTCGGTCGGAGCGGCGGAGAGCGGCGGCGACGAGCGAGCCGTCCGTGTTCGTCGCGAGGAAGGGGAGCGCGGCCGCCGGAGGCAGCTCGACCCGGAAGCGCGGAGTCGCCGATCCCAGGTGCAGCGCGACGATGGTCATCCGGTACTCGGTCTCGAAGGCGCTCGCTTCGCGAAACGAAAGAAATATCGCGTTGCCGCCGTCGGCCACGGCAGCGGCCTCCGCGAGCATCGTGTGCAGCTTCTCGTCCGCGATGGCGGGCGCCCACTCGGTCGCCTTGCCGCTCTCGACGTCGAGCGCGTAGAGGCCGAGAGGACTCGAGTTCGGCGCACCGAGCGCCACGCTCGTCGGATACCGCGAAACCGCGAAGAGCACGCTCTTGTCGTGCGCGATGCCGATGGGGCGCACGATGATGTGGCGCGCCGTCGCCATCGCTGGGAACATCTCGGCCCGGAGTGCGATGTCCCGGCGCGGAGTCTTCGCGAGCGTCGGACCCACCATGAGCTCGCCGTCGTAGCCATGTTGTGTGACCGGTCGTTCGCGCTCGTAGGCGGTCGTACCGATGTTGGGCGGGTGCGCCTGCACGAGCCACGCGGTTTCCCCGTCGCCGAACGGTGCGGCGAATGGGATCCGTTCGTCCGACTCGACGACTGCGACGGTGCCGTCCGGGTAGCACACGGCGCGTTCGCCCACCTGGCTCGCGGACGAAACGACGGCTCCCGTCTCCACGTCGATCGTCGCGAGGCTCTCGCCGATCAGCGCCGCGTGCTTGCCGTCGGTCGCGAGGCATCCGCCGTGAAATTGGTCGTGCGCGTTCGACGATCCCGCGCACGACGAGCATGACGAGCAGCCAGGGCCGAGCACGACCAGCGCTGCGGCGAAGGCAGCGAAGGTGGCGCTCTCGAGGAGTCGCTGACTCGACCGATATCTCATCGCAGCGCATGGTCGCTGCGGCAGTGTCGGTTCGCAAGCGCGCGAAGCCGTTCACGCCGAGAGCGCCACGACCACGCGCGTTCGTCCCAGCACTACAACGGCGGCGGCGCGTCCTTGATCGACCCGAGAAACGCGATCTCCTCCGGTGTCGACGCGCGTCCCAACGCGGCGTTGCGCTGCGGAAAGCGCCCGAACCGCGCGATCGTGTCGCGGTGTTTCCGAGCCTGGCTCGCGCCGATCTGGGAGATCTCCCGCAGCATCGGCGCCGCCTCCGCCGCGAGCGCCTCGGCGTAGCGCACACCGCGCTCCTGCAGCGCGAGGTCTTCGGCGTGACTGAGCGGCAGCGCGAAGAACCGCCGTTCGAAGTGCCCGAGCGTGCGGTCCATGCCGGCGTCCATGCCCTCGATCGCGAGGACGCGCGCGGCGAGATCCTGGGCAAACGCGAGGGGCGTACCGCGGTGCAGGTTCCGCGAGAACTGGTCCAGCACAACGATGAGCGCGAGGCGACCGCGCGGCGTCGCGGCCCACGCGTCGAGCTCGCCACGCCGCGCGCGCTCGAACACAGCGCCGAACCGCTCGGCGATCGCGCGATCGAACTCGGGCGGCCCCATGAACCACGTCTTGACCCGTTGCCGCACGGCGTCCGCGCTGTCCATCGGTCCTTCGAACCAAAATGCGAGCACGCTCTCGGGGTCGTCCATCGCCCGATCGTACGCCCAGCTCAAATCCCGTCGCAACCGTCGAGTCGAGTCGTTACATGTTCGGTCAGACGACCTCTCATGCGCGCGAGACGTACTGCGCAGGCACCCACTGCAGCTGTCCATTCGGAAATCCGATTTGGATCTGACCGTCGCCGACGGCTTGTACGGTGCCGGGATATCGATTGCCGTCGCTCCATTGCACGAGGACGGGCGCGCCCGCAACGATCGTGAGCGGTCCCGCGATCGGCGAGGCTACCGGAGCCGAAGCCGCGCTCTTCGCTTTCGTCGCCGCGGCCGCGAGTGCTTCGATCGTTTCGGGAGAGATCACCGCGTTGAAGCTCGCGATCTGCACTGGCGCCACGCCATTCTCCGCGAGCGCCGCGTTGATCGCCGGCCCGATGGTCGTCATGAACGCCATCGGATCGGCGCAGACCCGCGCCGCGCTCGGGCTCTCCGAAGCGATCTGGGGGAACACGTTGAGGATCTGACCGGCGCTCCACCGCCCCATCGCTTCGTCGCCGGCACAGCGGAAGGAGCCGAAAACGTTCACGGACATCTCCACCTCCGTCGCTTGATCGAAGAGCGTGACCCGTCCACCGAACTGGTACTCGTTCATCGCGCGACCGTATCGCGTTCTCGCCTGCCCGTACGACCTCGTCCGATCGGACGCTGCAGACGCGTAGCCCGCGCACCGCACGCTGACCCGAGGACGTTTTCGTGATCGCGAGGTGCGGTGTGGGACACTTACCGAGAGGACGCCGCGGGAGCGCCAGGGACGCCACGAGAGGAGCTCGACATGCCAATGCGATTTTGGGGGCTTGTCTTCGTTGCGTCGACGATTGGGTGTGGGGGCGGGTCGAGCGCGGCGGGTTCGGTGGACGACGCGAAGTCGATGGATGCGCTCGAGGATGCGCGAGACGCGCCCGACAGCTCGGGCGAGACCACGCCGGACGGCGTGGCGGCGGACAGCGTGGCGTCGGAGGCGGAGGTCGGAGATGCCAAGGGCGAGACGACGAGCGATTCGTCCGACTCCTCTGCATCGTGCGCCGAGCTGACCGGAACGTGGACCGGCACGCGCACCACGACCAAGTGCGGATCGGGCAGCGCCCCATTGAGCTTCACGCTGACGCAGACCGGTAGCAAGTTGACCGGTACCGACGAACGCGGAATCGCGATGAGCGGAACCGTGAGCGGATCGTCGTTC
>JAYVXB010000265.1:0-18891 GCA_043785585.1 Deltaproteobacteria bacterium | reverse complement strand
GAATGCCGTGCGCGTGCGCTTCGGCGACCATCGCCCTGAGCCCCGCGTCGCCGCCGAGGCGCGCGTCGACCTCGCGCGCGCGCTTTGGCCAGTAGCCGTGGTACCCCGTCACGTTGTGGACGCCGTCGTCGGCGGGGTACGCGCCCGCGGGGTTCGTGTGAAACGGCGAGAGCCAGATCGCGCGCACGCCGAGCTGATCGAGCGACCCGCTCGCGATCGCCGCGCGCACCCCTTGGAGATCGCCGCCTTGAAAGTCGGCGCGGATGTCGACGCCGGCCGTCGGCGGCGCGTCGTTCGCCGTGTCGCCGTTCTTGAAGCGGTCGATCATCCCCATGTAGATGACCGCGTCGCGCCAGTCGAAGTCGCTCGCTTCGATCCAGAAGACGAGGCGCAACGTCTTCGCGGCGTGACCGTTGCGGTCCGATGCATCGACGAAGACGGTGTACTTCCCGTCGGCGAGCGAGCCGACGTCGATCGCGATCGTCTGTTTTCCCACGTCGACGTTCGCGTTCGCGGGCGTGCGGCTCTGGTCTTTGCGGAGCGAGAGCTTGACCGTCGCGGGATCGATCGCAGGCGCGCCGAGGCCCGGGTGAAACGCGACGCTCGCCGCGAACCGCCCTTGCCCCGCGGCAGCGCGCGACGTCGTCTTCGTCGTGAGCGAGAGCGTCGGGAGATGGCAGTCCGCGACGCGCACGGCGGAATTCTCGACGGCGCCGACGTACTTGCGAAGGCGCGCGCCCGGGTCGAGCTCGAAGGCTCCGTCGAGGATGACTTTGTACGCGACGAGGCCGGGAGAGAGCGGGAGGCTCGCGGTGAACGCGCCGTCGAGATCGGGGCCGATCATGGCGACGCCCGGGTTCGCGAAGCTGTTCCACTCGCCGGTGACTTGCGCGACCTTGACGAGGCGCCCCGCGGGCGGAACATAGCGGAGCGTCGTCGTGCACGGTCCAGTCGGGAGCGACGAGTCGGTGTCGGGGGCGGCTTCGGGTATCGCGTCCGAGGATCCATCGAGCGCGCCGCCGTCGGGGGTGTCGATCGGCGGCGGCGTGTACGGCGCGGAGCCCGCGTCGGAGCAGGCGACGGGGAGGGCGGTGGCGAGCGCGGCCAAGAGCGCGAGGGTGCTTCTTCGACGGCCGATCGGCGTGCTCACGATCGGCGCCTGTTCCGTCGACGTGCGCCAGCGGCCGCCGCCAACGCGAGCGCCACGCCGAGCGACGTCGCGTCGCGCGGCGTACCCGTGAGCGCGCACGAACAGCCGCTCGATCCGCCTTCACCGGGCGCACCACCGTTGGCTCCTCCGTCACCTGCCGTTCCCGAATCGCCCGCGCCCCCATCGCCGAGCGTGACGCCGCCGTCATCGCCGCTCCCTGCATCGACGGGATCGGCGGGCTCGCTGGCGAAGCTCACGCACGTGGGCACGACGGGCTTGCCGCGATCGAGGAGCGCGAGCAGGTACGCGCCGGCACCAAAGCCCACCATCGGCGACTCGCCCGCGTAGTCGGCGGTCACGCGATCGTGCAGCTCGGAGAGCTCGCGGTAGTTCTCGCTCGCCTGGGCGACGTTCCACGCGAAGAGGTTCGCGCTCGCGGTCGCGTCGCCGTGGAGCGACAGCGCTCGTCCCGCGCGAAGGTCGACGAAGATCCACTCTTGCGACGAGTACCAATCGCCGACGTCGCTCCGCATGAAGCCGCGCCCGCTCGGCGGAACGAGCCCCGCTTGCAGCGTCCGCAACGACGCGCGCGCCGTTCGTCGCGTCGGATCGACGAGGCCGAAATTGATCGCTTCGACCACGGCCGCGTCGAGCCACCCCTTGCCGCCCGCGAGCCCCTCGGAGCTCTGCGCGAGCGTCCCGTCCGGCGCGCGAAGGCTCGTGAGGAGCGCGTCGCGAGCTTTTTGTCCGGCCGAGAGATACGTCGCGCCGCTCGTCGCGTCCGACGCTTTTGCCGCGAGACGCGCAGCGGCGCAGAGCCCGTTCGCCGCGGTGATCGTCGTGTACGCGAAGTGGCGCTGCTTGCCGTTCCAGTGGACTTCCCAAATCGACGAGTCGGGCGCGATGAGGCCGTTCGTTTCTTGGAGGTGCACGAGCACGTCCGCGACCTTCGCTTTGACGACGGGCCACCACGTCGCGAGCGACGCCGTGTCGCCCGACGCCGCGACGTACTCGTCGAGCGCCCACAAGAAGAGACCGAAGCCGTCGAGCTCGACGTTCGGTCCATCGGCGTTCATGTCGCTCTCTTCGTTGCCGTTGCCAAAGTAGCGCACGACCGAGATCTGGTACGGCGCGCCGACGTACTGCTGGTACGCGCCGACGGTCGCCTGCAGTTGAAACGCGAGCGCCGCCTTCGCCTCTGCGACGTGCCCGCTCTTCGCGAGCGCCACGGTCGCGTACGCCATGTCGCGCACCCAGGCGATGTTCCATTTGCCGGGCGCGAGGCTCGCGAGGATTTGTCCCGCTGGTTTTCCGGTCTCCGTGACTTGCCCCATGCGCAGCACGACTTGCGATTGCTTCGCGAGCGTCGCCTCGAGAGCGCGCGCGCCCGCGGGAGGCGCGGTTACCCACGCATGCCACGCGGCGATCTCGTCGGTGAGCAACTTGTCGGCCGTGCGCCCGCTGAGCCACGTTCGCACGCGGTCGGCCGCGGGTTGCGCTTGTCCGTCCGGCGCGAGGACGGTGAACCACCCCGCCGTCGCGCTCGCGCCGATCGCGAGATCCCCGAGCGACGCTTGGAGGCCCGCGACCGCGTCGTTCGTCGCCGCGGTCGTGCCGCCGTTGTCGGCGAGGTTCGCGCCCGCCATCAGCGAGGTGTACGGATTGTTCGGCGTCGCACCGTGATGGCTCGACGCGCCGATGCTGCCGTACGCGAACGCGACACCCGATGGACCGAATTCGTAGAACGCATCGCGTTGCGCGTTGAATGCGATCTGCTCCGCGTCCGCGCCGGGTGCGGGTCCGCCCGAGCCGAGGTGGTAGTTGAAGAGCGCGTACGCGTCGATCGCTCCGCTGCCCGAGACGCGTGTCGCCTTCACGATCATGACGCTCGCGTGCTCGGCCAGTCCGATCGGCGTGAAGTGGAACTCGTCGAGCGTCACGCCGGCGTAGCTGCGCGAGACGTGGATGACGCCTGTCCCCTCGACGTGCTCGACGACGATCGGCACGACGGCGGTGAGCCACGCCGCGCTGCCACCGACGCGAACACCCGGGTAGCTGTCGAACGCGAAGTTGCGCGTCTCTTGTCCCGCGGCCGGGTAGCGGTACGGGTGCTCGAGGAACTGCGTGAGGCGATAGGTCGTCGCGTCCCACGCGATCGACGCGACGCCATTCGACGACGGAAGCGCCTTCTCCGTGCGATGCGCCTCGACGGCGAACGCCGGCGACGCGGCGAGTGAAGCCGTCGACACGAGGGTGAGCGTCAGAAGGATTGCACCGCGCTTCGCCATCCCGCTCCTCGCACCGCGACGAGAAACCGTCGGATTCAAACGGGTAGCACGGGCGCTCCCTCGCGCCACGAAAAAGTAACTCATAGATGCGTTACGATTCCGTCTCGTATGCGCGGGAAGATCGTGACGCCGTGCGCCATCCGCGGTGCCGCCTCCACGGAATCGCCTGCCTCGTGCTAGATCGTCGGCATGCGTCGCGTCTGTCTTTTCCTCATGGCTGCGCTCGCGGTCGCTTGCAACATGGGAAACGATCCGCCCAAGCCGACGCGCCCACAGTCGGAGCCCGCGGCATCGACACCCGTCGCCACGCCTACGCCCGTCCCCGGCGCGGTCCGCCTCGGCGAGCCGATCACGCAGAAGCTCGTCTCGCTCGCCGAGATCACCAAGAACGCGAAGGCGTACGAGAACACCGTCGTTGCCACGAGCGGCACCGTGTTCGCGGTCTGCCAGTCGATGGGCTGCTGGATGGAGATCAAGGACGATGCGACCGAAGCGCACGTGAAGCTCGCCGGTCACAAGTTCTTCGTGCCGAAGGCGTCGTCGGGTCACAAGGCGCGCGTTCAAGCGCGCGTGCTCAAGACGGATCCAAGCGACGAATGCGCGAAGGAAGCGGAAGAGCAGACCGGCAAGCCGGTCGCGAAGCTCGAGCTCGAAGCGACGGGCGTCGAGCTGGATTGAGGGTGCGCGCGCTCGGGCTGTGGGTCGTCGTCGCGGTAGGGCCGATCGCGGCGCTCGCGTGCGGCGGCGGCGCGACGGGGAGCGGCGCGCGAACGGTGGGCGCAGCGAGCGGGAGCGCGAACGCGTCGGCGAGTGGATCGGCCGCCGCGAGCTCGTCCTCCCTCCCCGCCGCGACCGCGATCGCCACGGCCGCGCCCGCGACATCCACGAACGGTTCGCCCGCGACCCAATGGATAAGCGCGATTCCGTCGCGTCCCGTGACCGCCAAGGTCGGTGACATGGTGTGGGCGGCGGTTCCGACCGATACCGAGTTGCGTATGGGAATTTACCGCGTCGTTCGCGTCGCGGGCACGACCGCCGCGCTCCAAGACGTGCTCCGCGTCCAATGGGAAAAGGTCCCCGGCGCGCTCATTCTCCCGATCGGCGACCCGACGCGCCTCCGCAACGACATGCTCGTCACGTACGCCGATTGGCGCGGGTTCGTCGGCGTCGGGATGATCGTGAAGACGGCGCCGAAGATTCGAGTGACCTTTCGCGACGCGTCCAGCGTGGTGCGCGAAGAGACGGCGAACGTCGCCGAGCCGCTCGTCGGTGCCGTGGCGCCGCTTCAGTGGGTCGGATTTCCCAAGCCGAGCGATCCGATGACGCTTCACAGAGGTCTCGTCTTCGCGATCGATGGCGACAACGTCTTCGTGCGCGACGACTCGAACCGCGCATGGGTCGTCGACCGCGCAAAGGTCACGCCGCTCAAGCTCCCCGCGAAGCGCCTCAAAGTCGGCGACGCCGTGCGCGCATACGCCGCGGACAAGGGCTACCGCGACGGCGTCATCGCCAAGATTTTCCTCCCCGGCCTCTCGTACGGAGTCACCGCCGACGACGAGACGCGCACGTATTTTTTCTCCGACCTCGCGCTCGCGCCGTAGTCACTTTGCGACGAAGACGCGCGTCTGCCGCGCCGGGATCGTCGCGCTCGGTCCGCTCAGCGTCGCCGCCGTGATGAGCTCGCTCAGCATCACGCTCGGCAGGCCGTTCACCGCCTGATCGCTGTCGCCGCGATTGACTGCGACATACACGGTGTCTCCCGCAGTCGTCATCGAGAAGAGCCACACGTCCGCGCTCGCGGAGATCGTCGCGCGCGTTCCACGTCGAAGCGCCGGATGCGCCGCGCGAATCGTGTTGAGCGCCTTCACGCGATCGCGGAGAAATTGCTGATCCGCGCTGAGCGCCGTCCACTGCATGAAGCGCCGGTTGTCCGGATCGCCCGCACCGGGCAGACCGATCTCGTCACCGTAGTAGATGAGCGGCGCGCCCTTGTTCGTCAGCAGCACGCCGAACGCGTTCGCGAGGCGCTCGTACGCGTGCCGATTCGTCGAGAGCTGCGGCTGACCGGCCCACGCGAGGTTCTTCCCGTCGCTGTACGGATCGCCCCAGAGCGGCGTGTCCTCGCCGATGTGGATCGATCGCGGCAAATCGTGGTTGCCGATGAAGGTGCTCATGACGGCGGTCGCGCCGTAAAATCCGTCGTTCGAATCCATGAACGACGCGAGAGCGTCCATCCCTTGCTGGCGAAGCAGCACGGCCTTCGTGAGGTTGAGCCTCAGCGGGAAATCGAACTGACCATCGAGCTTCGTCGTCGGGTCGACGAACGAGCGAATGAAATTGCGATCGCCGAAATCGTACGTCTCGCCGACCATGTAAAAGCGCTGCGGGGGGTTCTGCGTCGCGGTCACCTGCGTCGTGATCTGGCTGCGAAGCTGCGTGAGCCAGCTCCCGTCGACGTGCTTGATCGCATCGAGCCGGAACCCGTCGACGCCCGTGTCCTTCACGAGCTGCAGCGCTTGCCCCGTCGAGTAGTCGCGCGCGGACGCGTTCGTATAGTTCCAGTGCGGCAGGTAGTCCGTGAACCAGCACTGCTGGGCCTGCGCGTTCCAGTCGCAGCCTTGCCCGCAGATGCAGTCGTGGCCCTGGTACGAGTTGGGCCAAAACCAATCCGAGTGCGCGGCGAAGACGCTGCTCGAGTTGTGGACGTGCACCATCGCATAGTCGAACAGCACCTTGAGCTTCTTGACGTGCGCGGCGTCGACGAGCGCCTTGAGATCCGCCTTCGTGCCGAAGCACGCCTCGGGCTGATCGGGCTCTTTCGGCCAATAGCCGTGGTAGCCGGAGTACTGGTGCGTGTCGCCGCCGACGCCGTGCCCCGCGACGGTCGCATTCTGCACGGGAACCGTGATCCACAGCGTGTTCGCGCCGAGATCGTTGAAGTAGCCGTCGTTGATTTTTTGGGTGACGCCCTTCCAGTCGCCGCCCTTGTACTGCCCCGCGGAGTCCGCGCCCGCGACGTTGCAGTTGTTGCCTGTGTCGCCGTCGAAGAAGCGATCGACGAAGACGAAGTAGATGACGGAATCGCGCCAGTCGAAGACGCCGGGCAGCGTCGGCCCCGGATCGTCGCACGTGAACGTCGTGCACGTGATCGGATCGCGCGCGCTGTTCGTGTTCCCCATGCCGTCGGACGCGGTCTTGGGGTTGTTGGGATCGTTCTCCCACGTCGTGCCGTTGAGCAAGAACTTGTATTGTACAGGCTTTCCGTACGGGACGTTGACGCTGACCTTCCAGTTGGTCCCGGAGTGGACGAGCATGTCGCCCTTGGTCCATGCGCCGGCGCGGTAGTCGCCGCGGAGCTCGACGCTGGCCTCGCCCGCGAACGGGAGCGTGAAGTCCTCGGCGCAGCGCTTGAGATCGTTGGGGCACATCGGCGGGCCGGCGTCGGGGTTACCGCCGTTGCCGCCCGATCCGTAGCCGTCACCATTGCCGCCGGGTCCAGGCTTGAACGGCCCCGCGTCGGGCGGCTGGCCGTAGTCGACCACGTGCGGCGAGTCGCTTCCGCATGCGTACATCGCCGCAGCGGCGAGCGGCGGCATCGCGGCGAGGGCGATGCGAGACATCAAGGTTTGGCGCATGGGGACCCCGCAGCGAGGAACAGCTGGAGAGAGAATGGCGCAGGGGGGAGATTTGTCAACTCAGGCCTGAGTGACGCAACTCCTCCGGAGAGGACGTCGACGTAGTCGCCAGGAGAAATCCCAGAGAGCGGCCTTGCGAACGCGGCGACGCTGGCGCGTTGCACGACGACGACGGCCGTCTCGCCGTCGATCTCGCGCGCGAAGACGAGGTGCTCCGCGTCCACGGCGAGCGTCCGGTACGTGCCGCGCCGAAGCGCCGCCGAGCACGCGCGAACGCGACCGAGCTTGGTCACGAAGTCGCGCGTCGCGCGTTGCGGCGCCGTGAGATCGGCGTCACCCGGCAAGACGCGCCGCGAGTCCGGGTCGGCGTGACCTGCGAGCGCGATCTCGTCGCCGTAGTAGACGGCCGGCGCGCCGGGCAGCGTGAACGTCATACCCAGCGCGAGCTGCTGCTTCGCGTACACCTTCGGATCGATCGGCTGCGTCGCGGGTGTCCACGGATCGCCGCCGCCGTCGCCCGCGCTCACCGACGCGAAGCGCGCGACGTCGTGGTTTCCGATCGTGAGCCCCATCACGGCGCCCGAGTCGCGCCACGTCTTTTCTCCGGCGACGATCGCCGCGTCGAGATCGACGAGCGTCTGGCTTTGCTCCGCGAACGCGCCGCGAAGCGCCCACAAGAGCGGAAAGTGAAACTCGCTGTCGAGTCCGAACGGGCCGAGCTCGTAGCGAATGAGCCCGTATCCGCCCGGTCCGGTGAAGTTCTCGCCGAGCAAGAAGCTTCGGTGCCCCGGATGATCGAAGCGCGCGCGAATGTCGTTCGTGATCCGGCGCGTGGCGGAGCGCGGCATCATCGGGACGGCGTCGATGCGAATGCCGTCGGCGTCGAAGCGATCGAACCACCAGACGACGTCGGCGCTCGCGCGATCGGCGACGTCTTGGTTTCGCCAATCGAGGTCGGGCAAGTACGGCGTAAACCAACAGTCGAGGATGTGCGTCGACCAGTCGCAGTCGGGCGCGCCGCAGACGCACTTTCCGTCGGGGTGATTGAACCACGCGTCGCTGCTGCGCTGCGCGAAGTACGGGTGCTGCTGATGAACGTGGTTGGGAACGACGTCGAAGAGAATGCGCATGCCGCGCGCGTGGGCGGCGGCGACGAGAAGGTCGAGATCGTCTTCGCTCGCGAGCGACGCTTCGAGCGCACGTGGCGCGGTCGGCCAATAGCCGTGGTAGCTCGAATAGGGGCGACCGTCGGAGCCGGGGAAGGTGCCGTCCGGGTTCGCGTAGAGCGGCGAGAGCCACAGCGTGTTGAAGCCCATCGCGGCGAGCTCGCCCGATTCGATCGCTTTGCGTATGCCCGTGACGTGACCGCCGGCGCGCGCGGACGCGAGCGACGGAGGCGCGAGCGGCGCGCCGGTGGCGTCGCGGTAGCGATCGACGAGCACTTGGTAGATCACCGAGTCGCGCACGTCGAACGGGCGCGCTTCGATCCATACCGTCGCGCGCGCGTCGTCCGCGTCGTGCCCGGAAGCGTCCTTCGCGCGAAGTGTCACCGTGTGCTTTCCGGGCGCGAGGCCGGCGATCGACAACGTGATTCTTCCCGACGCCGCGTCGCCGATCGTCGTCACGGGGCCGAGCGCCGACTTGCTCGAGGCCGTGACGCTCGCGACGTCGAGCGCATCGCCTGCGCGCGTTGCCAGGAACGACGCGGAGATCGTCGCGCTTCCGTCGGCCGATCCGTGCGCGTCGTCGACGCGAAGCATCGGCACGTCGCAGCTCGCGACGTTCAGCCACGCGACCTCCTGCCCGTCGTGCCACGCGCTCGTCGCGACGTTCGGATCCGCCACCCAAACGCCGTCGTCGACGATTCCGTACGACGCAGGTCCCGCGGGCAAATCGTACCGGGTGACGTGCCATCCATCGGGGCGTCCTGCATCGAGGACGCGCCCCGGGCGCGCCCAATGATCCCAGCTCCCGATCACCTCGACGTGCGCCGCGTCGGTCGACGCCTTGTACCAAATCGTCAACGCGCACGAACGCTGCGGCGGCGCGGCGGGCGTGGAGGTGTCGCGGCACGCACTGGCGAGCGCGAGGACGAGCGAAACGCTGACGAGAGATGCTGCCGCGCGCCTCACCACCCCGTCGGTCTAGCACGCGCCCTGGTGCGGTCAGGTTCCGGCGGCGTAGAGGGCGTAAATCGCGGCCCACGACATCGAGAGGAAGACGACCAGCGCGACGATCGACACCCACTCGAGCTTCTTCAGCGCGCGCCGGCTCGACACGAGCCCCCACCCCATCGCGAACGTTTGGAGCCCGTTCGCAAGGTGGTACGCGACTCCGAGCGTCCCGAGGATGTACACGGCGAGCGTCGGACGGTGCGTGTGCATCTCGTGCGCGATGTCGGCGAACGCTTCGGCGTGACCTTCGGTGAGGCGCGGCTTGAGCATCGCGAGCCAGATGTGCGCGCCGAGAAAGAGCGCGACGCCGATCGCGCTGAGGCGCTGGAGCAGGTACTTGAAGTTCGCGTAGAAGCCGTAGCGGACGTTGTTCGGGCGCGTCGTAAGTAACCGGCCGAACCCCCACACCGTGTGAACGACCAGCGGCAACAGGACGACGAGGCCGGTCGCGAGCTGCGCGATCGGGTGCGGGTAGTCCGTGACGGCGGCCTGCCACTCGTCCGGCCCGCGAAATGCCGCGAGGTTGTTCCACAGGTGGTTCAGCGTCCAAACGGCGAGCGGGGCGACCGCGAGGAACGATCCGAGCCTCGACCGCAGAAACGTCGCTCTGTCGCCGGCTGCGCGCGCTTGCTCTGTCGTCGCGGTAGACATCCCGCGTCACGTTTAGGACCGGGGGGGCGCGGCTGGCAAGCAGTTCCGGAGATTCAGCCCGAGAAGCGCCCGCCGAAGAGGCCGTTCAGAAGGAGCAGCGTTCCGACCGAGAGCATCAGGAGAAGCTTGGGATCCATCGTGTTCGCACGCACTGCAGCATCCGCGCCACGCTCAAAGCGCATCGATCGCGAAGCATTCGCCGCACGAGAACGCGGTCCGCGCGTGGCATCCACCGCACGGACCGACCGACCTACGACAACTGTCGCCGCGCGGGCACCGCGGAGGTACGAAGGCAGCTGATGCGTCTCGTCTCATGGATCGGGATCGGACCAGCGATCGTCGCGTCGCTGGCGTGCGCGCGGCCGGCGTCCGCGGCGATCGCGTCGCATGCGGTCGTGAGCGGCGGCGACGTGGCGGACGTGGAGGTGCGAGGGCCGTCGATCGGCGCAGGCTGGAAAGCGGCGCGATGGGCGGACCTTGCGTCGATGAAGCTCGATCAGGGGACGTACCAGGTGCGGCTGAAGGTCGCGGCGGGGATCGGGATCGACGCGATCGAGCTGCCGGCATGCGCCGGGAAGCGCGGCGGCGCGGCGATCGACGGCGCGCGGTTGCCGAAGACCGAGGGGGCGCGCGTCGTCGCGCTCGGCGAGGGGGCGCACGAGATCGTCTTCGACGTGAACGTGAGCTCGTACGAGCACCGGATCGCGTGCGGCGCCGCGCCGCGTCTCGGGCTCGCGATGACGACGCGGGGCGATCTCGGCGTGATGACGTTCGAGAGTCCGAGCGCGAAGAAGGGGGGCGGCCGCGCGGTCGTCTACGTTCCGCCGGGCCACGACTGGGCATCACCGGCGACGTTGCTCGTCGGCGCGCACCCGTGGAACGGCGACATCTGGACGTACGCTTCGTACGGCGAGCTTCTCCGCGAGGCGAGGGCGCGCGACGTGGTCCTGCTCATGCCGAGCGGCCTCGGGAACTCGCTCTACATTGCCGAGGCGGAAGACGAGGTGATGCGCGCGATCGATCAGATCGGACGCGAGCTCGCGATCGATCCGCGCGCGGTCTCGATTTGGGGCGCGTCGATGGGCGGCGCGGGCGCGACGACGATCGGATTTCACAGGCCGGATCGCTTCGCGTCGATCACGAGCTACTTCGGCGACTCGCAATACGACGTGACGACGTACGTGAGCTCGATCCTGCCCGACGACGCGCGCGCGCACACCGTCAACGCGCTCGACATCGTGGACAATGCACGCAACGTCCCGGTGTGGCTGATTCACGGCGAGGCGGACAAGGTCTCGCCGATCGCGCAGAGCGAGATGCTCGAGCGTGCGATGCGGACGCGCCAATTCAAGGTGCGATTCGATCGCGTCGCGGGGCGGGGACATGAGGGCGAGGTCGTGACGCGCTGGATCGCCGAGGTCGTTGCGAAGGCGAGCGAGGCGCGCGTTCCGGACGTGACGCGCGTGACGTACTGGAGCGTGCGACCCGACGACGTCGGCGCGTACGGCGTGACGATCGTACGGCAGTCTCCGAAGGGCGACGCATTCGTCGACATCGAGAAGCGCGCGGACGCGGTCCACGTGAAGAAGGCGACGGGCGTGCGCACGATCCTCCTCGCGCGCGGAGCGCTCGGCGCGCCGGACGGAGCATCCATCGTCGTCGACGACGGGTCGAAGGTCGAGGTGCGTTCGGCGACGCGGTAGGCTGCTACGCTGCGCGCGATGCCGCCGGCACGAACGATCGCGCTCTTCGCGATCCCGCTCGTCTCGTTCGCAACGCTCGCTGTCGGGCTGCGCATCGGCGCGCGTTCCGCGGTGCGCGCCGCGATCGTGTACGGCGCTCCGCCGTCCGCCGCTGCGGCGGGGCTCGCGTGGCAGGTCGTGACGATCGACGAGGACAACGCGGTGCGCACGCCCGCAAGGGTCGCGAAGCTGTCGGTCGTCGCGCGCTCGAGCGGTCGCGAGGTCCGGTGGAACGGCGCGTCGAACGAAGACGGCGTCGCGGAGGTGTGGCTCGAGTTCCCGGGTGTGAAGCGCGGCGATCGTGTCGATCTCGTCGTACGTGACGCAGAGAGCGGAGCGCTGCTCGCGGAAGGGATCGCGGCGTGGAGCGACGTCGCCGCGCCGCCACCGTCGATCGCGTGGGCTCGGCACGCGCGTCGCGAGGGGGACGTCGCGCTCGACGTCGCGGTGTATGGGCAGCGAATCGCGCCCGGCTTTCCGTCGGCGATCTGGATCCGCGCGACCGATCGCGCGACGGGCGCGCCGCTCGCCAACGTGACGATCGAAGCGGAGCCGGAAGGAATGACGCTCACGTCGACGACCGCGACGACCGACGCGCGCGGCTGGGCGGCGTTCGCGGCGGAGCCGATCGGGCATGTGCTGCAGCTCGTCGTTCGTGCGACGGCGACGGCGACCGCAGAGGGCGCGCCACGAAAGGGCGAATGGGCGGGCGCGCTCGCGGCGGCTCCTGGCGGCTGCGGCGTGTCGCTGCCCGGTCGCATTCAGCCCGCGACGCTTCACACGTTCGAGGTGATCGCGCCGACGAGACGCTCGCACGCGTACATCGAAGTGAACGACGCGGTCGGTCGCGCAGCGGCGACGGCGCCCGCACTGAAGGTCGACTCGCAAGGCGCACCGCGCGCATCGTTCGACTTGCCGAAGCTCGCGCCGGGCCTTTACTGGATCGCGGTCTCCGGCGATCCGAAGGCCGCGGAGACGGGTGGCTCCGCGACGATCGTCCAACCGTTCTTCGTCGCGGCAACCGACGAGGACGCGCTCGCGCTCGGCTTGTCGCGCGACGGCTGCGCATCACCGGCCGATCCACGCGACGCCAAGCGCGCGACAGGGCCATGCCTCGCGCTCGCCGCCGCCGGCCCGTTTCCGCGGTGGACGGCGATCGAAGGATTCGCGTCGGTGCGCGTGCGTGAGACCGCGAATCGCGCGCGCGGGATGGCGATCTCCGTCAGCTCGGTCGTCGTCGCGGCGGCGCTCGAGGCGCTCTTGATTCTCACCGCCGTCGCGGAGTCGAGACGGAGACTGCGCGTTTCGCAGGAGCGCGCGGGCGAGGACCACACGAGCTTGGTCGTGCGACACGGAGCGCTCCGTGTCGCGATCGGCCTGCTCGTCGCGCTTCTCGGCTTTGGTCTGGTGCTCGCGCTCGTCTTGCGCGCCGCCTGATTCGCTCAGTCGGTCGTGAGCAACTTTGCGTCGGCGAGATCCGCGTCGTCGTGAATCAAGTCCACGCCCGCGCGCACCAAGCGCCTCGCCGCCGCGAGCGTCCGCTCGTCGCCCGACTCGCGCTTCTCCCACGCGCCGAGATCCACGAGGAGCGCCACTTCGATCGCACGCCCGAGCGTCAGCGCGAACCTTCGCGCGCCCGCCTCGAGCGTCTCGCTCCCTCGCTCACGCGCCGCGAGCAGCCAAGCCTTCGCATGCGCCACGGCGGCAAGCGCCGCACGCCCCGACGCACCGCCCGCGTCGCCCGCACGCTCGACGCGCACGCGCACCTCACGCTCGATCGGCTCGAGCGATCCCAACCGCGCGAGCGCCCGCATCAAATCGAGCGACAACACGTTCGTCGTCCCCTCCCAAATCGGGAGCACCTGCGAGTCGCGCAGGATCCGCGGAAGGCCCGTGTCCTCGACGTACCCCGCGCCGCCGAACGCCTCGAGCACCTCACTCGCGTTCGCGACCGCCTGCTTCGCCGTCGTCAGCTTCATGATCGGCGTGAGGAGCCGCAAGAGCGCCGCTTCGTCTTCCGTGATCGTCCCCGCCTCTTCGCGACCGAGGAGCTCGACGCCTCGGAACGCGAGCATGAACGCGCCTTCGTACTCCGCCTCGAGCCCCGCGAGGGTGTCGACGTGCAGCGGCTTTTCCGAGAGCGGCGCGCCGAACGCGACGCGCTTCTTCGCGTAATCGCGCGCGAGGGCGAGGCCGCGACGCATTCCGGAGATCGCGCCGATCGAGTTCCACGTTCGCGTGATGTTGAGCATCGACGAGATGTTCTTGATCCCGTCCTTGAGACCGACGACGGGCGTTGCGATCGCGCCGTCGAGCGTGATCTCGGCCGTCGGAACTTGCTTCGTGCCGAGCTTCTCCTTGAGGCGATTGACGGTGATCCCGTTCATCGCGCCGTTCGCGTCACGCAGCTCGAGGTAGTAGAGCGCGAGCCCTGCGCCGCCCGGCGGATTCCCTTCCGGGCGCGCGAGCGTCAGCGCCATCTGTGACGTCGTCGCCGACGTGAACCACTTGGTCCCGTAGAGGCGATGCACTCCAGCCACTTCGCGCGCGATCGCCTCGGAAATCGCCACGTCCGATCCGCCCGTGCGCTCGGTCATCCACTGCCCGCTCGTCCACGCCGTCGCGGGATCGCGGCTCGTGAGGCGCGGGATCGCGCGATCGATCAGCGCTTTGTTGCCGAGCGTGATCAGCGTCTTCGCCGCGCCGTCGGTCATCGCGAGCGGACACGTGTAGACGGCCGTCGACGGATCGAAGAGGTACGCGAGCGCGAACTGGTGGATGCGCGAGTGCTCTCCGTGCTTCCTCTCGTACGCCGTCGCGACGACGCCGTGCGAAGCCGCGACCTTCGCCGCCTCGCGCCACAGCGGCGTCAGCTCGATCGTGTCGACGCGGTTTCCCCACGCATCCCACTGCGTGAGCTTCGGCTCCGACAGGCGATCGATCTGCGCGAGCCGATGAAGCGCGTCGCCCGCGAGCGCCCCCATCGCGGCGAGCGACGGTTCGATCTCGCGGAGCACGTCGGCCGGGACCGTCCGCTTCAAGTACGTGCGAAGGAAGCGATCGCTCGCGTATTGATCGCCGAGCGTGGGGGGCGTTTGGAAGAACGGCATGGCGCTGGAGCCTAGCCTTCCTTTGTGCGCGGATCACCGCAAGCGCGTAAGCTTTTTCGCGTGACGGAAGACATCGTCATCGCGGTCGCGTCCGATCTGCACCTCGAGTTCCACGCCGATCACGGCGCGACGCTCGCGGGGGAGATGGATCCGTCCGGCGTGGACGTGCTCGTGCTCGCGGGCGACATCGCGGTGGGCGAGGGAATCACCGACGCGCTCGATCTCTTCTGTCGCCGCTTCGCGAAGTCGGACGTGGTCTACGTACACGGAAACCACGAGCACTACGGGACGCCACGCGACGAGGTCATTCGCGCGACGGAGCGCGCGCGAACGAACAACGCGAACCTCCATGTGCTCGGCGGTTCGATGGCGACGATCCGCGGCCGGCGATTCGTCGGCGGCACGCTGTGGTTTCGCGAGCGACCCGAGGCCGCAAAGCATCGGGCCATGCTCAACGACTTTCTCGTCATCCCCGATTTCGTCCCCTGGGTCTACGAGGAGTGCGCGCGCACGATCGCATTTCTGGAGCGCACGCTCGCGCCTGGCGACATCGTTGTGACGCATCATCTTCCGTCGCAGGCTTGCGTCGCGCGAAAGTGGGCGCACTCGTCGCTCAACTCGTTCTTCGTCTGCGACGTCGAGGACCTCATGCGTGAGCGCCGCCCCGCGCTCTGGATTCACGGTCACGCGCACGACTCGGTCGACACGGTCGTCGGCGAGACCCGGATCGTCTGCAATCCGTTCGGCTACGCGACGCACGAGGTGAACCGCGCGTTCGATGCCTGTCTTCGTGTGAACGTGTGAGGTCCCGCATCTCGCACCTCGGGCAGGACTTACGCTCGCCCCTCGAGCGTTCTCCCCCAACAGAATGCTCATCCGAGCACCCAGTGCGATCCCCCCCGTTCGCGTCTAAGCTATTGCCGTGCGCCGTCACACGCGATTCGCAGGTCTTCTGTCCATCGGCCTCGCGCTGACGTTCGCGTCGGGCGCGGTCTTCGGGCAGGATTTCGATCCGCGTGGACGACGCAAACCGCCGCCGGGCAACCCGAAGCCGCCGCCGGGAAATCCGAAGCCGCCGCCGGGAAATCCCAAACCACCTCCGGGGAATCCGAAGCCGCCCGCGAGCCCCGACGATCCGAAGGGACCGGGCGCCGGCGTTCTCATCGAGCGCTACACGAAGATCGTCCTGTCGCAGCCGGGCTCGCCGTTTCCGCTGCAGAGGCTCGCGCAGCTTTATCGCGAGCGCGATGGCAACGTCGCGAAGCTCATCGTCGACTTCGAGAAGCGCGCGACGACGGCGGACAAAGAGCAATACGCGGCGACGGTGACGCTCGCGGGGCTCTACAAGATCGACGGACGCGGCGCCGACGCGATCAAGACGTACGAGAAGGCGATCGCGCTGAAGCCGGACGATCCGACGGCGATCCTGGCGCTCGCGCGCTCGCTGCAGGATCGCGGCGACACGGGGCCGGCGCGGCAACGCTACGAGCAGGCGCTCGCGTTGCAGACGGTGCAGGTCGACAAGGAGCAGACGCTTCGCACGCTGATGGCGCTGTCGCTCGACGACAAGGACTGGGCGGCGGCGAAGAAGTGGCACACGCAGATCGTCAAGCTTCAGCCGAACAGCCTCTTCGTGAAGGGCGAGCTCGGGCGCGAGCTCTACAACCGCGCGGAGTTCGAGCGCGCGGAGGCCGAGTTCAAAGACGTCGCGGCGGCGGCGACGGGCGACAACCGCGCGCTCGCTCCGGCGCTGAAGGATCTCGGTCGCGCGCAAGCGAAGGCGCACAAGAATCCCGAGGCGATCGCGACGCTGAAGAAGGCGCTCGCGATCGCGGGCGCCGAGGCCGCCGTGCGCGCGGAGATCTTCGAGATCATCACCGAGATCTACCGCGCGGATCAGCAGCTCCCGGCGCTCGTGAAGCTCGTCGAGGACGAGCACCCGAACGACTTCGCGCGCCTCGCGCTCCTCGGCGGTCTCTACGAAGAGACGGGGGACTCGACCAAGGCGATCGATACCTACCGAAAAGCGCTCGCGCTCAATCCGCGCCACATCGACATTCGCCTCCGCATGATTCGCCTGCTTCAGGCGAACGGCGATCTCGACAAAGCGATCGCCGAATACGAAGGGCTCATCAAGGCGGCGCCGAACAACCCGACGTTCGTCTTCGAGCAGTGCGAAGCGCTCATGCAGCGCGGCGATCGCGTGCGCGCGTTGAAGCTCCTCGTCGAGCTCGAGACGCGGGCCGCGAGCGACGAAGAGATCCTCGCGCGCGTCGCGGATTTTTATCAGCGGATCGGCGAGAACGATCGCGCGCTCAAGGTGCTGACGCGGCTCGCGCAGATTTCCACGAGCGATCCGGGGCACCTCGTCGATCTCGGCGACCACTATTTCCAGCTCGGCAATCACACGCTCGCCGTACA
The DNA here is from genome assembly GCA_043785585.1 of Deltaproteobacteria bacterium. Taxonomy (GTDB): domain Bacteria; phylum Myxococcota_A; class Polyangia; order Polyangiales; family Polyangiaceae; genus JBBQXV01. Next base: position 1,720 of record JAYVXB010000265.1, on the reverse strand, counting down.
AACGTGGAAGCGGATCCTCACGACGATCACGCCGCGCGCGAAGGCGCTCGCGGCGCTCGGCGACGTGTACCTCGAGCACGACATGACGGCCGACGCGCTCGCCTCGTACAAAGAGGCCGTGCAGCTCGAGCCGAACAACCTGCAGTTCAAGAAACAGCTCGCCGGCGCGTACGAACGCTCGCGCGCGTACCGCGAGGCGCGGACGCTCTACCAAGAGATCATGGACAAGGCGAAGGCCGCGAACGACAAGACGCTCGTTCGCGAATGCCGGACGCACATGGTGACGTTGTGGGGTCTCGAGCGGACGCTCGATTCGCAGGTGACGCCGCTGACTGCGGCGTTCAACGCGACGCCGCCCGACATCGAAGCGGGGCGCACGCTCGCCGAGGTGTTCATTCATCTGCGCAAGCTGCCGGAGACCGAGGCGACGTTGCGGCGCGTGATTCAGCTCGCGCCCGGGGACGCCGACAGCTACCTCGCGCTCGAGCGCGTGCTCGTTCAACAGAACAAGATCGCCGACGCGATCGTGGTGCTCGAGAAGCTCGTGCAGGTGGAGCCGAAGCGCGCGCGTGAGCTCTATCAACGCATGGCGCAGTACGCGCTGCAGATTTACAAAGACGACGACGCGATCAAGTACGCGGCGCGCGCGGTCGAGCTCAACCCGGACGACGCGGAAGGGCATCGACGTCTCGGAGAAATGTACCGATCGCGGCAAGACGCCGATCACGCGATCGTCGAGTTTCGTGCGGCGATCACGAAGAACGATCGGCTCTACATCGTCTACTTCGAGCTCGCGGACTTGCTCTTGTCGAAGGGGCAGACCGAAGAGGCGGATCGCTTGTTCCGTCGCGTCGTTCGCGGCGCGCCGGACGAAGAGCTCGTCGCGCGCGCGGCGCGGCTGTCGATGCAGATCAACCTCGGCAAGGGGACGCTCGAGTCGCTCGAGCAGGATCTCTTGCCGATGGCGATCGGCAATCCGCAGAAGCCGATCTACCGGCGATTGCTCGTCGAGATTTACGGCAACCTCACGTTCGGGCTCGTGCAGCGCGTTCGCCACGGGACGGGGAGAGATTCGGAAGATGCGCGCGCGGCGCTCGCGAAGATCGGCGCGCGCGCGGTGAAGCCGCTGCTCGACGCGCTCGCGGATCAGGACATCGGGCAGCAGCGGATCGCGATCGACGTGCTCGGCTACGTGCAGAACAAGAACGCGGCGCTGCCGCTGTTTTCGTTCGCGACAGGGACGGCCGAAGCGCCGTTGCGTGTTCGCGCGATGATCGCGTGCGGCGCGCTCCGCGACACGAACCTGCTGCCAAAGCTCGAGGCGCTCCTCTTCCCGAAGGATGCCGTTGGACCCGGCAGCGACGAAGCTGCGCTGACCGACGCGGTCGGGATCGCGGCGGCGTGGAGCACGGCGCGGATGGGCGATGCGAAGGCGGTTCCGCTGCTCCGGCGGATCGCGCGAACCGGATCGCCGCAGATGCGCGCGCTCGCGGTGCTCGGGCTCGGGCTTGCGCACGAAAAATCGGCGGTGACCGACATCGCGGCGATCGCGCGCGCGGTCGAGTCGGGGAACGTCGCGCGCGCGGCGGCTGCGTATGCTCTTGGCGAGCTCGGCGCGGAGTCCGAGGCAGCGACGTTGCTCGCGCTCGCGCAAGGTACCGACGCATTGCCGCGGCAGATGGCGCTGGTCGCGCTCGCGCGGATGGGCGCGGTCGGGGTG
>JAYVXB010000264.1:0-6347 GCA_043785585.1 Deltaproteobacteria bacterium | reverse complement strand
TCGTGTCGCCGGCGGGGCTGAGTCGCACGTCGAACCTGCTGAGGCGCGCGCGCGTCGAGTTTCGTGTGATGCCTCTGCCTACGGCCGAGGACATTCGATCGGCGAGCGACGAGCGGATCTTCGTCGAGCTGACCGCCGACATCGACGAGGAGCCGTCGGACGCTCGCGCGGACATGCTCGCGAGGCGGCTCACCGACGCGGGGTTCGCCACGCGATCCCTCGCGCGACTTCTCGCGCGCATGCGCCACGCGGGATCGGCCGAACCGCGCGATCTTCGCCCGATCGAAATCCCCGCCGAGCGAAAATCGCGCTCGAACGTGCGAGCGCCCGCGCCGCCGCCGCGCGGACGACAAGACGCGCCGCGCGCCCATCACGACGCCGCACCGCGCGCGCATCACGAAGACAAACCGCGCGCCGCCCGCGACGACGTCGGATGGATTCCGTTTCGCGTGTCGTGGGGACGTGAGCAGGGCGCGGACGCGCGTCGTCTCCTCGCGCTCGTGTGCCGTCGCGGAGGGATCCGCGGGAGCGACATCGGCAGGATCCACATCGCGCGCCGCTACGCCGTCGTCGACGTCGCGCCGACGGTCGCCGATGCGTTCGCGCGCGCCGCCCAAGAGCCCGATCCGCGCGACCCACGCGTGTCGATCGTCGCCGAGCGACCCCAAGCACCGCTCGGCGGTGACGTCACGCCGAAGCGTCGTTCCACGCGCTGATCCGCGCGAGACGACCCCGAATCGTCGTATTCTGCGCCGATGTCCAAAGCTCCCAGCGTCCCGCCGACGATGCCGCCGCCGTCCGCGTTCGTTCATACGTCGGAGAAGGAGATCCACATCGCGGCGGCCGCGCGCGCGACGACGGCGATGCGTCCGCTCCCGCCGCTCAACGGGCGTCCGCGCGTCGTGATGGAAGCCGACGCCATCGGCTGGACCGATCTCTCCGCGGGGGCGCGCGCGCTCGTCGACCGGCTCGACGCCAAGGCCACCGTCCTCGATCTCGCCGAAGGGACGGACGCCGCGGTCGAGGCGGTCTTCGAGGCGCTCATGGAGCTCGAGACGGCGGGCGTCATCGTGTTCGACGTCGGCTGATTACATGCAGCTACAAAGCGGATCGCCGTGCTTGCACGTGCACTTGCCGCCCGGCTTCGCCGCTCCAGCAAAGCCCGCGCTGTCCTTCACGCCGGCGGACTTCTTTCCGCGCGACGTCGGCTCGGGCTTGCTCGCCTTGATCATTCGCGCGCGCTCCTCGTCGGCTTCCTGAAGCGCCTTCTTCTGCGCGTCGTTGAGGATCGGGCGCTGCGGCACGGCGTCGTCGCCGATCGCCGGGAGCGGCGGCTTCGGCGCGGCGGTCGCCGTCTGGGTCGCGGTGAGCGCGGCGGCCCCCGCAGCCTTCGTCGCGTCGGACGAATCGCCCGCGCCGCCGATCGCGAACGCGATCACGGCGGCGACCGCGGCGACTCCGCCGAGCGCACCAAAGACGAGCGGCATCCGTGAGCGCGGGCGCGGCGGCTCGACCAGCTCGGACAGATCCATCATCATCGGGCGCATGCTCGCCGGCCCCATCGCGACCGACGGCGGTGCGTACGACGGCGTCGCGGGTGGCATCTCGAGCCCGAGCAGATCGCCTAGGCGCGTCCACTCCGTCGCGTTCGGTCCGAGCACGAGCGAGTGCTCGGTGATCTGTCCGGCTTGAAACGCCTCGTCGAGTTGATCGAGTGTGCCGCGACGGACGTCGCCGGTCGGAAGCGCGACGCTCCAGATCTCTTCGTTCGTTTCGTTCGCTGCGTCGGTCGTGGTCATGGTCGGCCTCCGAAGGTGCGGGAGTTTGCCAGGCCGCACGGGGAACGTGCGGCCAAACGTCGCAACAAAATCCGTCTCCACCGCCCCGCTTGGATTCGTACGCCGTGGCTGTCCGACTTCAGTGCAATTTGGCGCTCCCAGCGCCCACGATTCGAAGAAAAGCGCGCCCGCCCGTCGCATCGATCGCCCACGCGCTCGTCGTCGACGCGCGCACGAGCGACGGATCCGTCGTCGCCACGTCGAACGCGCCCGCTTCGCGGCTCGCGACGAACACGCCATAACCGCGCGACGAAACGAGGAGCGGCACCGGGACGTGGCCCTCGTTGGTCCCCGACTCGTAGTCGCCGTTCACCGCGATGTGCATCGGCACGACGCGTCCGCGCGCGTCGACGTGATGGAAGCGCTCACCGAGCGCCGAATAGAACCCGTCGTCCGACGCGAGCGACAGGAGCATGAGCGCCGTGTCGGCGGCTTGCGGCGCGATCTTCAAGTGGAACGCCTTCGTCGGCGTCCTCGGATCGTCGATCGCGTCGATCGCGATGTCGCTCGGCGCGATCGCGGTCGGCGCGATGTCGCTCGTCTTGGTCGGATCGTGCCAAGCGTCGGGCCGTTCGGGATCCGCCACGCGCGTGAAGAGCGCGACGCCCGCGGGCGTCTTCAGCACGACGTCGTCGCCGCGCTTCACGACGAGCGATCCATCGTCGCCCAAGGTGGCGGTGACGCCGCCGCCGAGATCGACCGAACGCGGCGGCGGCGCCGGCGCGACGTTCGCGTGCGATCCGCAGCCGGCCGCGAAAGCGACGAGAAGGAACGCGGCGCGCATGGCGATCATGGTACCTCCGTCTCTCTCCGTTCCCTCGACCCTGGGAGTCTCATTCGCGATGCATCTCGTCGACCCGCTCGTTTTCCGCAACGGCGTCCGCGCCAAGAACCGCGTCGCGCTCGCAGCGATGACGAACGGACAGAGCCACGAAGACGGAACGCTCGGCGACGACGAGCTCGCGTGGCTCACGCGGCGTGCGGACGGCGGCTTCGGGATCGTGGCGACGTGCGCGGCGCACGTTTCGAAAGACGGGCAGGGGTGGGCGGGCGAGCTCGGTGTGTTCGACGACGCGCAGCTCCCCGGACTGAAGACGCTCGCGACCGCGCTCCACGATCGCGGCGCGCTCGCGATCGCTCAGATATTCCACGGCGGCGTGCGCGCGGATCCTGCGTTGTCGGGCGTGCGCCCGTGGAGCGCGATGGAGTCCACCGCTGCGCGCGCGGCGACCGAAAAGGACATCCGACGGGTCATCGTCGAGTTCGGTGACGCCGCGGTGCGCGCTCATGCTGCGGGGATGGACGGCGTCGAGATCCACGGCGCGCACGGGTATCTCCTCACGCAGTTCCTCAGCTCCACGAACGAGCGTGCGGACTCATGGGGCGGCGCGTTCGAGAACCGCGCGCGTCTGATTCGCGAAGTGACGCGCGCGGTGCGTGCGCGCGTGCCCGCGTCGTTCGTCGTGGGCGTGCGAATCTCGCCGGAGGATTTCGGGAACGCGAAGGGGATCGATCTCGACGAGAGTCTGCAAGTCGCACGGTGGCTCTGCGACGACGGCGTCGACTTCGTTCACGCGTCGCTGTGGGACGCGACGAAGAACACGACGAAGCGCCCGGACGAGCACGCGGTCGCGCTCTTTCACGCGGCGATCCCGAGCGACGTGCGCCTCTTCGTCGCGGGGAAATTGTGGACGCGCGCGGACGCCGAGAAGATGCTCGCGCTCGGCGCCGATGTCGTCGCGCTCGGACGCTCTGCGATCGCGAATCCGGAGTGGCCGCTGCGCGTGGTCGATCCGACGTGGGAACCGAAGCGTCCGCCGCTGACGATCGACGAGCTTCGGGCGCGCGGCCTCAGCGCGCCATTCGCCGAGCGGATGCGGCAGTGGAAAGGCTTCGTCGTCTGATCGAACGTCTCAAGTGTTCCCCATCACGACGCGAACCTCGCGACGACCGGCCGCGCCGGTGAGGGGAATCGCGCGGTCGGCCGACGCGCGCCCGTCGATCTCGAAGCGCGCGACGCCGCGCTCGACGCCGCGGGGATTCTCCACGACGACGTGCACGTCACCGTCACCATCGCGGTAGGTCAGCTCGAACTTGTCCCACGATTTCGGCACGCAAGGATCGATCACGAGGCGCGCGCCTTCGCGCCGCACGCCGAGGATGCTCTCGACGGCGACGCGGTACATCCATGACGCCGAGCCCGTGTACCAAGTCCAGCCGCCGCGACCGACGAGGCCGGGCGCGTCGTAGACGTCGGCCGCGACGACGTACGGCTCGACGCAGTAGCGATCGACCGCTTCGCGCGTTGCGCCGTGGTGGATCGGATTGAGGAGCGACAGGAGCGCGGTCGCGCGGTCGCCTTCGCCGAGCAACGCAAACGCTTGGACGGTCCAGAGCGCGGCGTGCGTGTATTGCCCGCCGTTCTCGCGAATGCCATTCGGGTACGCGCGGATGTAGCCGGGATCGGGCTCGGCCTTGTCGAAGGGAGGCCATAGCAGCCGCACGAGCGAGCTTTCCTCGCGGACGAGGTGCTCCTCGGTCGATCGGAGCGCCTGCCGCGCGCGAGCGGGATCGCCGATGCCCGCGATGACCGACCAGGATTGCGCGATCGCGTCGATCGAGCAGTCGGTGCTCTGCTTCGATCCGAGCGGCGTGCCGTCGTCGAAGAACGCGCGCCGGTACCACGCACCATCCCAAGCGTGCTCGTCGACGGCGCGCGCGAGACGCGCCACGAGCGCTGCGCACCAGGCGACGCGCGTCTCGTCTCCGCGCGTCGTTGCGAGCGCGGAGAAGTCCATCGCGACCCTCGCGAGGAACCACGCGAGCCACACGCTCTCGCCTTCGCCGCCGCGACCGACGCGGTTCATGCCGTCGTTCCAGTCGCCCGTTCCCATCTTCGGAAGTCCGCGCGTGCCGCTCGTGGCGCCGACATCGAGCGCGCGCGTGCAGTGCTCGTAGAGCGACGCCGTCTCGGTCGTGACTGCGGGCGTGCTGAAGATGTCTTCGTCTTTGTCGGTGAGCGCGCGCTCTTGGAGGAACGCGATCTTCTCGCCTAGCACCGACGCATCGCCCGTCGTTCGAACGTAGTCGGCGACCGCGTACGGCAGCCAAAGCATGTCGTCGGAGCAGCGCGTGCGAACGCCTTCGCCCGTGCCGTCGTGCCACCAATGCTGCACGTCGCCTTCGCGGAACTGACGCGCGGCCGCTCGCAGCAGATGCTCGCGCGCGACGTCCGGCCGCGTGTGGAGGAGCGCGAGCACGTCCTGGATCTGATCGCGAAAACCGTACGCGCCGCCGGACTGGTAGAACGCGCTCCGCCCCCACACGCGGCAGCTGAGGACCTGGTACGGGAGCCAATGGTTGACCATCGCGTCGATCGCCGGATCGGGCGTGTGCACGACGATCGCGCCGAGCACGCGCTCCCACGCGCTCTTCGACTCCGCCAGCACGCGCGCAGGCGCCGTGACGTCGCGGTGCTTTCGCGCGAGCGCGCGCGCGGCGTCGCCGCTCTCGGCTTCTCCGAGGACGAACGCCACCTCGATCTCCTCGCCGGGCTCGAGCTTCAGCGGGACCTGCAGCGCACCGCACGGATCGAGGCACGCCCCGACCCGCCCCGAGAGCCCGACGCGATCGAGCGCAGCGGGCCGCGCGCGCGAGCCCGCCGATCCGAAGATCTCGTCGCGATCACCGGTGACGCTCGCGACCGTCTTGCTCGCCGTGAAGAAGGCTTGGCGCTCCGGATGGAGCGAGAGCGGATTGAGCGCGAGCAAGACGGAGCCCGCGGCGTCCCACTCCGTGACGACGGCGAGCCGGCTCCGCTCGCGGCTCGATCCGAGCACCCACTCGACGACGCCGAGCATCGACACGCGGCGCGCCGTCTTCCCCTCGTTCCGCAGGCGCAAGCGCCACGTCTTCACGGACTCCGTCGGGCTGACGCAGACCACGAGCTCGTGCACGAGGTCGGAACGCGTGTGCTCGAACGACGAGTAGCCCTGGCCGTGACGAACGACGTAGTCCGCGCCCGCGCCTGCGGGCTCGGGCGTCGGCGACCACACCGAGCCGTCCTCGTCGTCGCGGAGCCAAAACGTCTCGCCGGAAGGATCGCTGACGGGATCGTTGTTCCACGGCGTCAGCCGGTGACGTTGGCTGTTCGCGTACCAGGTGAAGCTCGCGCCGGTCTCGGAGACGAGCGCGCCGAAATCGGCGTTCGCCATCACGTTGCACCACGGCGCGGGCGTGCGCGTTTGCTCGTTGAGCGTCATCACGTATTCGCGCCCGCCATCGGCGAACCCGCCGATGCCGTTGTCGAACGCGAGCGTCGGCCGAGGGGGTGAGGGCGCGCGCGCTGGGGTCTGTGGTTTGCGCGAAGGGAGGAACGCTCGAGGGCGCGGCACGGCCTCGGTCGCGAGCTTGCGAAGCTGTCGCGCGAGCGATCCCCGCGATGCGGCCAGTACGACGCGCGCCTCGCTCGACAACAGCGCGCGCTCCTCGTCGGTCATGTCGAAGGCC
>JAYVXB010000263.1:0-6348 GCA_043785585.1 Deltaproteobacteria bacterium | reverse complement strand
GCAGAAAGAAATGGGCGCGGACATGAACAAGGTCAACGTCAACGGCGGCGCGATCGCGCTCGGTCATCCGCTCGGCGCGACGGGGACGCGACTCATGTCGACGCTCCTCTGCGAGCTCGAGCGGACGAACAAGCGCTGGGGTCTGCAGACGATGTGCGAAGGGGGCGGTCAGGCGAACGTGACGATCCTCGAGCGCCTCTCGTGACCAAGCTGTGCGAAGGGCGCGTCGCGATCGTCACCGGCGCGGGCCGCGGCATCGGTCGGGCGCACGCGCTCGAGCTCGCGCGTCACGGCGCCAAAGTCGTCGTGAACGACATCGGCGTCGCGCTCGACGGCAGCGCGGGTGCGGGAGGTCCGGCACGCGACGTGGTCGCGGAGATCCGCGCGCGTGGAGGCGAAGCGATCGCGAACGAAGGCGACGTCGCCGATTGGAGCGGCGCCGAGCGGATCGTCAAGAGCGCGATCGAATCGTTCGGCGGCCTCGACGTCCTCGTGAACAACGCCGGCTTCGTCCGCGATCGCATGCTCGTCGGCACGTCCGAGGACGAGTGGGACGCGGTGATTCGCGTGCACTTGAAGGGGCACTTCTGCATGACGCGCCACGCGACCGCGTACTGGCGCGAGCGCTCCAAGGGCGGCGCGAACGTCGACGCGCGCGTCATCAATACGAGCTCGGGTGCCGGACTCCAAGGGAGCGTCGGGCAGTCGACGTACTCGGCGGCGAAAGCTGGAATCCTCGCGCTCACGCTCGTCGAGGCCGCAGAGCTCGGACGCTACGGGGTGACCGCGAACGCGATCGCGCCCGCCGCGCGCACGCGCATGACGGAAGCTGTGTTCGCCGAGATGATGGCGAAGCCCGAGAGCGGCTTCGACAAGATGGCGCCTGAGAACGTCGCGCCGCTCGTCGCGTGGCTCGCAAGCGCGGAGTCGCGCGCCGTGACGGGACGCGTCTTCGAGATCGCGGGCGGAAAGATCAGCGTCGCGGACGGATGGCGCGAGGGTCCGGCGATCGACAAGGGCGCGCGCTGGGAAGCGACGGAGATCGGCGCGTGCGTGCGCGATTTGCTGGCGCAAGCGGTGCCGGCGGCGAAGGTATACGGGAGCGCATCATGACCGAAGCTTGGATCGTCTCCGCGACACGAAGTCCGATAGGACGTGCGACGAAGGGAGCGCTCATCGACATGCGACCCGACGATCTCGCTGCGGCGATCGTCCGTGCCGCGCTCGCAAAGGTCCCGTCGCTCGATCCGAACGAGATCGAAGACGTCATCGTCGGCTGCGCGCAACCTGCGGGCGAGGCCGGGTACAACATCGCGCGCGCGGTGAGCGTGCTCGCGGGGTTTCGCGACGTGCCGGGGACCACGGTGAACCGGTACTGCGCCTCGTCGCTGCAGGCGATTCGCATGGCGTACCACGCGATCGCATCGGGCGAGGGCGACGCGTTCGTCGCGGCGGGCGTCGAGACGGTGAGCCGCTTCCCGAGAGGGAAATCCGACGGCATGCCCGACACGAAGAACGCGCGCTTTGGCGAGGGCGGGATGCCCAACCTCTACGTCACGATGGGCGAGACCGCTGAGACTGTCGCGGATCGCGAAGGGATCACGCGCGCCGAGATGGACGACTTCGCCGTACGGTCGCAGGAGCGCGCCGTGGCCGCGCAGAAAGACGGCCTCTTCACGACGGAGATCACGCCGATCACGACGCCGAGCGGCACGGTCGTCGATCGCGACGACGGACCGCGCGCGGGCACGACGGTGGAGAAGCTCGCGACGCTCGCGCCGGTGTTCCGGCCCGACGGGCGCGTCACGGCGGGGAACGCTTGCCCGTTGAACGACGGCGCCGCTGCGGTCGTCGTCATGAGCGACACACGCGCGAAGGCGCTCGGGATCTCACCGCGCGCGCGCATCGTCGCCACTTCGGTGTCGGGGCTCGCGCCCGAGATCATGGGGCTCGGGCCGATCGAAGCGACGCGACGCGTGCTCCGTCGCGCAAAGAAGACGATCGCCGACATCGATCTCGTCGAGATCAACGAAGCGTTCGCCGCACAGGTGATTCCGTCGGCGCGCGCGCTGGAGATCCCGATCGAGAAGTTGAACGTCCACGGCGGCGCGATCGCGCTTGGCCATCCATTTGGCATGACGGGCGCGCGCCTCGTGACGACGCTCCTCCACGCCCTCGAAGCGCGCGGAAAGAAGACCGGGCTCGCCACGCTGTGTGTCGGCGGCGGGCAAGGCATGGCGATCATCCTCGAACGGCCATGACGAGCTGGGCGCTCCTCGCGTTCGGCGTCGCGAGTGCGTACCTCGCGTTCAACGCGTGGCGTCCACCGCGCACGCCCGCGCCGTACGCGGTGGTGATGTTCTTCGCGAGCTGGCTCACGAGCGAGCTGGCGATGCACCACGTCGCGGCGCAGGTGCTCGGCGCGACGGCGCTCGTCTACTTCGGCGCGCTCGGCGCGTGGCACGGGTGGGTCGGGCTCGCGCTCGTGGTCGCTTCGTCGCTCGCGCTCGTCGTCTTGCAAACGCGCGGCGCTCGCGCCGGCTCTGCGTTCGCGCGCGCGTTCGCATCTGCGCTCGGCGAGGACCATTCGAGTCGAGTCGCATCGACCGCAGCTCCGTGGCTCGCGTCGCGCGTCGGTCTTTGGCCGCTCTTGCTTCCCTTCTTCGCGCGCCCGCGCGGCATCGTCGTGAAGCGAAACATCCGTTTCTGGAAAGAGGAACGGTTCGCGCTCCACCTCGACGTGCACGCGCCGCGCGTCAAACCCACGCGCGCGCCGACGCTCGTCTACGTGCATGGTGGCGGCTGGGTCATTGGCCATCGACGTTACCAAGGCCTCCCGCTGATGAAGCACCTCGCGTCGCTCGGTTGGGTCTGCTTCTCGGTCGACTACCGCCTCAGCCCCTACGCGACCTTCCCCGACCACCTCATCGACGTGAAGCGCGCGCTCGCGTGGGTGCGCGAGCACGCCGCCGATCACGGCGCCGATCCCGACTTCATCGTCGTCGCGGGCAACTCCGCCGGCGCGCACCTCTCCGCCCTCGCCGCACTCACACCGAACGATCCGACGCTTCAGCCGGGCTTCGAGGAGATCGACACGCGCGTCGCCGGGTGCGTCGGGTTCTACGGCGTCTACGACTTCGAGGATCGCCATGGCCATTGGCCGGATCGATCGTTCGACAGCCTCATCGAAGGTTCCGTGATGAAGGCGCGTCGCTGCGAGAAACCGGAGCTCTTCGCGAAAGCGTCGCCGATCGCGCTCGTCCACCGCGACGCGCCGCCGTTTCTCCTCGTGCACGGCGATCGCGACACGCTCGCACCGCCCGCCGAGGCGCGCCGGTTCGCGGAGGCTCTGCGAACGGTGTCGGAGGCTCCAGTCGTTCACGTCGAGATCGAAGGCGCGCAGCATGCGTTCGAGGTCTTCCCTTCGCTGCGCGCCGCGCACGCCGTCGAGGGGACGACGCGCTTCTTGGCGTGGCTCTACAGCCGTGAGCTCGAGCTGCGTTTGTCGAACCCGCGCGTCGTTGCCCGCGTCGAGCCTATCCCTGTGGTTCCGACTTCCACGGAGACGAGCGTGAACGTACTGCGCCAATAGCGTTCGTTTTCGGCGCCCCCGTCGAAGCGGGCGCGGACAAGACGCTCGCGGAGCGGATCCTGGCTGAGCTCGGCGAGAAGGCCGACCGCGATGGCGTCTCTATCAACTGACCGACCTTCCCTGCCCGCGGCGCGCGCTGAGGTGGCTCGACATCCCGTGCGTCACCACGGACGAAGTCGGCGACTCTGCTCCTCGCTGCGGACACCGAGACCGACGTGATGCTGTCGGTGATGGAACGCGAGTCGCGCTCTCGGCGATTGAAGACGGAACGTGGTGCGCCAACCACCTCGTTTTCAGTGCAGCCGAGAGCGCACGCGAGAACGAGCGACACGGCCCCACCGTGGCCGCCCGCAAAGCGAACCACGGCGGGGCCGTCGACGCGAACTCATCGGTCACGCGTTGGGTGTGGACGGTTCGCTCTCGGCCGATCCATTCGCAGTCGTCGCTCCGTTGGTACTCGCACCGCCGTTCGACGCGCTCGCAACACGCGGCCGTCCCTGGCCGACTGCCGCAGTCGCGCCGCCCTTGATCTTTCTCTTTTCCTTCGCGCCCATCGTGTGACGCGCCTCGCGGGTCGAACGCAGCTTCTTGACCGCTTCCGCCTTCACTTCGACTGTGGTCTTTGTCCGCTTGCGCGGCGTGAACCCGAAATCGAGTAGCTGCTTGCTGTTCTCACCGAACGCGCCAGCGATGATGTTGCGTACGGCGCGCAGCGTAGCTGCGATCGCCTTCGTCCCTTCGCGTTCGACCCTGACTGCCTCGCGCCACGTCGCCTGCGCGCCCGCGCTGCTCTTGGCGAGATCGACGACGTTCTGGATGCGTTGAACGACTTCGGACACCTTCTCCTGACTGCCATTGATGGAGATCACCTGACTTGGTTTGTAGTGCTCGTTGAAGCCCTCGATGATCTTCTTGTTTTGCTGTGCCTGGGTCGTCTTGTTGGTTTTCATTTCACTGTCACTCCGTCGAGGAACGTGGGCGCGCGACGCGCGGGATGCGCGCCCCGAATCCACGTCTGTCTTTCCTTTCTTTGTTTGTCGGAACGCCCCGGGCGACGTTGCGAAGAATCGACACCGGCCCAGTGCTCCGCGTGAGAGTGGCGCGTGACCGCCGAGCCGGACCTCGCTCCACGACGCGCGGACGGCCCTTCGCAAACGGCGGACGTCGCGGTCCGTGCGACGGACCTCGACTCACGCGATAGAGAGCTCGGTCTCGTTCGGGCGGACCTCGAGGTACCCAGAGCGGATCTCGACGCGTGCCGAGCGTGGACTGGTTTCCGGCACGCGAGCCTCGAGATCCGCTTCTGCCGGCTGCAGTTCGGGAAAGCGGACCGCGAGGTCCGGCCCTGACCGACGCGTAGACGCGTAAGGGCGGAGCGAGTCGCTCCGGGGGGCATGCGTTCCTCCGACGTGGATCTCGCGGTCCGACGTGGGGAACGCGGTGACCAGCGACGGATGGGCGGCGCCGCTAAGGGGGACACGCTTCGCCGAACGACCCACGTCGACACCGCGTTGGTCCTCGCCGACGCGGGTCACCCCCTCAGCCGACCTCGCGCACGATCGCGGCGAACGCGTCGAGTAGCGGCAGCACGACGTCGCTCCCCGCGGGCGGCAGTTGCATGACGACGTCGCCGACGCCGAGCGAGCGGTAGTACCCGAGCTTCTTCGCGTCGGGGACAGCAGCGTAGATGGTCACGCGCGCCGACTTCGGATCGCGCCCCGCGCGCTCGAACGCGTTCGCGAGCTCCGGCATCATCGCCGCGACGCCCGCGCCGCCGATCGGCATCCATCCGTCGCCGACCTCGGCGATCAGATCGAAGAGTTTCTGCGTCGCCGCTCCGCCGAAGAAGACCGGCGGGCGCGGACGCTGCACCGGCTTGGGCCACGCCCAGCTCGGCGGGAGCTTCATGTGCTCTCCCGTGAACGACGCCTCGTCGCTCGTCCACAGCGCATTCATCGCGAGCAAGCGCTCGCGCACGATCGCGCGCCGCCTCTTGAAGACGATCCCGTGATCCTCCGCCTCGTCCTCGTTCCAACCCGTACCGACGCCAAAGACGAAGCGACCGTTCGACACCAGATCGAGCGACGCGACTTCCTTCGCCGTGACGATCGGATCGCGCTGCGCGACCAAGCAGACCCCGGTCCCGACCCGAATGCGCGTCGTGACCGCCGCCGCCGCAGCGAGCCCGACGAACGGATCGATCGTGCGCTTGTACTCCTCAGGGAGCGGACCGTTGGTGACCGGATACGGCGTGCGCCGACTCACCGGAATGTGCGTGTGCTCCGGCAGGAAGATCGAGTCGAGCCCGCGCTCTTCGACCGCACGCGCGAGCGCGACAGGGCCGATGGTCTGATCGGTGACGAACATCGTAACGCCGTAGTGCATGCGATCTCCAATCAGTTTCGTGGGCACTCGCGCGCGATCGTGCGAGCCACGGCGAGCCAGGTGAGCTGTCCGGGTGTGATGAACGGTTTGCCGCTCGTCATGAGGCCGACGCTGATGTCGCGATCGGGATCCGCGTACGCGACCACGTTGGTGAAGCCGATGTGACCGAAGGCGTGGCGCGAGTCGGCGCCGTACGGGCTGAGCATGTCCGTGCCGAGCATGAAGCCCATCCCGTAGCGAACCGGCATTCCGAGGAACGAGTCGACCTCGAGGTACGACTGCTCGGCGATCGCGCGCCGCACGGTGCGGCGATCGAAGACGCGCACGCCGTCGAGCGCCCCTTCGCCGAGGAGGATCTGGAAGAAGCGCGA
>JAYVXB010000262.1:0-18931 GCA_043785585.1 Deltaproteobacteria bacterium | reverse complement strand
GGTTCCGGCGTCGAGCGTGAAGCTCGTCTCGCCCATCCCGCGCCCTCCGTCGATGCGCGACGGCTACGCGTTCCGCCAGCACGTCGCCACCGCGCGTCGCAACCGCGGCCTCGAGATGATCCCGGAGTTCGATCAGTTCCCCGTCTTCTACTTCACGAACCACCAAGCGGTCGTCGGCCCGGGCCCGCTGCGCGTGCAGAAGCTGCAAATGGATCGCCTCGATTTCGAGCTCGAAGCGGCGATCGTCGTCGGCACGAAGGCGAAGAATCTCACGGCGGCGAACGCGGACGACGCGGTCTTCGGCATGACGATCATGAACGATTTCTCGGCGCGCGTTCTCCAGATGGAAGAGATGAAGATGTCGCTCGGTCCGGCGAAAGGGAAAGACTTCGCGACGGGTCTCGGACCGTGGCTCGTGACGAAGGACGAGCTCGCGCCGCGCCTCGTGAACGGCGGCGCGCGCGCGGCGAAGGGCGACGTGTACGATCTCGAGATGCGCGCCTTCGTGAACGGTGTGCAGGTGTCGCGCGGCAACGTCAAAGACATGAGCTGGACGTTCGCGCAGATCATGGAGCGCGCGAGCTACGGCGTGACGTTGCATCCGGGCGACGTCATCGGCTCGGGGACGTGCGGCACGGGCTGCTTCCTCGAGCTCAATGGATCGAAGATCACCAAAGACCAGTGGTTGAAACCGGGCGACGTCGTCGCGCTCGAGATCGACGGCCTCGGTCGCCTAGAGAACGCGATCGCGCTCGACGAGGGCTGAGGTCGCGCGCGCGGCAAGGTGCGTCTCGAAGAAGCGGCGCACGCTCTTCATCGCCCACGTGTCGACCCAACGGTCCTCGTCGAGGCCCGCGTACCATCCGACGTGGCCACCGCGCTCGCTCCACGCGATCTCGACGCTCGACGGCAACGTGCCGAAGAACGGCTTCACGGTCGCGCCGGGCACCATCGGATCGTCTTCTGCATGAACGAGGAGCGTCGGGACGCGGATGTCGCGGAGGTGGGGGCCCGAGCTCGAGCGCGCGTAGTAGTCGTGCGCATCGCGAAAGCCGTGCGTCGGCACGACGACGATCTCGTCGTATTCGCGGATCGTGCGCACGCGCCACAGCCCCTTCGGATCGAACTTCACGTGCTTCGGATGGGCGCGCGCGAGGCTCGTCGCCTGGCCGATGAGCCCCTTCAATACCCACGCGCGGTACGGCAACGATCGAATCCGCTCGAGCACCTTCGACACCTCGACGAGATCGAGCGGCGCGGACACCGCCGCGATCGCAGCGACCTTCGCCGGCGCGTCGCCGCCCCATTCGCCCGCGAGCTTGAGCGACACGTTCCCACCGAGGGAGAACCCGAGGACGACCAGCGAAGCGACGCGCGCGTCGCGCGCGAGCTGCTCGACGATGCGGCGCGGATCGTCGCTCATTCCGGCGTGGTACATCGCGCGCGCGGTGTGCAATCCTTCGCCGGCGCCGCGGAGGCTGACGCGCACGACGTGCATGCCGCTGCGATGAAGCGCGCGCGCCGCGCGAACGACGTACGCGCTCTCGCTCGTTCCGCCGACGCCGTGGATCACGAGCGCCGTCGCGCGAGGCTCGGAGCCCGCATGCCACCACGCGCGCCCGATGACTTCGTCGCCGTCGTCGCGATCGTCGCGATCGTCGACAGAGAACGCGATGCGCTCCTCGACGGAGCCCGGCGGCGTGAACGGACGCGGCGCGTGCAGCGGCAGCGCAGCGCCGAGGGTTTGGATGTGGCGATTCCGGAGCCATCGCGGGACGCGAAACGGCTCTCCCGTGGAGTGTCGAGACAGCATCGCGCTTGCATCTAGCACAGCCTAGACGTAACTCATTTCTGCGTTACGCTTCGTGGACGTGCAACCCCTCGACACCCGGATATCCTCGCGCCCCATGCCCACGCTCCACCGCTTCACCGTCGTTCCGCGTCTCCCCGTCCCGCTCGAGCGGCTCCGCGACATCGCGCACAACCTCTGGTGGGCGTGGGCACCGGTCGCGCGCGAGCTCTTTACCCGCATCGATCCGGATCTGTGGGAGTCGGTTCACGGCAACCCGATCGAGCTCCTCTCGATCATCGATCAGTCGCGCCTCGACGAGCTCGCGACCGACGACGCGTTCCTCAGCCACCTCGAAGCAGCGTGGCAGACGTTCCAACGGTACATGTCGCGCGAAGGCTGGTTCTCGCGCACGTTCCCGAAGGCGTCGGGCGCGCGCATCGCGTACTTCTCGATGGAGTACGGACTCCACGAGTCGCTCCCGATCTACTCCGGCGGCCTCGGCGTCCTCGCGGGCGATCACTTGAAGACCGCGAGCGATCTCGGCCTTCCGCTCGTCGGCGTCGGCCTCGCGTACGCCGAGGGATACTTCCGGCAGGTGCTCAACGACGACGGATGGCAGGGCGAGCGCTACCCGATCAACGACTGGCATCGCCTCCCCGTGCAGCCCGTCCTCGACGGCACGGGCAAGCGACTCTTCATTCAAGTGCAGTACCCCGACCGCGTCGTCCACGCGCAGCTCTGGCGCGTGCAGGTCGGGCGCGTCCCGTTGTTCTTGCTCGACGCGAACCTCGAGATCAACACGCCCGCGGACCGATCGATCACGGGTCCTCTCTACGGCGGCGATCAAGAGTTCCGCGTTCGCCAAGAGATCATGCTCGGCATCGGCGGGACGCACGCGCTCGAGGCGGTCGGGCTCTCGCCGACGGTCTGCCACATGAACGAAGGGCACTCGGCGTTCCTCGCGATCGAGCGGATCGGTCGCGTCATGCGCGAGCGCGGCGCGTCGTTCCAGGTCGCGAGCGAGGCGTGCTCGGCGGGGCTCATCTTCACGACGCACACGCCCGTGCCGGCCGGCAACGACGCGTTCGAACCAAAGCTCGTCATGCGCTACCTCGAGCCGTACCGCGCGCCGCTCGGTCTCTCCGAAGAAGATCTGCTCGCGCTCGGCCGCGTGAACCCGCACGACGCGGGCGCGTCGTTCTCGATGCCGGTGCTCGCGATGCGCGCGGCGGATCACTACAACGGCGTGAGCGCGCTTCACGGCGAGGTGTCGCGCAAGATGTGGAGCGCGCTGTGGCCGGATTTGCCGGTCCACGAGATACCTATCCAGTCGATCACGAACGGCGTCCACTCGGCGTCGTGGATCGCGAACGAGCTCGGCAGCCTCTACACGCGCTACCTCGGGCCGCGTTGGGCCGAGGCGAGCGACGACTCCGAGATCTGGGCGCGCACGAAAGAGATCCCGGACGCCGAGCTGTGGCAGACGCACGAGCACCGCCGGCATCGCCTCGTCACGCTCGCGCGTCGATGGCTCACGGGCGCGGCGCACCGGCGCGGCGCGGGTCGCGAAGAGGTCACGCGATGCGAAGAGGCGCTCGATCCGCGCGCGCTCACGATCGGCTTCGCGCGACGGTTCGCGACGTACAAACGCGCCGCCCTCCTCTTCAGCGACATCGATCGCGTGAAGCGGCTGCTCGGCGATCCGGATCGCCCGATTCAGCTCGTCTTCGCGGGCAAGGCGCACCCGCAGGACAAAGGCGGCAAAGAGCTCATTCGCTCGATCGTCCACGCGAGCCGCGACGCAGGCCTTCGCGGCAAGGTCGTCTTCATCGAGGACTACGACATGCGCATCGCGCGCGCGATGGTGTCGGGCGTCGACGTGTGGCTCAACACGCCGCGCCGTCCGCTCGAAGCGAGCGGCACGAGCGGCATGAAGGCCGCGGCGAACGGCGCGCTCAACGTCAGCGTCCTCGACGGATGGTTCGCCGAAGCGTGGAAGAACCAGGGGACCGAGATCGGCTGGGCGATCGGCCAAGGCGAGGAGTACCACGACGGCGAAGGCGACGGCGTCGAGGCCGAGCTCCTCTACGATCTGCTCGAGCGCGAAGTCGCGCCGCTCTTCTTCGAGCGCGATCCGCGAAACGGAATCCCGCGCGCGTGGGTCAAGCGGATGAAGGCGGCGATCTCGCTGCTCGTGCCCGAGTTCAACACGATGCGCATGGTCCGCGAGTACGCCGAGCGCTTCTACGTGCCGGCGGTGAAGCTCTCGAACGAAATGATGGACAGCGATCTCGCCCGCGCGAAGGAGCTCGCGGCGTGGAAGCAGCGCGTCCGCGAGGCGTGGCCGCAAGTCGGCGTGCGCGACATCGCGCTCAAGTCGTCGATCGAGCTGCAGGTCGGCGAGAAGATGACCGTCGACGCGGTCGTGAAGCTCGGCGCGCTCGCGCCGGAGGACGTCGCGGTCGAGCTCTATCATGGGCCGACATCGGGCGGTCACGAGCTCGCGCTCGGCGAGATCGTGCGGATGGCGCTCGTCGACGAGCTCGGCGACGGCCTCTACCGCTTCAGCGGCGAGATCCCTACGCACGCGAGCGGCGCGCACGCGTTCGCCACGCGCATCATGCCGTGGAACGCGGCGATGACTCACCCGTACGAGACGTCGCTCCTTCGCTGGGCGTGAGCGCGGCGGATCCTTCGCGGCGCGCTCAGGATGACCGCACGCAGATGGCGCGCGGATCACATGCACGACGGCGCGAACACGTGCACCGTCGCGCTCTGGTTCATCATGTCGTCGGCGGCAAGCGCGTACGCGAACGCGCCCGACGCGGCGGCGCCCACGTGGTAGACGTCGACCGGTAGGACGTAGCGACGTCCGGGGAGGAGCGACGCCGGGAGCATCGTGCGCGACGCGATCTGCACGCTGGTCTGCTTCGTCGGATCCTGCTTCGCCGCCGCGATGACGAGCGCCGTCTTCGCGTCGATCCACGCCATCGGCCCGGCGACCGATGAGCCGTAGGCGATCGGCGGCGCGTACGTCTCCATGTCGATCTTCACGGTCTCGGCGAACGCCGTCGCCTTGTCGTCCGCGACGAGCCACGTCATACGCGCGGCGGCCGTGTTGAACGGTCCGCCGTCCGGCGTGTTCGTCGCAGGCGACGACCAGAGGAGGCTTCCGTCGTTGCCCTGCGCGAAGAACGCCTGCGGATAGATCGTCCCCATGTCGCTCGCCGTCGTCTCGCCGCCGTTCTGCGCGTTCGACGTCCCCGCGCCGTTCTCGAAGCTGAACGCCGCCATGTACCCGTTCGCCGCGTCGGCCCAGTGGTACGTCACGAGGCGCGAGCCGCTCGCCGCGACGACGCTCGCGCCCATCGCGATCCCCGGAGACGCGAGGGTGCTGATCGACGACGAGTCTTGGATCGGCGCGTTGATGAGCGCGGTCGGCCAAGCCTTCACCGAATCGGGGTACACCAGGAAGATCGCGCCGTTGGTGCCGGGGAACGCCTCGGGCGCGCCCGGCTGCGGGTAACCGACGAACGCCGTCGTCGCCGCGAACGCCGTGACGAACGGGTTCTGCGGGACGTCGAGCGAGGCGATCGCGAGGTGGTACGTCGGTCCCGAGCCGACGACGTTGCCGATGAAGTACACGCGACGCCCGCTCGCGACGATGCGCGACGGGAGGAACGGCAGGCCGCCGACCGGCACGACGGGCGGCGCGGAGTTCGCGGGATCGCCGACTTGGTAGGCGACGACGCCGTTCGTCGTTCCGACGAAGACGAACGGATACGCCGCCGCGAAGCAACGCGACGCGACTCCGCCGCACCCGACGCCGCCGGTCGTCACCTTGAACGACGAGGCGTGGAACCCGAACGACGCGGGCACCGAGCACATGTTGGCCATCGTGTCGCACGCCGCCGACTGGCACGCGGCGACGGGGCAGACGTCGAACGCGCAGAGGTGGATCGCGAGATCGCAGTGCGTCGCCTTCACGCACGCGCTCGTGCTCTTGCAGTCGGAGTCCTGGTTGCACGAGCCAGGAGGCGGGGGCTGCGTCGAGTGATCGCCGCTTCCGTCGCCGCCGCCTTCGACGTCGTCGCGGCCTCCATCGCCGGCCGTTCCACCGTCGCCGCCGCCGTTGATGAGGGATGCGTCGAGCCCGAGCGAACAGCCCGCGGCGATGATCGCGACGCACGCGAGCGACGGGACCGCGATGGCAACGAAGAGTCGTGTGCGCATCAGAACGTTCCTCGCACGACGGCGCCGCCGAGCGTCGGCGTGAGCACGAGCGACTCGATGGGCGCACCGCTCGGCGCGCGGCGACCGATCGGCGCCGCCGGCGGTGTGTCGTCGTTCTTGTCCTTCTCGTGCGGCGGCGGCTCGTGCGCCGGACCCGAAGGCTTTGACGCGGGCCAGATCACGAGCGCGACTCCGCCGGCGACGAACACCGCGCCGCCGATGAACGCGACCGTCGTCCACGTCGCGAGCGCGGACGCGTGATCGAAGCCCTCTTGCGACGGGCGCGCGTTGTACGCGTCGCGTGCGCCGTTCGCCTGCAATCCGAGCACGATGCCGCTGACGAGCGCCGCGCCGCCGAATCCGATCGCGCCGAAGCCGAGGCCTCTGCGAAAGCTCGATCCCGACGACGACTCCAGCGGAGACGCCGGCTTTACCGGCTCCGACGGCGGCTTCACCGGCTCCGACGGCGGCGGCTCCTTCTTCACCTCGGGCGGCGGCGTGAGCTCGACCTTCAACGGCTGGCCGATGGTGAGCGTCACCGTGCGTCGATCGATCTGCTTGTCGGGCGAGCGCCCGGTGATCGTGTGCGTCCCCGCCGAGCCGTGCAGCACCGCGGGCGTAGGCAGCTCGGTGTTCGAGTCGAGCTGAACGCGCCAGCCGTCCGGTGCCGTCACCTCGACGCGACCGAGCACCATCTGCAACGCGGCGAGGCGATCACGCGCGTTGTTGGCTTTGTCTTGCGGCAAGTTCGGGAGCGCGAGGCACCGCGCGAAGTCGTCGGCCGCGCGCTCGGGTTGATCCGACAGCTCCCACGCGGTGCCCGCCGTGTAGAGCGCGATCGCGCTCGTGACCGCCGCCGACGCCGCCTCGAAGTGGAGCGCGGCCTCGCGGAAGCGACGCGACTGGTACGCCTGCAGACCCGCGTTGTAGCGGTCGCGCGCCATCTTTGCCGGATCGCCCTGCGTGGCAGGAGCGGGTTCGTCCGCCGAGACCTGCGCGCGGAGCGACGGCGCGATCGACGACAGCGCAACGAGAACCACGAGCTTCACGAAGGCACGCGTCAAGGGAAGCATCTCCTCATTCGTCCGAAGGTATCCCGAAACGAAACGCGGGAAGTGGAAGCGTCAAAACGGATTCGGCGGCGGCAAGGGCGCGGGCCCGCCGCGCTGCGGAACGACAGGACCCGAAGGTTGGCCTTGCCCGCCAGCAGCACCGACGCCCGGTCCCGGTCCGCCCGCGCCCGGCTTCGGCGCGACGTTCGGCTGGAGCCAGATGTCGACGATCGCAGGGACGCCATCGTCGATGCGGAGCGGCTCGTCGTGATGACCGGCCGCGCGGACCACGACGCTGACGACGGCGCCGGGTGCGGGACGCGGGATCGTGCGCGCGCCGGGGGCGAGCTCTTTGCCGTCGACGATGAGGATGGCGTCGTCGGGGACGATCTTGAACGTGATCTCCGCGACCGGCGCGGGCGCCGCGACCGCAGACGCCGACGGAGCTGCCGACGCGATCGCCGACGCCGAAGCCCGCGGCGGCGACGCGACGCTCGAAGCGACCGCCGTCGGCGCGGTCACGGACGCGGGCGACATCCGCCACACGACGAGCCCCGCCACGAGGAGCACGACCGCGAAGCCGCCGCCGATGAGCGCCGCGACGAGGACACGCCCGCCGCCACCGCCGCCGATCGAACGCTCGGTGCTGATCGTGATGGGCGCACGCAACGCGTTCGGCGGCGGCCCCGGCTGCTGCGGCGAGGACTGCGCGAACGGCGAAGGCATCACCGGCGGCGCCATCGGCGAGTGCCCTCCCGCGACGTCGCCTACGACGACGCTCGGCTCCGGCTGCGACGACATGCGCGGACGCATCGCGTGCGGCGACAGCGCGGCCGGCTTCACGCCGCTGTGCGATCCGGGCAGCTGCAGCTTCACGCCTTGCTGCGATGGCGTGTGCTCGACCGGCGGCGGCGCATAGCCGCCCGACGCATCCGCCGACGCCTGCGACGCATCGACCGCGGACCGGAGCCGCTCGCGTCGCTTCTCGATCTCGACGCCGCATCGCTGCCGCACGACGGTCGCCACCTGCGACGGCGCCATGATCGGACCCGAGCGCACGATCCAGTCCTCGAGCGCGAGGCGCATCGACTCCGCCGTCGGAAAACGATTCGCGGGATCGGGCTGCAGCGCGCGAAAGATGATCTGCTCGAGCTGCGCCGGATACCCGTTGACGACGCGCGACGGCGGCACGTACTCGCCGCGGATCACCGCCTGCATCACCTGCGGATCGTTGTCGCCGCGGAACGGCTGCGCGCCGGTCGTCGCTTCGTAGAGCACGCAGCCAACCGAGTAGATGTCGCTCCGTCGATCGATCGGCGCGCCGGTGATCTGCTCCGGCGCCATGTACGCGACCTTGCCTTTGATCTGCCCCGCGACCGTCGCCTGGTGCATCTGGCCGTACGCCTTGGCGACGCCGAAGTCGGTCACCTTCACGTTGCCTTCGATGGCGACGAGGATGTTGTGCGGCGACACGTCGCGGTGCACGACGTTGAGCGGGTGGCCGTCGTCGTCGCCGAGGTTGTGCGCGGCGTGGATCCCGGCGCAGGCGTCGGCGCAGATGCGCGCGGCAACGCGCATGTCGATCGGGATCGTCGTCTTGCGGTTTGGACGGAGGATGTGGACGAGCGACTCGCCGTTCACCCACTCCATCGCGAGGTAGAGGCAGTGCCCTTCCTCGCCGAGCTCGTAGATCTCGCAGACGTTCGGGTGGTGCACGCCCGACGCGATCCGCGCCTCGTCGAGGAACATCCGCTCGAACTCCGGCTCGCGCGCGAGGTGCGGGAGGATCGTCTTGATCGCGACGATCTTCGAGAAGCCGCGCTGCCCGTGCTGCCGCGCCGCCCAGACGCGCGCCATGCCGCCGTACGCCACGGGGACGAGGAGCTCGTAGCGTCCGAGGCGCGTTCCGGGCGCGAGATCGCTCGTCGACAGGTCGTCCCAGTCGTCGACGAGGTCCTCCGGTGCCAACACCTCGACCATGCCTCTGAAAGTTTACACGGCTAAGCGCGTGCTTTCACGGTTTCGGCGGCGCTGGAGCGAAAGAGACGTCGGAGTGACGCGAGCGCGCGAAGCCACGTCGAGGACCGATGGCTCAACAATTCCGCGTTTTTCGGCGATATCGCACGCATCGAGGTGTGCCGACGAGGATGCCCGGAGTGTGGCTTGGGAATCGGGAGCGAAGAGATGATTTGAACAGGAAGATCGGAAGATCAGAAGGCCTGACTCTCGATCCTTCCGCTCTTCCGACCTTCCTATTCCACCTCGATGCGGGCAAAAACGACGGCGCGAAGAGAGGAAACACGCACCGCGAAGGTCAGAAGTGGATCTTTCGCGGCGGATCATTCGCCCCTTCTTGTTCGGTCGACGGCAACGCCGGCCGAGCGCGGGGCGCGGCGAGCTCCGGATCCGTCGCGAGCACCTTGTCGACGAGCGCGAGCGTCTCCGCGACGAGCTTCCCGAGCGCCCCCTCGATCTCCGCCATTTGCGGATCGCCCGACGCCCCACCGAGCTCGGCCATGTCCGCCATCGCACGCAGCTGCGACGCCGCCGCCGAGAGCACCACGCGCTCCGCCGGACGCGGGGCCGGAATCGGCAGCGACTGCATCTGCCGCGCGGCGATCGTCGTCGCCTGCACGATCCGCAGCGCCATGACGCGCCCCGCGCTCGCCATCGCTCCTCCACCACCCGCGCCCGCACGCTCGCCGCGCGCGCGCAGCGATCCGCGCAGGCGCGCTTGCACCGCGGACACCTTGCGAACGAGCTCGATCGCTTTCACGTCCCACCAGCCTAGCCGCGTCGTAGGATGCCCGCCCATGCGAATCCTCCACACGATGCTCCGCGTGAACGATTTGGCCGCCAGCAAGCGCTTCTACGTCGAGGCGCTCGGGATGCAGGTCATCCGCGAGCGCGAGTACCCCGACGGCAAGTTCACGCTGTGCTTCGTCGGCTACGGCAGCGAGGAAGACGGCGCGGTCATCGAGCTCACGCACAACTGGGAGACGTCGAGCTACACGCTCGGCGACGCCTTCGGCCACGTCGCGATCGGCACGAGCGACATCAAGGGGGCGTGCGATCGCGTACGGCAAGGCAACGCCGGCGGCAAGGTGACACGCGAGCCGGGGCCGATGAAGCACGGGACGACCGTCATCGCGTTCGTCGAGGATCCGAACGGCTACAAGATCGAGCTGATCGAGCGCGCATGAGCGCCTCGATTCCGTTTCGCCCGATTCGAGCGATCGATTCGCGCGAGACCGTGTCTTCGTACGCGCCGGCCACGGGCGCGCTCCTCGGCGAGGTTCCGGTCGCGTCGCGCGACGACGTCGTCGCGGTGGTGGCGCGCGCGCGAAAGGCGCAGGCGGCGTGGGCGGTGCTTCCGGTCGAAGAGCGCGCGTCGCGCGTGCTCCGGTTTCGCGACGCGCTCCTCGAGAGCATGGACGAGATCGTGGATCTCCTGTCGCTCGAGTGCGGCAAGCCGCGGCAGGAGGCGCTCGTCCACGAGGTGCTGACGGTGCTCGATCTCGCGACGTACTACGCGGAGCACGCCGCGCGGATCCTCGCTCCGCAAACGATCGATCTGCACCTCTTGAAGCACCGGCGGAGCGTCGTCCACTTCGCGCCGTGCGGCGTCGTTGGCGTCATCTCCCCCTGGAATTTCCCGTTCGTGATCCCGATGGGGAGCGTCTTCGAGGCGCTCATCGCGGGGAATGCCGTCGTCGTGAAGCCGAGCGAAGTCACGCCGCTCATCCTGAAGAAGGCGAAAGAGATCTACGACTCGACGGGGCTCCCCGAGGACCTCTTCGGCGTCGTCGTCGGCTACGCCGAGACGGGGCAAGCGCTCATCGACGCCGGCATCCAGCGGATGATCTTCACCGGCAGCGTCGAGACGGGAAAGCGCGTCGCGGCGGCGTGCGGGGCGCGCTTGATTCCGTGCGTGATGGAGCTCGGCGGCAAGGCGCCGCTCGTCGCGTGCGCGGACGCGGACGTCGAGAAGACGGCGCGCGCGATCGTCTTCGGAGGCTTCGCGAACTCCGGGCAAGCGTGCATCTCGGTCGAGCGCGTCTACGCGCACGAGAAGATCCACGACGCCCTCGTCGCGCGTGTCCGGGCGCTCGTCGGCGAGCTCCGCCAAGGCGATCCTGCGGGCGACGTCGACGTCGGCGCGATCATCTTCGCGAAGCAAATCGCGGTCGCCGAGGATCTCGTCCACGACGCCGTGCAGCGCGGTGCGACGCTCGTCGCGGGGGGCAAGCGCGTCGCCGGTCCGGGTCAGTTCTTCGAGCCGACCGTGCTCGCGGGCTGCAACCACACGATGCGCGTCATGAAGGAAGAGATCTTCGGTCCGGTCGTTCCGATCCAAAAAGTAGCGAGCGACGACGAAGCGATCGCCCTCGCGAACGACTCGCACCTCGGGCTCAACGCGTACCTCTTCACGAAGGATCGCGCCAAAGGCGAGCGCTTGGCCGAGCGGATCCACGCGGGCAGCGTCGTCGTCAACGACGTCCTCTCGAACTACGGCGCCATCGAGGCCCCGTTCGGCGGCGTCAAACAGTCGGGCTTCGGGCGCGTTCATGGCGACGATTCGCTCCGCGACATGTGCGAAAAGCGCCACGTCAACGTCGAGCGCTTCAGTCTCCCCGGCGGCGACGCACTCTGGTACCCCTACAGCGCCAAGAGTTTTCGTTGGCTCCAGCGCGGTGTCCGCGCGCTTTTCACGCGCGGCGGGCTGGTTCGGAAGGTCTCTCGCTTCTTCTAGTGAATCGGTACGGGTGGGGGACGTCCAACGCCCAATCAATCGTAGGCCCCCATCGCGTTCGCGGCCGGGGCGAGAAAGGGATTGCGAACATGCGCTCGAGAATCTGGATCTCCATGCTGGCCGTCGGCGCGTTCAGCGCCGTCCTCGCCCCCGTTTCGAACACCGCCGCGCAGCCGGCGACGGCGACGCCTCCGGGGTCTCCGTGCAAGGCGGGCGACGAGGCGGGATGCAAGGCGAAGTGCGACGCGAAGGATCAGGCCGCGTGCGTCATCCTCGGGAACACGTACGCGTACGGCTACAAGCCGGTGAAGAAAGACGGCGCCAAGGGGATGTCGATCCTCAAGGCGTCGTGCGACACCGGCTTCATGAACGCGTGCGTCGCGATGGGCCGCCTCTATCACTACGGCATCGGCACGCCGAAGGACGAGACGAAGGCGCTCTCGATCTTCGCCGACGGCTGCAAGAAGAAGCACGCGCAGAGCTGCACCGCGATCGGCAACATGTACGAGTGGGGGATGCAGGCCGGGCGCGATTTGAACCGCGCGATCGAGTTCTACAAGCAGGCGTGCGACGACGGCGACACCAACGCCTGCATCCACCTCGGCTCGATCTACGAGCACGGCGTTCCGGACTACGCGAACGCGATTCGCCTCTACACCGACGGCTGCAACAAGAAGAACGCGCTCGCGTGCTCGCACCTCGGCTCGATGTACGAGCGCGGCATCGGCGTGCAGAAGGACGAGGCCAAGGCGGTCGGCTTCTACAAGCAGGCCTGCGACGACGGCGGCGCCTACGCGTGCACGAGCCTCGCGCACGTCTACGCGAATGGACGCGGCAACGTTCCGAAGGACGAGAAGCAGGCGGCGGCGCTCTTCAAGCAGGCGTGCGACCTCAAGTACATGTCGGCGTGCGTCGACCTCGGCGTCATCCTCGCCAACGGACGCGGCGTGACGAAAGATCCGAAGGCGGCGGTCGACGTCTTCACGGAAGCTTGCTCGCACCACTACGCGCCGGCCTGCGGCCACGCGGGCGAAATGCTCCTCAAGGGCGAGGGCGTCGCGAAGAACGAAGCCAAGGGCATCGAAATGCTCCGCCAGGGCTGCCACGGTCACTACCAGGACGCGTGCACCGAGCTCCGCAAGGCGGGGCAGGATCCGAACAAGGTCCCGCCGCCCGCACCGACGCCGCCCGGCGGTGGCCAGCCCAAGGCGACTCCGTAAGGCGCGTTCGCGTCGCGGCGCGGGCGACGCAGGCGAGCCGAGTTCGCCCTTTCGCTCGCGCGTGATATCTGACGGGTCTCGCATGCGGGGCTTCGTCGATCTCCACAGCCATTGGATCGCCGACATCGACGACGGCTGTCGAACGCCGGCCGATGGGCTCGCGCTCTTGCGCGGGCTCCATCAGGCAGGCTTCTCGGTCGTCGTCGCGACGCCGCACATGCGCCCGGGGATGTTCGACAACGATCGCTCCGCGCTCCGCGCTGCGTTCGCGAAGATGGCGCCTCACCTCGTGGAGGGCGCGGCGGCGGGCGCGCTCCCCGAGGTGCATCTCTCGAGCGAGCACTTCTTCGACGATGTGGTCTTCCAACGCCTCACGCACGGCCAAGCGCTCCCCTACCCTGGCGGCGGCGCGGCGCTCGTCGAGTTTCCGGTGACGGCGTTCCCGGCGCAGATCCAGCATCGCTTCTTCGACATGAAGAAATGCGGGCTCACGCCGATCCTCGCGCACCCCGAGCGGTACCAGCCGGTGTGGAAGGACGACGCCTGCCTCGATCCGCTCTTCGACGCGGGGGCGCACTTGCTCCTCGACGTCTGCGCGCTCGTCGGCAAGTACGGGCGCGCGGCGCAGCGCGCGGCGGAGAAGCTCTTGGAGGAAGACGCTTACGAGGCCGCGTGCTCCGACGCGCACAAGCCGCGTGACGTCGACGATGTGGTGAAGGCGATCGCGCGACTCGAAGCGATGGTCGGAAACGAAGAAGCACGTCGCCTCCTCGCCGAAGGGCCGCGGGCGATCATGGGGACCGTACGCGCGTGAAACGCGAGCGGGGAAGAGGCAGAGGGAGCCGTTAGAACATGAGCGAACGGATTGCGGTCATCGGTCTCGGGTACGTCGGTCTCCCTGTCGCGCTCGCGTTCGCGCGAAAGTATCCGGGGACGATCGGCTTCGACATCCATCGCGAGAAGGTCGACGAGCTTCGGCGTGGCTACGATCGAAATCACGAGGTCCCCGAGGACGTCCTGAAGAAGACGCCGCTCAAGATGACGTGCGACGTGAAGGATCTCGAAGGCGTCACGTTCTTCGTCGTCGCGGTGCCGACGCCGGTCGACAAGAACAACGTGCCGGATCTCGGCGCCGTCGCGCATGCGTCGGAGACGGTGGCGAAGGCGCTGACGAAGGGCGCGGTCGTCGTCTACGAGTCGACGGTCTATCCCGGCGTCACCGAAGACATCTGCGGCCCCATCCTCGCGAAGCACTCCGGGTTGAAGCAGAGCGTCGACTTCAAGCTCGGGTACTCCCCCGAGCGAATCAACCCCGGCGATCACGAGCACACGCTCGAACGGATCACGAAGGTCGTCTCCGGCGAGGACGCCGCGACCCTCGCGCGTGTCTCCGCGGCGTACGGCGGGATCATCGACGCCGGCGTCCACGAGGCTCCGAGCATCAAGGTCGCCGAGGCCGCGAAGGTCATCGAGAACACGCAGCGCGACATCAACATCGCGCTGATGAACGAGCTGGCGTTCATCTTCGATCGCATGGGCATTCGCACCGCCGACGTGCTCGCCGCGGCCGGAACGAAATGGAACTTCCTCAAGTTCAAGCCGGGCCTCGTCGGCGGTCACTGCATCGGCGTCGATCCGTACTACCTCACGACCAAGGCGCAGGAGCTCGGCTACCAACCCGAAGTCATCCTCGCCGGGCGCCGCATCAACAACCACGTCGGCGCGTACGTCGCGCAGCGCATGGTCAAGATGCTCATCAACGCGGACATCACCGTCAAAGGCGCGAAGGTCGGCGTCCTCGGTCTCACGTTCAAAGAGGACTGCAACGATCTGAGAAACAGCAAAGTCCCCGATATCCTCACCGAGCTCAAACAGTTCGGGATCGACGCGATCCTCCACGATCCTCTCGCCGACGCCGCGCACGCCGCGCACGAGTACGGCATCACGCTCGCGCCGATCGATCGCTTCGAAAAGCTCGACGGGCTGGTCCTCGCCGTGAGCCACAAAGAGTTCCTCGCGCTCGGGCAGTCGAAGCTGCTCGCGATGGTCAAGGACGGCGGGGTCGTCACCGACGTGAAGAGCGCGCTCGATCCGCACCGGATGGAGCGCGGTATTCGCTATTGGAGCCTGTAGCCGCGTTGGCCCGCCATGACCCGATTGTCATACTCGCTACGCCCGCCGCAGCCCCTCTTCGCCCGTGCGCGCGCGGCTTCCGGCCGTTGGCCTCTCGCGTGCTATAGGCCGGCTGAGTGGTTCCCGTGACCCGTCCCCAAACCGACGCCGCCGTGCCCGCGAAGCACGGCTTCCTTCGCCGTCATTGGATCAAGCTCGTCCTGTCGGCGTTCATCACGTACTTCATCGTGACGACGGTCCGGCACGCCGGGCTTGGCTTCGTGCCGAACACGGCCGACCTCGCGCGCGTGAAGTGGTGGACGCTCCCGGGCTACCTCGGGACGCTCGCGGTCATGTTTTATTTTCGCTCGGTGCGTTGGCGCTTCCTCTTGCGCAACATCGCCGACGTTCCGCGGCGGCGCCTCTTGTCGGTGTCGTGCATCGGCTTCGCCGCGATCGTCGCGCTGCCGCTCCGCATCGGCGAGTTCGTCCGCCCGTACATGATCCGCGAGAAGGGCAAGGTCTCGCTCACCGCCGCGACGAGCACCGTCCTCGGCGAACGGATCATCGACGGCCTCTACTTGAGCGTCGTCCTCGCCGTCGCCCTCGTCCTCGTTCCGGTGAAGCAGCCGCTCGACGCGCGCGTCGGCAACCTCGCGATCACGGTCGGCGAGGTGCGCATGTACGGCTTCGCGATGCTCGGGCTGTTCACGACGGCGTTCAGCGTGATCGCGATCTTTTATTTCGCGCGCGGCTGGGCGCACCGCATGACCATCGCGATCATCGGGCGCATCTCGATGAAGCTCGCCGAGAAGCTCACCGGCACCTTCGAAAAGTTCGCGACGGGGCTCGCGTTCCTCGGACGCGGGCGCGACACGGCGGGGTTTCTCTTCGAGACGACGATCTACTGGGCGTGCAACGCGTTCGGGATGTGGCTCCTCGCGTGGGGTTGCGGGGTCGTGCATCCGGACGGCACGTCGATCTCGTTCGGCGAGGTGTGCGCGATCATGGGGATGCTCGGCGCGACGATCCTGATCCCGGGACCGCCCGGGATGGTCGGCGTCTTCCAGGCCGGGATGTACGCCGGCATGGCGATGTACTTCACGCGCGAGATGTACAACGGCCCGGGCGAGGCCTACGTCTTCTTGCTGTTCGTGACGCAGGTCGCGTGGACGTTCTTGGTCGCGGGGTATTTCTTGGTGACCGATCGCAAGAGCCTCCGCGCCCTCAAAGACGCGAACGAAGTCGCCGACGCTCGGGCGTGACGGCGATCGAAAAGTTGGCCCGCGCGGGGGAGCGTCGCTATCCGAAGGGATCATGGTTCCCTTCCTCACGTGCTCGTGGCGCCGTGTCGCGTTCGGCGCGGCGCTCGGTCTGACCGTCGCGGCCGCGGCGCTCGTGACGCCGACCGCATCGGCGAAGGCGACGTACGAATCGCCCTATTCGTACGATCGGACGTGGAACGCGGCGCTCCGGATGGTGCGCGTCGACATGGGGTTCAAGGTCGTCGAGAAGGACATCGAGAGCGGGTACTTGCTCTTCGAGTACCGGTCGACCGAGTCGGGGAACAAGTCGACGCCGGGATCGTTCGAAATGGTGCGCGGGCGCGAGGCGGACTCGCCGGTGCGCGTCGTCATGCAGCTCCCGCAGATGCCGCAGTACCACGAGCAGATGATGATCGACGCGCTCGCGACGAAGATGCGAAACGAGTACGGCGAGCCGCCGCCGAAGAAGAAGCCGCAGCCGGCGCCTCCCGACGCAGGACCGCCCGACGCGCCCGCGCAGCCGACGCCGCCCGCGCCGCCGCAGTGAAGCGCGACTCGGAGACGAACTAAGGGCAGTCGCCGACGGCGCCGGGCGTGCCGTTGTCGCTGCCGGTGGCCCACGGCGTAGCGGCCGCGCACCACGATGAGGCGGTCTGTGCGCCCGCGTACGTCAGCACCTTGAGCTCGAGGGTCTTCGCCACGGCGCCGATCGCGAAGGATCCGTAAGGCACGGTCGCGATCGTCGTCGCGCCGTCGGAAAGCTTGATCGCGCCGGTCGTCCCGTTCGCGAGGATGATGCCGGTCGTCGCGGTGAGGCCCGTGCCGTACTCGTAGAGGATCGCCGCCGTCGGGACCTTCGCGGTCGCCGCCGCGGTGCGGAGGCGCACGAAAACCGCGTAGGCGTTCGGCGCGATCGTCACGCCCGCGGCGATCGTGTGCGTGCGCGCGGCGCCGTCGGTGAGCGTGAGCCCGCTCAGGATTTTCGGCGACACGGTCGCGTTGTGGAGCTCGAACCATTCGGCGTCGGGCTCGGTGCCCGTCGGGTTGAACATCACTTCCGTGATGAGGACCTCGCCCTGCACCGGCTTCGCCGCAGGCCCCGCATCGGCGGACGCCGCGTCCATGCTCGCGGCATCGCCACCGCTGCCGGCATCGCGAGTCGCGCCATCCGGCCCCGGCGTCGCGTCGATTCCGGGCGTCGCGTCGATTCCAGACGTCGCGTCGCTCCCCTGCAAAGCATCGTCACCGCCCGCGGCGTCGCCCTGCGCGGATGCGTCGACGTCATCCCCTCCAACGCCGCTCGTCCCGTTCGCACACGCGCCCCCCGCGACCAGCGCGATCGCGCAGAGAGTGATGGACCTCATCTTTTGCCATTTGTGGCACGACCGCGAGTCGCCGTCGAGTCAGTCCGCGCAGCAACGAAAGCCGATCTGGTAGTACCGAAACGTCTCTTCGTGGGCGATCGTCATCGGACGGCAGCGGTTCTTCACCGGCCCCCAATAGCCGCCCTTCAGGCCGCTCTTGAACGGCTCGCCGGTCTCGTTGACGACCCACTCGTCGACGTTCCCCGCCATGTCGTGGGCGCCGTACGGGCTCGTGCACGCGGCGCGGCTGCCCGACGGCTCGCGCTGATCGAGGCGCGCGAGCTCGGCGTCTTGCGTCTTCGGATCGTAGACCTTCGCCGGATCCGGAAAGCCGTACGGCTTGTCGATGTTGCAAGCGTCCGAGCTTCGCTTCAGGCCGTATGGATACGGCAGGTGTTTTGGCCCTTCGCACGCGAGCGTCCACTCGCTGTCGGTGCAGAGGCGTTTTCCGACGGCGCCGCACGCGACCTTTGCTTCGCGCCACGACGCCATGAACGCGGGGATCGCGCCCGCCTTGTTCGGCCACTCGTAGCGGTCGACGCAGAATTTTTTCTTCGTCGTCTTCATGCGGCACGGCGCCGAGGGTGCGAACTCCGCGCACCGCATCGCCGATTTGGCGTCGATCCACCGGAGGCACCGTTGCTCCACGTACGGGCAATAGTCCCCCTCGACCTCCACCATGTCGCCGGGGCACTTCGACGGCGGCGCCGCGTCGCGTTGGCCTTGCGCGGCGCCGGCGAAGAGCGGCCCCGCGAGCCCCGCGTCGCGACCCGGTGCGCTCGGCGCGAACGGCAGGATTTCCGGCCGCGCAATGGACGTTGCGCGCGCGAGAGTCGACGCGCGAACGGCGTCGCGCGGTGCGTCGGCCGCGTTCGTGTGCGCGGCACAAAGCATCGCTGCGGCCGCAGCCAACGGGCCGCAGATCTGTCTTGTTCTTCTTCGCATCGCCGCACTCCAGACTTCGGAGGGCTCCCGATCACTCTCAGGAGCAAAACGCTCGCCATGCGCGGTCGCATTGCGCCGCTCGATCCGAATCGTAGTGAGGGGAAAGGTGCGACGTCACGTTTCCTGCAAACTGCACGCGTCGAAACGCTTCAGTGTTTGCAGAGGAGCGCGACGACTTGGTCGCGCGTGAGCCCC
>JAYVXB010000261.1:0-6366 GCA_043785585.1 Deltaproteobacteria bacterium | reverse complement strand
GGCCGTCGATTTCGCCCGTACCGACGAGCGCGCCGCTGCTGTCGACGGGCTGCCCGTTTTCGGTGCTGCGGAACGCGCCGATGCCGTCGAATTGCTCGTAGCCGAATCCGACGCCGTCGATTTGCTTGTGGCACGCCGCGCAGAACGAGTTCGCGACGTGGCGATCGAAGCGCTCGCGCGTCGTGAGGGTCTTCACGTTCGGATCGCTGGCGGGCGGTGCCGGCGGCACGTTCGGAGGTGGGCGCGGCGGCGGCGAGCACAGGATCGTCTCGAGCACGAACACGCCACGCGCGATCGGCCCCGAGCTGTCGGTCGCGGAGTGCACGGCGAGAAAACCCGCGCGCGTCATGACCCCCTTTCGCAGCGCCGGATCGAGCGTCACCGGTTGCAGGTCGGCGCCGGTGACCGGCACGCCGTAGAGCTTTCCGAGTGTCTCGTTGGCGAACGACTGGTTCGACGTGAAGAGGCGTCGCAGCGAGCCGTCGCCCGCGAAGAGTGCGTCGTCGTAAAAGCGATCGAGCTCGGCGCTCATCGACGCGGCCATCGCGGCGTCGAACGTCGGGTAGAACGCGGCGTCCTTGCTCAACGTGAGCGTGCGATTGGTCGCGAGCCACTGATGCAAAAAGGCGCGGAGAGCGTCCTTCGCGCCTGGCGTGCCGAGGAGGCGCGTCGCCTCGCGTCGATAGTCATCCACGGTCGTGAAGGTGCCATTCGCGACGGCGGACCACAGCTCGTCGTCCGGAATGGATCCGGTCAAGAGGAACGACAGCTCGGACGCGATCTCGTGGTCCGTCATGCGCACGCTCGCGCCCGACTTCGAGACAGCGTCGCGCGCTCCGAGCTCCTCGCGATACAGAAACTGCGGCGACTGGAGGACGACCTCGAGCATCGTCTGGATGCCACGCGCGAATCCTTTGGACGGCGCGTCGAGCTGGTACATCGCGCGGAGGCGCGCGAGCTCCGTGGTCGAGAGCGGTCGCCGCCACGCGCGCGACGCGGTGGTCGCGAGGAACGCCTCGACGCACGCGTCTTCGCCCTGACCCGTGACGTCGCATCCGCCGACGAGGCGAGCCATGTCGTTCGTCACCGCGTTCGCGGCGAGCGCTTCGGCTGCGGACTGGTAGTCGACGACTTGGTCGGATTGAACCGCGAGCCCCGCCGAGCCGTTGTCGAAGCCGTTTTGGTACGAGTCGATGACGAATTTTTGCGCCGGGCGCGACGTGTCGCCGAGAAGATCGCGAACGACGTTGTCGTATTCGCGGTTGCTGAGACGCCTCAGGCGGCGCGCCGATACGAGCGACGTGCTGGTCTTCGCGGGCGGCGGATCGAGCGGCCCGCCCGAGTAGCACGCGACCGACGCGGCCGTCGCGAGCGACGCGAGCGCGACCAGCGTCAACCTCTTCTTCCGGCGCCGCATCGACGGATAGTAGCTCGCGCCATCCCCGCGTGCAGGCGTGACGCCGATCACCCCAGCCACGACTTCAGCGTCTCGTACACCTCGGACCGATTCAAGAGATCGAGGTGGCCGATCCCAAAGCCGATCCACTGGTGCGTCTCGGGAAATGCCAGCGTGAGCGTTGCCTTCTCGCTTCGACCGAGCGCGCTCTCGACGGGGACGAGGCCGTCGCTGCGAAGCTTCGGCGCCGGGCTCGGGCTCATCGTCCCGGCGATCGCGTAGCACTCCACGCCGTTCGGCAGCCGGAGGACGTCGCGCGGATCCTTCGCGTACGCGAAGCGATCGCGCCCGGCCCAATGCGCGTCCTCGACGATGCCGTAGCGCATGTCGGTCACGCCGGCGCTGCGGAGGCGACCGAGCCGCTTGAACGGCGCGCTGTAGCGGCTGATGCCGAGGAGGAGCTCGAGCACGCTCCCTCCGCGCTCGAGCGGCGCGCCGTGATGCGGCGATCCGACGCAGACGAGCTTGCGGAGCTGGCGTCGCCACTCGTGGCACGCTTCATCGCCAGCGTGGCACGCGGCGCGCGCGACGAGGCCGCCCATGCTGTGGCCGACGATGACGAGCTCTTCGAGGGGCGCGGGCCAGGCGGCGACGAGCTGCTCGAGCATCGCGGCGAATGCGCGCCCGTTCGTCGAGATGTGAAGCCCGCTGTTGTAGCGAAGGTAGACCGCGGTGTAGCCGAGGTCGGCCTCGAGAGCTGCGCCGTGGTTGTGCCCTTGCCAGTTCCATTGCTCGTCGTTCATCGAAGAGCCATGGACCATGACGAGCAGCTTTGCGCCCGCGTTCGGGAGCGCGTCGCGGAGCGCTTCCCTCTCGAGATCGAGCGGCGCACCGCCTTTGCACAGGCGCATCTCGGTCGCGAGCGGATTGCCGCTCTCGGCCAAGTAGTCGCCGAGCACGCCGTTGAGCGCCGCGAGGACCGCCGCGCGCTCGGGCCCGGGTACGCTCTCGCCGAGCAGCGGCGCGAGCTGCTCGAGCGCGATGTCGATGCCGGAGCCGACGAGCTTCGTCACACCGCGAATGCTCCCGTAGACGATCCCGGTGACGAAGCGCACGGGGCCTTCGAGCGGCCGGCCGAGGATGTCGGGGCCGCCGGCGATCGTCACGTGCATCGCCTGCACGAGATCCGTCACGTTCTTGGTCGCCTCGACCGCGAGCCGACTCGCGCCGCGCAGATCGTCGACGTGGGTGCGCGTCTTTTTCGCGGGCATGCGGACTCTTCTAGCACCCGCCGCCGGTGACGCCGCTCACCCGCGCCGCAACCCCGTGCTCCGCACCATGTGCTCGAGATCGCTGAACCGTTGCGCGAGCGCACGCACGAGCGCGCCCGTCCATCCCGAGAGCCCGAGCCCTTCGTTCATCGTCGCCTGATCGAGCACTGTGACCGTGACGTCGTCGATCGCGACGACGCTCGCGGCGCGCGGCTCGAACAAGATGAGCGCCATCTCGCCGAACGCATCTCCCGGCTCCATCGTCGAGAGCGTCTCTTCGACGCCGTCCAACGTTCGGAACGCGCGGCAGCGTCCGGCGATGATCATGTACGCCTCGTCGCCTTTGTCCCCTTCGCGGACGATGAGCTCGCCGGGCGCGAACGTCTTTCGCGGCAAGTGCAGACCGCCGTGGAGGAACGCGCGCATCGCGTCCTGCATCTCGGTGATGCTCTGGTAGCGATCGGCCGGATTCGCCCGCGTCGCGCGTTCGGCGACGGCTCGGATGCGCTTGGCCACCCCGAAGCGCGCGCACGCCTCGTCGATCGACACGACCTCGCCCTTCGCCGCGTGCTTGATGAGGGCGTCGGTCGACGTGCTCGCCGGGCCGTACGGCCCCTGACCGCTCAAGATCTCGAAGAGGAGCGCGCCGACGCCGAAGACATCGGAGCGATGATCGACGTCGGCCGGATTGCCGCGCGCCTGCTCGGGCGCCATGTAGTCGGCAGTCCCGACCGCGCCCTTCGCGTTCATCAGCGCGCTCGCCCCCGTCGGCGACGCGGAGCCCATGACCTTCGCGAGCCCCCAGTCCATCAGGTAGATCTGCCCGAAATCGCCCACCATGATGTTCGCCGGCTTGAGATCGCGATGAACGACGCCGCGGTGGTGCGCGTACGCGAGCGCGTCGCAGACCTTGAGCAGGACCTCGATGCCCCCCGCGATGCGATCGACGTTCCCCGGTGGACGGCGCTTCAGCCATTTGTCGAACGAGTCGCCTTGCACCAGCTTCATCGTGAAGTACGCGATCCCGTTCGCGTCGATCGCGAGCTCGTGGACGGGCACGATGTTCGGGTGCTCGAGCTGACCGGTGATCTGCGCCTCGGCGATGAAGCCGTCGCGGTAGAACGGGTGCGTCGCGTACTCCTTGTCGATCCGCTTCAGCGCGACCGGACGCAGCAGGTTCCGATCCGTCGCGGGATGCACGTGCCCCATCGCACCGCGCGCGAGCTCGCGCCCGACGAGCAAGTGCGGCGGCGTAGGGATCTTTTGCGAGGCGACCAGTCCGGGTGGCAAATCGGATTTGCCGTCCACGGGGATCGACTCGGTGACGCGCACGGGGATGGCCTGGGTCTCGGGCAGAACCGGGTTCGTCATGGGATGTCTCCGTTCGACCCATGAGTCTATCGGACGTCGACGATGGAGGTGACTTACTCCGTCGCGAACATCGCGGTCGGCACCGTGACGATGGAGGAGAACCACTTCTGCATCGCCTGCGCGTCGATCTTCGACCCATCGCCGGCGTCGTCCACGAGCGCTCGCCCGAGCTGCGCGCCGAGCTTCACGAGATTGTTGCCCGACCTCGTCCGCTCTTCGCTCCACAGCGCCAGCGCTTCGTCGAGCGGCGTGTCCGACGTCAACGCATCGGCGAGCGTGATCGCGTCGGTGATCCCTTTGAGCACGCCCGTTCCGGTGTGCGGGCGCGCGAGCGCGGCGGCGTCCCCGGCGAGGCAGATGCGCCCTTTGCGGTACGCGGGCACCGCGCATTCGTAGATCGGCTGCACGAACGTGCCCGTGCTCTTGCCGACGATCTCCGCGTAGTACTCGGGCAGCACCTCGCGCGCCCACAGCTTCAGATTGGCTTCGCGCGCCGGTGCCATCGTCCCGGGCGGGAGCGATGCGCCGTTCGGCGTTCCGTCTTTGCCGGTGAGGAGCTCGGCGCGTTCGATCTCCGTGACGCGCATGTAGAGGCCCCAATTGACCAAGCGTCGTCCCGCCTCGATCGATCCGTCGAGACCCGGCACGAACGAGAACGGACCGTGACCTCCGCGGTAGCTCGGCCAACACACCGCCCCCTCGAGTGGCGCCGACTCGGTCAGCTCGGACTCCGAGAGCACGCCGCGCCAGAGGACGTAGCCGACGTACGCGGGGCGAACGTTCGGGAAGAGCGTCTGACGTCCGATGGACCCGTAACCGTCTGCGCAGACGACGAGATCGAAGTCGTACGACCGGCCGTCGGCGAGCTCGACGACGACCGCGCCGCTGTCTTCGCGGAGCGCGTTCACCTTGCACGCGGTGAGGTACGCATCGACGGGAACGCGCTTGCGAAGGTTGCGGTAGAGCGCGCCCCAATTGAGGAGCGCCAGGCTGCCGGCTTGATCCCACGCGACGCGCCCGTAGCGCTCTTCTTTCTCCGTGCGCCAAATCCGCGGGAACCGAGTCGCGACGACGCAGCGCGTGTCGGCGTCGACGAGGTCACGCGCGACGAGCGTGTCGACGACGGACTTCGGCACGCCGATCCCGGCGCCGCGGTCGGTCGGCGCGTCGCGCTCGAGCACCGTGACGACGCACCCCGCACGCGCGAGCAGCGCCCCCATCGCCGACCCCGCGATCGAACCGCCGATGATTCCGACCTTCAAAGCGCTCAAGTCGTCTCCCTGATCGTTCGCACGAACCAGGGGGAACATAGGTTCGTCAGGCGCGAGCGGGCATGACGTTCGTCATCTCTTCGCTCACCCTCCACAGTCGCTCCTGCACGTCAACGTCCTACGACTCGCGGTTCGACCGCGCCGGCTTCTGCTTGTCGAAGTACGTCCCCGTCACGTCCGCGACCTCGGGCGACGACGCCAGGTAGATCGTCGTCTTCGCGCCGTCCTCTTCGCTCATCAGGAAGGGCGACGCGATCTTCATCGCGAGCTTGTAGATCCCGCCGTTGCTCGCGAGAAAATTGCTGCCGATGACGCCCGGGTGAAGCGCGTTCACCGTCACGCCCTTCCCCTCGAGCCGTCGCGCGAGCGCGAACGTGAAGAGGATGTTCGCGAGCTTGGACTGCGAGTACGCCTTCATCGAGGCGTATCCCTTTTCGTGGCCGAGGTCGTCGAAGCGAATCGTCCCGCGTCCGTGCGCGACCGACGACACGTTCACGATCCGCGCGGGCGCGCTCTTCTCGATGACGTCGAGGAGGAGCTGCGTGAGCAGAAAATAGCCGAGGTGGTTCGTCGCGAACGTCGCCTCGATCCCGTCGACCGTGAGCTGCCGGTTCACGAAGATCGCGCCGGCGTTGTTCACGAGCACGTGGAGGCGATCGTGCTTCGCTTTGAAGTCGGCCGCGAGCTTGCGAATCGACGCTTGCGACGACAAGTCGGCGAGGAAGAGCTCGCACTTGCCCCCGCCGCGCGCCTTCACTTCGTCGAGCACCGCGCGTCCGCGACCTTCGTCGCGGCACACCAAGACGACGTCGGCGCCCTGCTCCGCCAGCGCCAGTGCGGTGATGCGCCCGATGCCGCGGCTCGCCCCGGTGACCATGCATACGCGATCGCGCATGCCGCATTTCTAGCAGGTCGTGCGCGCGATTGTTCCCCCTACGCAACGGTCTGCTGCTGCCGCGGCACTGGTCTTCCGGCCATCCGATGGCGATGATTCTTGTCTCACGGAGACTCATCATGACAAGCGCCACAGTCCGCGAAGCCACGTCGATCGTCACCG
>JAYVXB010000260.1:0-6376 GCA_043785585.1 Deltaproteobacteria bacterium | reverse complement strand
CCGTCGTTCGACTCGAAGCCGTCCATCTCGACGAGGAGCTGGTTCAGCGTCTGCTCGCGCTCGTCGTGCCCGCCGCCGAGGCCCGCGCCGCGGTGACGACCGACGGCGTCGATCTCGTCGATGAAGATGATGCAGGGCGCGTGCTTCTTCCCCTGCTCGAACAAGTCACGCACGCGGCTGGCGCCGACGCCGACGAACATCTCGACGAAGTCCGAGCCCGAGATGCTGAAGAACGGAACGCCCGCCTCGCCCGCGATGGCGCGCGCAAGCAGCGTCTTGCCCGTACCCGGCGATCCGATGAGAAGCACGCCTTTCGGAATGCGTCCCCCGAGGCGCTGGAACTTCTTCGGATCCTTGAGGAAGGCGATGATCTCTTCGACCTCGTCCTTGGCCTCCTCGATCCCCGCGACGTCCGCGAACGTCACCTTGTTCGGCGAGTCGCTGAGCATCCGCGCCTTCGCCTTGCCGAAGCTCATCGCCTTGCCGCCGCCCGACTGCAGCTGCCGCATGAAGAGGAAGAACATGACGCCGATGAAGAGCATCGGCAGCAACGTGACGAGCGTGCTCGACCAGAACGGCGTCGAGTCTTCCTTCTCGAAGTAGATCTTCGGGAGGGGCGCGTCGGCCTTCTCGGGCTTCAACGTCTCGAGGAGCTTTTCGTCGGCGACCGGGCCGATCGCTTCCTTTTGAAGCGTCGCCTTCGACCCGTCGGGGCCGTGGACGCGGAAGACGTACTCGCGGTCCTTGATGCGGATCTCGTCGACGTGTCCCTGATGGACTTCGTTGAGGAACTCGCTGAACGCGACGGGCTGCTTGCGGTCGCTGGGGCTTAAAAACTGCCAAATCGCCAAGAACATGACGATGAGGAGGACCCAGAGGAGGAGCGTCTTGTGCGATTGCTTCACGTTATGTCCCTTGAGGGGGCGTGCCCTGTCGTCAAGGCGGGGCCCACGTTCAGTCTACTACTACTTATGATGCCTACCATCGCGTGTCGGGTGCTTCCAGCGGATGCGAGCGCTTTCGCTGTCGTTTGAGGAGGCGGAGGAGACCACGAGACCCTCCTCTCTACCGTGGCTACGATCATACGTCGCGACAAGCCCCTTCGGTAGCAGGACGGCGCCGCGCGGGGAGCGACGGGCGGCGAGGGCAGCCAACGCGACGCGCGTCGCGCGCGGAAGACCCGCTGCGGCAAGCGGATCCTCGCGGGTCGCGCCCGCATGCTCGAGCTGGTCGGCGAGCGCGCACAGGTGGTCGACGATTCGCGGGCTGAGCTCGGTGAGGAGCGGGAGGAGCTCGTGGCGAACGCGCGTTCGTAAGAAGCGGACGTCGCGGTTCGAGGGATCGACGGAGGAGGGGATGTCGTGACGGTGGATGTGGGCGTCGATGGCGATGCGATCGGCGCGGAGGAAGGGGCGGACGAGATCGCCGGCGCGCGCCGGGAGGACGGCGAGGCCGCGGGGACCGGCGCCGCGGAGGAGACGGAGGAGCACGGTCTCGGCGCGGTCGTTCCCGTGGTGCGCGGTGGCGATGCGATCGCACGTGCTCGACGCGGCGGCCGCACGGAGCGCGGCGTAGCGCGCGTCGCGGGCGCGTGCTTGCAAGTTGCCACCGGGCGCGACGGAGAGGCGCGTGCGTGCGAACGGGACGTCGAGCGCGCGCGCGAAGTCTTCGGCGACGTCGAGCTCGCGTGACGTGGCGTCGCGAAGGCCGTGGTCGACGCCGTGCGCGACGATGCGGATCTTCAGCGACTCGCGAAGGCGCGCGAGCACGTGGAGGAGCGCCATCGAATCGGGGCCGCCGCTCACGGCGACGAGGATCCGCGCGCCGGGCCCGGCGAGCTCCTCGTCGCGGAAGAGCGCCCGCGTCAGCGTGAGCAAGGTCGGCGGATGCGAGCGCGTCATCCGAGCTCGAACTCCTTGCAGAGCTCGAGCTCGTCCGACGTCGCGATCGCGTCGCGTCTCGGCGCGGCCGGGTAGCCGTGCACGCACCGCTCGCGCTCGCGGTCGAAGTGCGCGCAGTCGTCGCAGGCGAATCGCAGGACGAAGCGCGTCGCTTCGTCGCGGAGCCTGGCGTCCGCGCGCGTCTTCACGTGCGCGCCCGAGGCGGCGTCTTGCCGCGACGTCGCTCGAGCGCGACGACGATCTCGACGTGGCTCGTGTTCGGGAACATCTCGAACGTCTCGACGGCGATCGGTGCGTAGAGATCCGCGAGCGGCGCGAGATCGCGTCCGAGCGTCTGCGCGTCGCACGACACGTAGAGGACGTTGCGTACCGGAGTCCGCACGAGCGACTGCGTCGCCTCGCGCGCGCCGGTGCGCGGCGGATCGAGGACGACGAGGCGCGTCGCGGGGCTCCATACGTACGTCGCGGCGTCGGCTTCGACGATCTTCGCCGTAAGGCCACGCGCGGTGACGTTCGTGCGCGCGGCGTCGCACGCTTCGCGGCTCGACTCGACCGACGTCACGTCGACGCGGCCGCGCGCGAGCATGACGGTCAGGTTGCCCGCGCCGGCGTAGAGCTCGACGATGCGATGAGGAGGCGTGGCCGTGACGTCGGCCGGGATCATCGCGGTCGCGAGCTCCGCGACGCGGCGAGCGAGGATCGCGTTCGTGGCTTCCGACGCTTGCCCGAAGCCTCCCGCCGCGAGCTTCAACGCTGCGCCGTCCGCGGCCATCATCCAAGGCGTCGGATCTCCGATCACCGCAGGCCGCGACGCTTCGCCGCCCACGACGCGCGCGCCCGCCCATTCGCCCGCATCGACCGCGCGCTCGAGCCGCGCGTAGCACGCCGCCGCGAGCGCG
Source organism: Deltaproteobacteria bacterium (assembly GCA_043785585.1). GTDB lineage: Bacteria > Myxococcota_A > Polyangia > Polyangiales > Polyangiaceae > JBBQXV01. The sequence continues at coordinate 3,576 of JAYVXB010000260.1, read as the reverse complement.
CCGCTCCACCCGAGCTCGAGCACCGGACGCGCGCGGCCGTCCTTCGCGCGGCCCATCGCGATCTGCGCGTCGCCGTGTCCATGCGCGCCCTCGAGCAACGGTCCGAGCGTCTTGCGCGCCACCTCGAGCTCCGGCGAAAGGACGACGCACGCGTCGACCTCGACGGGATCGCGCGTCGACGATGCGTTCATTCCGACGATCGCGCGCCCACCCGACGCTCGCACGTGGAGCCGCGCGCGCACCCGGTACCCGAGCGCGGCGGGCGCGGCGTGCGTCGCGATGTCCACCTCGCGCCACGCCTCGGGGAGCGCCGCGCGAACGTGCGCGGCGTGCGCGCGCCGCTGCGCTTCGAGCGCGACCTGCATCCAGTCGCACCCGCCGCATCGATCGACGAACGCGCACGCCGACGCCACGCGATCCGCGCCCGCCGCGAGGAGCTCGACGACGCGACCGCGCGCCGGCCTCCGCGAAGCGTCGACCTCGAGCCGCACGCGATCGCCCGTCGCGACGCCGCGCACGAAGACCGCGCGCCGTTCGCCGCCGATCTCCGCGATCGCGACGCCGTCGCCGCCGGGCGCGAGCTGAGTGATCGACGCTTCTAGCGCGGTGAGTCGCAGAGAGTCCGACGGCTTCGCGCGCTTCATACCGGACGCGATAGCATCATGGCGTCGTGCACGCGAAGAGCGCGTAGCCGCCGACGATGTCGTTTTCGCCGAGCGTCTTGCCGGTGGTCCACACGACGACGACGCGCGTGTCCGACGCGGCGAGGGCGACGCGCCCGTCGCGCACGTTCAGCATCGCGGGCACGCGCGGATCGCTCGGCAAGAAAATCGTGCGCAAGAGCGTCGGCGTCGTCGTCGCGTGATCGTACGCGACGAGCGTGATCGCGCCCGGCTGCTCGACCGCGAAGAAGGCGTGATCTTGCCGGAGCGCGACGTCGGCGAAGAGGACCTTGCCGAGGCCGGGGACGTCGAGGCTGTCGGACGCGGCGGGTTGCGCCTTGCCGAGGTCGAACGCGCGCCACGCGACGGGGCGCCCGGGGGCCGTGCTGTCGCTGACGACGATCACGCGCGAGCCGAGCGCCGCGACCGACGCGAACGATGCGGCGGCGACGAACGGTGCGGGCAAGGCTCCGAGGTTCGCGCCGGCCGCGGCGACGTTCAGTCGAAGCGAAGTGTCGCCGGGGAGAGGTCCGCCCGCGTCGCCCGCGTCCGCACTCGAGTCGCCCGCGCCGCCATCGACGGGTCCGCCCGAGCCGCCGGTTCCGATCGCGACGAGCGCGGTCACCTTGTCGCTCGTCGCCACCCATCCGGCCGACTGCGGCGATGTTCCTCCGAACCCGGGCGCCGTCGAGCTCTGCAGCGAGAGCCCCGTCACCGCCGCGACGCGCGTCTGGCCCGATTCGGTGAACGCGAGGAGGTAGCCGCCACCGTTCGGGTTCGGCGCGAGCGCGCGCGCGTTGGCCAGCGTGAGCGAGACGCCCGTTCCGCCGTTGAAGCTGCTCTTCGCGACGGCGCCTTTGCCGTCGATCTGGAAGAGGTCGACGCCGCCGATGCCGTTGCATGGCGCGCGCGCGACGGCCGCGAGACCTTCGGTTCCTGCGAACGCGAGCGCGGTCGCGTCGCTCTCGTCGCCGGCGGCGCACCGTCCCGGCAGCGTCGTCGCGCTCGGCATTCCCGCGCCGCCGCCGTTGTCGATCGGGACGAGCGTGAGGCGCGCCGCGCCTTGGTTCGTATCGTATTCGCGGTAACCGATGAGGAAGCCCGTGTCGGTCGCGACGGCCGCGGGCGCGCTGACGATCGTACCGCCGAACGCGAGCGCGTCGCCGAGCGGACCCGCGCCGACGAGCTGCAGAGAGCACCCCGCGCCGAGCGAGCCGTTGTCGTGCGCCGGGACGCATCGCGCGTAGTCGCAGGTCATGCCGGTGCCGCACGCCGTCGTGGGGTTCGCGTTCGCGTTCACGCGGATGTTCACGTCGCGCACGGTCGTCACGTCGGCGATGGAGCAGCCGACGCCGACGACGGAGCAATCGTCGGCGCGCGCGACGGCCGCGAACGCGTACGAGCCCTTCTTGAGATCGCCGAGCGGCGGCGGGCTCGCGTCGGTCCGCTTGAACGCGAGCCGTGAGACGTACCCCGTCGGCGGAAGGCCGCCGAGCAGCTGCTTCGTGTCCGGACACGTCGTCCCCGCGAAGATCCCGACCTCGACCCACGTCGTCTTCGACGCGACCGCGTCGGGCAGAGAGACCGCGAAGCTTATCTGCGGGGTCTTCGTGCACGCGGCGCCGAGGACGAGCGCGACCGCCGAGATGGACCCTACGGAGAGCAGTCGGCGCAGCGAGCGAGGCATCGCGAGATCCAGCATGTCATGCGCCTGCGAGCGCGCACGGTCAAACCCTGCGATCTCGACCACGTCGCTGCGTCGGGATTTGAACAGGAAGGTCGGAAGATCGAAAGGATCGAGAGTCGGGACCTTCCGATCTTCTGACCTTCCTGTGAATCTCTCTCCTGCCGATTTAGTTTTGATTCACTCGGATGCGCGTCTCTTGATCGGCGACGACGATCGCGCTGACCACTTTGCGACCGGGTGGGTTCGACCAGACGGCGGTGATGCGTCGCGATCCGACGGGGACCTTGCGTCCGAAGAACGGTGACGGGCCGAGCGGCGTGCCGCTGTCGATGACCTGATCGCAGGCGGGAAAGCAGATGACGGTGAGCGATCCGAAGACGACCTGACCGGGCGTCGTCGCGGTCGGTGCCGCCGTCGCCGTAGCCGTTGCGGTCACCTTCGGCGGCGCGGTCGCCGTGGCCGTCGCGGTCGGCTTCGCGCTCGGCGTCGGATCCGGCGTCGCGGTGGCCGTCGCGGTCACGGTCGGCTGATCCGGCGTCGCCGCGGGCGCGGCGGGCGGCGGTGCGGGCGGCGCGAGCTCCGACGACGGCGTTGCGACTGCAGCCGAGAACGCGACACGCGCCGCGGTGAACGGACCCGGACCGCCCGCGCGCGGCGTCGCCGTCGGCGCGGTCGCTTTCGGCGGCGCGGCCGTCGCAGTCGCCGTTGGTTTCGGCGTGCCCGATGCGACCGGGCCCGGCGACGAAGGCGAGAAAATCTTCACGAGCACGAAGATGAAGAGGGCGGTCAAGAGCACGCCTCCGACGCCGATCGCCGCGAAGAACGCCCACATCGGGATGCGACGCTGCGCCGACGCCGCGGTGATCGTCCGCTGCTCCGCACGCGACGGCGGCGCGAACATCCGGTGCACGTCGACCGCGGGCCCGGCGTGCGAGCGCGCGGCGGCGAGCGGATCGGGGAACTCGTTCGACATGCTCCCCGATCGCTGGAGCATCGGGCGGAGCATCGCCGAGTCGTTCACCTGCGTCGCCGTCTCGTCGGAGTCGTCGTCGTAGTCGGGACCCGGGCGCGCCGAGGGGACGACGACGGCCGGCATCGGCGGCGGCGTCGGGAGCGACGCAGGGACGCGGCGCGGAGGAGCTGCGAACGCGGCGGAGTTCGGCGATGCGGCGGGCGGCGCCATCGGAGCGGTCACCGGCGCGCGGCCCGCGGCGGGGATCGGCGCGT
>JAYVXB010000259.1:0-19029 GCA_043785585.1 Deltaproteobacteria bacterium | reverse complement strand
GACGATCGCCCGTCGACGTGAGCGGATGCGACAGCATCGCGAGGAGCGCGGCGTGCGCGTCCGGGTTCGCGTAGAGCTCCGCGAGGAGCGCTTCGGTCTCGAACATCCCGCCCGTCGTCGCGCCGACCACGAGCCCCACACGCAGCCCGCGTACGTCGAGCCGCGCCTCCGCGATCGCCTCGCGCGCCGCCGAGAGCGCCATCGCGCTCGTCCGCGACCACGCCGCGGCCTCACGCGCGGAGCCCTTCGGCAGCTCGACGTCGCGGACCTCCGCGGCGAGCGCGCTCCTCTGCCCGGACGTGTCGAAGAGCGACACCGGCCGAATCCCGCGCTCGCCCCGCACGAGCGCGCGGAAGGTCGCGTCGCGCGACGCCCCCACGGCGGTCACGAGCCCCGCGCCGGTGATCCAGAGCGCGTCGGGTCGACCGTCGTCGGTCGCGTGAGGCGCGCTCACGTCGGCCGCGCTCACTCCGGGCGCCGTGTGGCCTCGATGTGCGCCGCGATCGCGCTCACCGAGCGGAAGATCGGCCGCGCCTCGTCCCCCTCGGGAATTCGCACGCCGAAGCGCTCTTCGATGCCGATGGCGAGCTGCAGCGCGTCGAGCGAGTCGAGCCCGAGCCCTCCGCCGTCGCCCGTTCCGAAAAGCTGCGCGTCGTCGTCGATGGTCGTCGGATCACGCCCCTGCAGGTTCAGCTCGTCGACGATGAGCGCCTTTATCTCCGACTTGAGCCGAGCCATGTCCATGAAAGCTAGGTGTGCGTAGCATACGGCACGCGGCGCGAGCGGCCGAAAGTGCCGCGGAAAGATGCGATTCAGGTCTTCACGAGCTCCCACGACTCGTACGTCACTTCGCGCGCCTTCGTCGGGCGTGCGGGGGGCGCGCTCCCCGCGGGCGGCGCGATGCCCTTGAGCTCTTCGAGATCGTTCGCGCTCGCGGGCGCTTCGACCCAGAGCGCGGCGAGCGCGGCCGCCACGAGGAGGATCGGCATCGCGACCCGGACGGCGCGACCTGCGCGACCTGCCGACTCCCATCCCCTCCGCGATGCCATCGGACAATTGTACCCCGCCTTCCCTCCCTCGCCAGCGCACCGCAAGCCCAAATTTCATGCGATAGTTCCGCACCTTTCGGGGGGCACGTGCCGCTTCGCACGCGCCGCGCTTTCGCTCACGACTCGAGCAGGGGTCTTACGGTCATGGGAACGCTCGTCAATTACGCCACAGAGAAGGGGGTCGCCCTCCTCACGCTGAACGATCCTCCGGTGAACGCCTACACGTACGAGATGTTCAAGGAGCTCGACTCCTGCATCCTCGAGGCGCGCTTCGACGACGACGTCCACGTCATCGTCATCACCGGCCACGGCGACAAGTACTTTTGCGCCGGCGCGAACATCAACATGCTCAAGGAGGCCGATCCGGTCTTCAAATATTACTTTTGCCTCCACGCGAACGAGACGCTGCTTCGTCTCGAGCAGACGCCGAAGCTCTGCATCGCGGCGATCAACGGGCACGCGGTGGGCGGCGGCTTCGAGGTCGCGCTCGCGTGCGACATGCGGATCGCGCGCGAGGGGGCGTTCCAGGTCGGACTGCCCGAGGTGAACCTCGGGGTGCTCCCCGGCACGGGCGGGACGCAGCGACTCGCGCGCCTCGTCGGCAAGAGCCAGGCGATCGAGCTGCTGTGCGAGGGCAGAAACCTCGAGCTCGATCAGGCGCTCGCCATCGGCCTGGTCAACAAGGTGTGGGCGACCGAGACGCACGACGCTTTCATCCGTTCGATCCTCGACTACGCGCACGAGCTCGCGCCGCCGAACAAAGCATCGCTCGCGGTCGGCTCGATCAAACGCGCGGTGCAGAGCGGCGCCGAGATGAGCCTCGAGCACGGCCTCGCCCTCGAACGCGAGCTGCAGCAGGCGCTCTTCGTTTCGGACGACGCAAGGGAAGGCCTCGCCGCCTTCACGCAAAAACGAAAACCAAATTTCCGCGGCCGTTAGCTCACGCCCGGAGAGATTTTCACAGGAAGATCAGAAGGTCAGAAGCTGTGACATCTCCCCCCTTCCGATCTTCCGACCTTCCTGTAAAAACCTCTCGGTAGCTTCTCGAGTCACCCCGCGCGTGCAAACAGGCGCGCGTAGTGGTCGGCGATGGCCTCGCCGCCGAGCTGCGTGAAGAAGGTCGAGTACGCCATCCAGATCGCGAGGCCGTTGAGATCGCGGAACATCGGCGGCAAGTAGTGTGGCGGTTTCACGACGCCGTCGGTCACGCGGCGCGCGAGGATCGGGACGTCCTCGTGCGCGACCTTGCCGACGAAGAGGTAGGGCACGAGATCGACGCGGTTGTGCTGAATCGCGCTGCGGATGAAAGCGTAGTTGAGGACGATCCCTTTGCAGTAGCAGGCGTCCTTCGTGAACGGCGCGCCCCCTTCGACGAGGCCGCCGCGGAAGATGCGTCGCGTGTTCTGAAAGCACTCTTCCTCTTCGTAGCCTTCTGTCCGGAACCAATCGAACACGTCGAGGAAGCTCGCGCCGTCCTCGGCTTTGTCGACCGCCAGCACGCGATCGTTCAGCCGGCGCGCGCGACGCGGGTACGTCCGAAACGTGAAGATCTCGAGGAGCGCAGCGAGCCCCTCTTGCACCGCCGTCGTGCGCGGCGGCCCCTTCGCGAGCCATCGCGCAACGGTCTGCGCCTGCCCGTTCAGAGACGTCGCGACGTGCACCCATCCCTCGTGCACCTCGAGGATGTCGATGTCGCGCTGCGAGAAGCGCGCGCCGCTGCGAATCTTGACGTAGTCGCTGCCCGCCGCCGCGTCCGCGAGGAGCGTGTCGTCGACGTCGACGCGCACGGCCGGGGTCTCGCCGTCGCCGTCGGCGAAGTACTCCGCGAAGCGTTCGTTCAACTGCTCGGCGCACTCGGTCGCGGTGATCGTGCGCGCGTACGTCGGCCCGAGCGCCGGCTCGTCGACGTGCGTGAGAATGTTGTAGAGCACGTGCCCGAGATCGCGCAGCGTCGATTTTCCGTCGGGGAATTTGTCCTTCGGCGATCCGTAGAGCTTGCGCGAATACGCATAGAAGAGCGGCGTCCCGCGCGCCGCGAGCATCCGCACGACGTCGCGGTACTCGAGCGCCGTCGTCATCATGATCTGCCCGATCGCGTCCTCTTCGCCGAGCTCGCGGTCGATGTCCTTCGCGATCTCTTCGAACTCGGCCGACTTCGCGCGCGGATCGAACCCGAGCTCGACGGCGTCGTAGTACGCGGCGTCGACCTTCGGCAGCTCGCGCGCTTTGTGCTTGTTGAACTGCTCCTCGATCGAGTTGTCCCAGCGAATCGCTTGCAGCACGCGGATCGGCCGCTGCGCGTCGACGATCCGTGCGGCGAGCTGCGCGACCATCTCTTTGTAGCTGCGCCACGGGCCGGCGGCCGGCATCGACGGGATCGACGGGATCGACGGGTCCGCAGTCACGGGCGCGTCCTTCACCGCGGGCGCGTCCTTCACCGCGGGCGCGTCCTTCGCCGCGGGCGCAGCGTCTACGCGCGCGCCGCCGTTCTCGCCCTCTTTCGTCTTACGCGGGCGCTCTTCAGCGCCGGCGCCCGCAGCGCGTTCTGCCACGCTTCACATTTTGCGCTCGTCAGCCGATCGCGTCTACGACCTTCTTCAAGACGTCGACGTCACGCACCCCTTCGGCCTCTGCGCGGTAGCTCAAGACGAGCCTGTGACGCAGCACGGCCGTCGCGATCGCGCGGACGTCGTCGACGTCGGCGGCCGCCTCGCCGTGCAGCGCGGCGCGCGCCTTGGCCGCGAGCACGAGCGCCTGCGATCCGCGCGGCCCCGCGCCGAAGCGCACGTACTCGCCGACTTCTTTCGGCGCGGCGTCGGTGCCTGGCCGCGTCGCGCGTCCGAGCGCCACCGCGAGCTCGACCGCCGCGTCGGTCACGGGAATGCGAGGCACGAGCGCCTGCAGTGCGCGCACCGCGTCCGCGGAAAGTACCTGCGGCACCTCGCCGATGTCCGCGCCGGTCGTACGACGCGCGATCTCGCGCTCTTCGATCTCCGACGGGTACTCGATGTGCACCTCGAGGAGGAACCGATCGAGCTGCGCCTCGGGCAGCGGGTACGTCCCTTCTTGCTCGATCGGATTTCGCGTCGCGAAGACTTGAAACGGCTCGGGCAGCGTGTGCGTGTGCGTCCCGACCGTCACGCGCCGCTCCTGCATCGCTTGGAGGAGCGCGGCCTGCGTCTTCGGCGGCGTGCGGTTGATCTCGTCGGCGAGGACCAAGTTGTGGAAGATCGGACCCGGGAGAAATCGCACGCGCCTTCGGCTCTGCCCGGAGGGAGCGTCGTCGTCTTCTTGGAGGACGTCGGTGCCGGTGATGTCGGCGGGGAGCAAATCGGGTGTAAATTGCACGCGTCCGAAGCCGAGATCCAGCGCCTGCGCGAGCGAGGCGACGAGGAGCGTCTTGGCGAGGCCGGGGACGCCGACGAGGAGCGCGTGGCCGCGCGCGAGGAGCGCGACCAGCATCAGATCGATGACGTCTTCCTGGCCGACGACGCGGACGGCGATCGCGTCGCGGAGCTTCTTGTGGGCGGCTTTGGCGAGATCCAGAAGCTCGGCGTCGGACGGGATGCTGGGGGTGGACGGGGGGACCGAAGGCACGGCGCGACCCTACCACGCCTCGCCCATTTGCCTCTCGTGCCCGCGCAATGTAAACCGCGCCCGTGGCCGATCCGTCTTCTCCCAGCGCGTCCGCGTCGAGCGCGCCCGCGCCTGCACGGACGGCCACGGAGATCGTGCATCGCCCGGACCCCGGCACGCTCGCGCGCGGCCGATGGGAAGCGCCGAGCTGGGCGTTCTACCTCGCGGGGGCCGTCATCGTCCTCGCGTCGCTCGTCTACCTCGGCGTGCGCGTCGGCCTCTTCAAGCGCAGCCCGCGCAATTCCCATCGTGGGGCCCCCCCGGGGGTCCCCCCCACGAAATCATTAAGCCCCACACCCTTCGTCGCGTCCACTTCGTCATGCTCCTCGGCGTCGCCCTCTACGGCGGCCTCGCGATCTGGCGTGGGCTCGGATCGATGCGCGCGACGCTCGCCGACTTCGGCTGGTGGTCGTTCGCCGCGGCGTGCGCGCTCGCGTTCGGCAACTATTGCCTTCGCTACCTGAAGTGGGAGTTCTACCTCGCACGCCTCGACATCCGCGGCGTCGGCAAGGTCGACAGCTTCCTCACGTTCCTCTCCGGCTTCGTGCTCACCGTCACGCCGGGCAAGGTCGGCGAGGTGTTCAAGTCGCTCGTCCTCTTCGAGACGCACAAGGTCCCGGTCGCGCGCACCGCGCCGATCGTCGTCGCCGAGCGCGTGACGGATCTCATCGGGATCATCGTCCTCATCGTCGTGGGCTCGCTCGGCTTCAGCGGCGGGCTCGCCTGGGCGGGCGCCGGCGCGTTCCTCGTCCTGTCGCTCCTCGTCGTCATCGCGTCGAAGACGCTTTCGCACGGGATCATCGCGATGGTGCAAAAGCTCCCTGGGCCGTTTCGCAAGATCGGCCCAAAGCTCCACGACGCGTACGACAGCCTCGCGGTGATGGTGAGCCCGAAGAACTTGGTGCTCCCGACGATCCTCTCGATCGCGGCGTGGACGCTGGAGTGCGTCTCGCTCTGGGTGATCCTCCGCGGCTTCGCGCAGACGACGTCGGTGTCCTTGTGCATTTTCTTCTACGCGACGAGCACGCTCGCGGGCGCGCTGATCCCGGTGCCCGGAGGGCTCGGCGTGACGGAAGGATCGCTGCAAGAGCAGCTCGAAGCGCTCGGTCACGTGCCGGCGACGACGGCGACGGCGTCGATGATCCTCGTGCGCTTCGCGACGCTCTGGTTCGCGGTGCTCGTGGGCTTCCTCGCGCTGAGCGCGCTGAAGCGCCGTCACCCCGGCCTCCTCGCCGCGGTCGCACCGAAGACGACGATCGCCGAGCCGGACGCGGCGGAGTAGCCATGCCTCGCACTTGGGAGCCCGACTTCGACTTCTACGAAGCTCGCTTCGAGGACACGCGCGTCACGCTCTTCCTCGATCTCGCCGCGCGCGATCACGCGCCGGTCGCGACGCACCCCGTTCGCATGCACGTGCGCGTCGAGATGCACATGCCGCGTCCGGACGGACTGCGAAACGACGCCGAGAGCGCTGCACTCTTCGACGCCGAGGACGCGATCGTGAAGCACATGGAGACGACGCACGACGCGATCTACGTCGGTCGCGTCGTCACGCGCGGCTACACGACGTGGGCGTTCTACGTCGCCAAGGCGACCGCGCGACCGCTCGCCGGCGCGCCGAGCATCGCGCCCTACTCGCTCGAGTGGACGAGCGAGGCCGATCCGGAGTGGGGCTACTACCGCGAGTTTCTCTTCCCGGACGACGAGGCGCACGCCGATCTCTTGAGTCGCCGCGCGGTCGATCGACTGACGCGCGCGGGCACGCCCGATGGGCTGAATTGAGAGATTCACAGGAAGTCGGGAAGACGGGAACCGAGAGGAAGTTTGTCGGTCTCCCCAAAATCCTCCCTCTCGCTTCCCGTCTTCCCGTCTTCCTGTGAAAAAAACTCAGTGGAGTCTGTGAAGCCGTAGCAGCGCGCGGGCGAAGTCTTCCGGGGGCGGCGTCTCGAAGCGGACGCGCTCGCCGGTCGTCGGATGCGTGAAGCCGAGGACGCGCGCGTGGAGCGCTTGGTGGCCGAGCTCTTCGGCGATCGCGCGGACGTCGGGATCGCGCGGCGGGCGGCCGTACACGGGATCGCCGAGGATCGGCGTGCCGCTCTCGGCGAGGTGGACGCGAATCTGGTGCGTGCGTCCGGTCTCGAGGCGGCACTCGACGTGCGACGCGCGGCCGCCGGCGAGGTGCGCGACGACGCGGACGTGCGTGACCGCGCGCTTGCCTTCGTTCACCTTCGTCGTGAAGCGGAGGCGATCGGTCGGATGGCGACCGTGGAGCGTGGAGAACGTGCGATCGACGACGTTGCCGACCGCGATCGCTTCGTACGCCCGCTCGATGCTGTGCTCGGCGAACTGCTGCTTGATCCGCTCGCGTGCCTGCGCGTTGCGCGCGACGACCATCACCCCGCTCGTCCCCTTGTCCAAGCGGTGCACGATCCCGGGTCGTTCGTACCCGTCGACAGCTCCCCCTTCGCCAAACGCGTCGAACACGCCGAGCGCGAGGAGCCCGTTCACGAGCGTCCCCGAGTCGTGCCCGCGCGCCGGATGCACGACGAGCCCCGCCGGCTTGTCCACGACGACGACGTCGTCGTCCGTGTACAGCACGCAGAATGCGACGCCCGACTCCGGCACGGCGCGCGTCCGCGGCGGCGGCTCGGGCGACACCCGAATGCGCGTCCCCTCGCGAAGCTTGTCGGCGGCGCCGCACGGCGAATAATCGATCGTCACGCGCCCGTGCTCGATCCATCGCTGAAGCTCCGAGCGCGACGGCGCGCGCTCCGTCCCTACGAGCGCGGCCGCGAGAAACCGATCGACGCGCGCACCCGAGGCCTCGCGCGGAACGACGAGGACGATCGCGTCGTCGACGCGCATGACCTCGCTCTCCGGCAGGCTCTCCGGATCGCTGTCACGCGGCTTCACGACGGGTCACGCAAGACGTCGCGCGACGTCACCACAGCTTGGACTTGATGTGTCCTTTTGCCTTGATGAGGATGTCGACGAGCGCGCGATCGTAGAAGTTTCGCGGATAGAGCTCCGGCGACACGCGGCGCTTGTAGAGCGCGCGTCCTTCTTCGATCTCTTCGTTCAGCGCCTCGAAGAGGTTGTCGTTCGTGATGCCGCCGACGATCTTTTCCTCGTTGTAGAGGGAGAGGTCGCTCGCGATCGCGCGGGCGAGGCGTCGGGCGGCTTCCTCGGTCTCGATGAGCGGCATGGATCCAATATCGCCGGCTTCGGCGTGCGATGTCAAAGAACGCTTCGCCCTGCCCTTTTGCCCGATGCGCTCAGGCCCGGAACGTCAGGGCACCTTTTGCGATCGTGGCCAAGAGCGGCAGCTTTCCCGGCTGCTCGCCGTCGACGTCAGCCAGGACCGTCGCCCAGGGGTGGACGGCCTCGGCCTCGATGCGCACGCCGTGCGTGACGCGGACGCCGTCCTGCGACAAGTGCGCGCCCCGGTAGACCTTCGGCGTGAGCCCGAGGATCTCTGCGCGCGTCAGATCGCCGAGCGCGACGACCTCGAACCGGCCGTCGGACGGATCGGCCTGCGGCGCGATCATCATCCCGCCACCGAAGAACCGCCCGTTCGCGATCGCGACGTTGAAGACCGGCCCTTCGAACCACGTCGCGCCGTCGACCTTCACGCGCACGCTCGCGTTTCGATAGACCGCCATCGCGCGCAACGTCGCGACGAAGAACGCCGCCTTTCCGCCGAGCATGCGCGCCGGGCCGCCTGCGTTGACGAGCGCGTCGACCTGCCCGCCGATGCCGAAGCTCGCGATGTTGACGAAGGCGTGCGTGCGGAGATCGCCGCCGTGATCGGTGATCCGGAGCACGCCGAGATCGATCGATCGTCGCGCGCCGTGGCGAATGCGCCCGATCGCCTCGTCGAGCGCGCCCGACATCCCGAGCGTCTTCTTGAAGTCGCCGCCGGTGCCGCACGGGATGAGCGCGAGGTCGGGCCCTGCGATCGCGACGCCGTCGTCGCCGACGTACGCCTGCACCACCTCGTTGAGCGTCCCATCACCGCCGACGACCGCGATGACGTCGACGCCGTCGGCGCGCGCCGCGTCCGCGAGCTCGGCGGCGTGGCCCTGCGCGCGCGTCAGGACGATCTCGTGGCGCAGCTCGTAACGCCTGAGCACGTCGCCAATCTCGCCGATCTTGCGCATTGCGAGGCCGGACGCCGCCGACGGGTTGAGGATCACACGAACGTGCGGGCCGGACATGGGACGCCGAGCGTATCACGCAGCGCGCGGGAATCTCCGCGTCGGCCGAGCGGTTGCAACGCCATGACCGCCTCGTTGCTCGAGCTTCACGACGGACAACCGCCGTCGCCGATCGTCGCCCCCGCACGCGACCATGGCGGAGCGCCGCCCCTCTTTCTGCTCGGCGTCGCCACGGCGGCGTTCGTCGCCGATGCGCTCACGAAGCTATGGGCGGTCATCGCGCTCGAGGTGCATGGCGCCGGCTCGATGGAGCTCGTGCGCGGTCACCTCGAGCTCGGCGTCGCGCGCAACCCGGGCGCCGCGTTCAGCTTCCTCCGCGACGCGCCCGAGATCGTGCGCCGACCGCTCTTCGTCGTCGTCTCGGCGATCGCCGTGGTCTTCGTCATGGGCGCGTACCGCCGCCTCGATCGCGCGCGCGTCGCGGCGCGGTGGGGCCTCGCGCTCGTCCTCGGTGGCGCCCTCGGCAACCTGGTCGATCGTTTGCGCGACGCGAGCGTCATCGACTTCATCCAGGCGCACGCCACGTGGGGCGGCACCGATCACCGATGGCCCGTCTTCAACATCGCGGACGTCGCGATCACGATCGGCGTCGCGCTCCTCCTCGCCGATCTCCTCCGCCGCCGCGCGCGCGCCTAGGCGTTCGGCTCTTCGACGATCTCGGGACAGATCGTCCGGTCCCAGAGGTACGGCCCACCCTCGCCGTCCTCCATGGGAAAGCCGCGGCAGATCGCCGGGTACTCGGGGTTTGCATGCAGAGTGCATGCGTTGTCCTTCAGAAAGACGCAGCGATCGCCTTCGACGTTCGTGCGCCACTCTTGCTCTTCGTCGTCCCACACAACCGTCTGCGCGCCGTGAAGACGACGGATCGTCTCGGCTTCGTCGCCGAGGAGCGTGACACCCCACGAGCAGCACGCGGAGCCATGCGGGCACGGGTAGCAGGGAAGATTCTCGACCAAGGGGAGCTTCGTCATTCCGGCCGACCACTAGCACGAAGCTCGGCGGAGGCCGAGGTCACGGCGTCCGTCCCATCAGCTCTTCTCCCTGTTTGCCTGCTCTGGTAAGAGGACGGCCTCTCTACCCGCCATGCCCAACTTCCGCACCATCGCCCAAGCCATCGAAGACGCCGCCAAAGCCGAGCCCACGCGCGGCTTCCGATTCGTACCCGAGACCGGTGTCCCCGGCTTCGCCAGCGCGGACCAAGCGAGCGAGCCGAGCGAAGCGTCGTTCTCGTACACCGCGGTCGAACGCGCGAGCGCACGCTTCGGCGGCGCGCTCCAGGCGCTCGGGATGCGCAAAGGCGATCGCGTCGCGCTCATCATTCCGCAGAACGACGACTTCATCCTCTGCTTCCTCGGAGCGATCCGCGCCGGCATCGTCCCCGTCCCGATCTACCCGCCGATGGCGCTCGGGCAGCTGCAGGCGTACCTCGACAACACGCGCCACATCGTCGCGAAATGCGGCGCGCGCGTCCTCGTCACGACGGCGAAGATCAAACGACTCCTCGGCACCGTGCAGGCCGAGTGCCCCGCCCTCGAGCAGGTGGTCGCGATCGAAGGGATCCGCGAGTCGCTCGAGCCGCTCAAGCCCGAAAAGATCGGCCTCGACGATGTCGCGTTTCTCCAATTCACCAGCGGCTCCACGTCGCGCCCCAAGGGCGTCACGCTCACGCACGCGAACCTCGCGGCGAACGTGAAGTGCATCATGGAGGACGGCCTCCGGATCAACGAGACGGACGTCGGCGTCTCGTGGCTGCCGCTCTACCACGACATGGGCCTCATCGGATTCGTGCTGGCGCCGCTCTACCATCGCGTGCCGATCGTCTACATGTCTCCGCTCCTCTTCTTGAAGCGCCCCGTCTCGTGGTTCCAAGCGATCACGCGCCACAAAGGGAGCATCGCGTACGGGCCGAACTTCGCGTACGCGCTCGCGGTGAAGCGCATCCGCGCGGCGGATCTCGCGGGGATGGATCTGTCGACGTGGCGCGTGGCGGGTTGCGGCGCCGAGCCGATTCGCCCGGAGACGCTCGAAGCGTTCTGCGAAGCGTTCGGCAAGGTCGGCTTCAAGCCCGAAGCGGTCTACCCGTCGTACGGAATGGCCGAGTCGTCGCTCGGGATCGCGTTCAGCGAGCTCTCCGAGGGGATGAAGACGATCAGCGTCGACGGCCCGTCGCTGTGGGGCACGGGCGACGTGAAGATCGTTCCCGAGGACGACGAGAACGCCGTGCGCCTCGTCTCGTGCGGGCGCGCGTTCCCCGAGCACCAGGTGAACGTGTTCGCTCCCGACGACGCATCGAGCGCCACGCCGCTCGCCGAGAACAAAGTCGGCGAGCTTCGCATCGCAGGTCCGAGCGTCATGAAGGGCTACTGGGAAGACGCCGAGCGAACGCGCGAGTCGTTCGCGGGGCCGTTCCTGCGCACGGGCGATCTCGGCTTCCTCGTCGACGGGCGCGTCTACATCTGCGGGCGCTCGAAAGAGGTCGTCATCGTCAACGGCCGCAACTACTACCCGCAGGACATGGAGTGGGAGGCCGGCAAGGTCGACGGCGTTCGACGCGGAAACGTCGTGGCGTTCGGCGCGCGCGATCCGTCGGGGCAAGAGCGCGATCGCGAGCGCGTCGTGCTCGCGTTCGAAGTGCAAGACGCCGAGCGCCTTCACCAAGCCGCGGGGCTCGGCACGGCGGTGCGCAAAGCGGTGCAAGAGGGTATGGGGCTGACGCTCGACGACGTCGTCGCTCTTCCGCCCGGCGCGCTCCCCAAGACGTCGAGCGGAAAGCTCCAACGCGCGAAGACGCGCGAGCTCTACGAGACAGGCGAGCTGATGGGGCGTACCGGATCGCGCGACGTGAACAAGGTCGATCTCGTGAAGCACGCCGCGATGAGCCAGCTCAATTATTTCAAGCTCGCGGTGCTCGGCGGCCGGCGTAAGAAAGACTGAGTTTTTCTACTTTAGAAGCCCTTGCAGTTTAGAAACATTCTACTTACGGTGCTCCTGCCGTGAGGAAGAACGCCGACAGCGATACGCGCGCAGAAGCGATGCTCGGCGATCTCAAACGCGCGGGGCTCAAGATGACACCGCAACGCATCGCGATCGTGCGGCAGTTCGCGGGCGACGAGTCGCACCCGACGGCGCAGGATCTCTTCGAGCGGCTGCAGCCTGCGTTCCCGACGATGAGCTTCGCCACCGTCTACAACACGCTCGACGCGCTCGCCGCGGCGGGGCTCTCCGGCATGCTTCGCCTCGGCAACGCCGCGCGGTTCGATCCGAACACCGAGGCGCATCATCACGCGGTATGCGATGGCTGCGGAAACGTCCGCGACATCGCCGCCGCGTCGCTCTCGCCGACGTCCGCGACGGTGCGCAAGCTACGCCGCGCCGCTCCCGGCTTCCGCGTCCGCGCCATCGAGCGCGTGTACCGCGGCCTCTGCTCGGCTTGCACGTCAAAGCGCACCAAGAAGCTGGAACCGCGCTCGTAACGCGCGGCGCGATTCACAAAGGAGAAAGGGAACCATGGCCAAATCGCTCAACGGAACCAAGACGCATCAAAACCTCAAGGACGCCTTCGCAGGCGAGTCGCAGGCGAACCGCCGTTACCTGTATTTCGCAAAGGTCGCGGACGTCGAGGGCTACCCGGAGATCGCGGGTAACTTCAAAGAGACCGCGGACGGCGAGACGGGCCACGCGCACGGCCACCTCGACTTCCTGAAGCAGGTCGGCGATCCGGCGACGGGTCTGCCGATCGGCTCGAGCGACAAGAACCTCAAGGCGGCGATCGCCGGCGAGACGCACGAGTACGAGACGATGTACCCGGGCATGGCGAAGAGCGCGCGCGAAGAAGGCTTCGACGACATCGCCGAGTGGTTCGAGACGCTCGCGAAAGCCGAGAAGAGCCACGCGGGTCGCTTCCAGAAAATGCTCGACACGCTGAAGTAGTCCCTTTCGGACTTGAACAGGAAGAGCGGAAGGAAGGTTGGTGACCCCTTCCGACCTTCCGACCTTCCTGTTCAATCCTCTCCACGGGTGACGCTTGAAGATCGATCCGAATCCCGCACGACCTCCCGCGAACGATCCGAACACCGAGCGGTATTGGGACGCGCGCGATCTCGAGTCCGAGATGCGTCGCGTGTTCGACGTCTGCCACAACTGCCGCATGTGCGTGAACTATTGCGGGACGTTCCCCGACGTGTTCGCGCATGTCGATCGCGACATCGAGAACGGGGCAGAGGGGGGCGAGCGGCTCGGCGCAGACGACTTTCGATCGGCGACGGATCTCTGTTGGCAGTGCAAGCTTTGCTACATCAAGTGCCCGTATACGCCGGACGAGGGGCACGAGTGGATGCTCGACGTCCCGCGCATGCTCACGCGCGCGAAGGCGCAGCGCGCGCGACGCGAAGGGGTGACGCTGCAGGACGCCGTGCTCGGCGAGCCGCAGCTCCTCGGAAGGCTCACCGCCGGCCCGATGGCGCCGGTCGCCAACCTCGTCAACGCGAACAGCCTCGTGCGCAAGATCGCCGAGAAGGTCATCGGCGTCAGCACGCGCTTCCCGCTCCCGCCGTTCGGGCGTCAGTCGTTCGACGGCTGGCTGTCGAAGCACGAGGAGATCGCCGGAACCGGTGACGCCGGCACGGTCGCGATCTTCGCGACGTGCCTCAACGACTACAACTTCCCCACGGTCGCGGCGAACGCGGTGCGCGTCCTCGAGAAGAACGGGTACCGCGTCGTGCGGCCCGACCAGACGTGCTGCGGCATCCCCAACCTCGATGGCGGCGACGTCGCGGCGGCGCAAGAGAAGGCGCGTCGCAACGTCGCGTCCTTGATTCGCGAGGTCGAGGCCGGGCGGAAGATCGTGGTGCCGCAACCGACGTGCTCGTACGTGATCAAGAAGGAGTACCCCGAGCTCCTGGGCACGCCCGAGGCGAAGAGGGTCGCGGAGAACACGCTCGACCTGATGCAGTTTCTCGATCAGCTGCGCGCCGCGAAGAAACTGAAGACCGACTTCGTGAAGGGCTTCGGAAAGATCGCGTACCACGCCCCTTGCCACCTGCGCGCGCAGAAGATCGGCGCGCCGGGCGTGCGCGTCCTCGGGATGCTCCCGAACACCGAGGTCGAGCTCATCGAGAAGTGCTCGGCGGTCGATGGGACGTGGGGAATGAAGGCGCAGTACTACGACATGGGACGACGCTACGCGCAGAAGCTCGCGCACGGCATCGACGACGCCGAAGCGTCCGTCGTGGTGACCGACTGCGCGCTCTCGGCACGCCGCATCGAACAAGAGAACCGCGTGACGCCACTCCACCCGGTCGAAGCGCTCGCGCAGGCGTACGGTATCTACGTCGAGGTCACGTAAAGGGTCGTGAGGAGGATCACGAGATGAAGCCGATCGAGCGTGGAGAGGTTCTCGGCATCGCCGACTACGAGACGATTCGTACGCAGTTTCGTGCGCGCGTCATCGAAGAAAAAAAGCGGCGGCGCGTCGCGATCGGATCGAAGGCGACCGCGGTGTTCGAGAACCGCGACACCGTGCTGATGCAGATTCAAGAGATGCTCCGCACCGAGCGGATCTCGCGCGAAGGGGCGATCCTCCACGAGATCGAGACATACAACCAGCTCGTACCCGGCGCCGGCGAGCTCAGTCTCACGTTGATGATCGAGATCCCCGACAACGCCGAGCGCGACGCGTTCCTCGTCGCGGCGCGCGGCTTCGAGCGGCACGTCGTGCTCGTCGTCGGCGGCGAGCGGATGCGCGCGACCTGGGATCCCGCGCGCGAGAGCGCGGACCGCACGACCGCGGTCCACTACTTGAAGTTCGCGCTCACGAAGCGCGCGCTCGCCTCCCTCCGCGGCGCGACGTCGCCGGATTCGACGATCGCTCACGTCGAGATCGAGATCGATCACCCCGCGTACCCCACGCGCGCTCCCCTCCCCGCCGAGACGATCGTCAGCCTCGGCGAAGACCTCGCTTGAGCGTGTTCGTCTACGACAAGGCGGTTCGCTTCGAGGACGTCGACGCCGCGCGCATCGTCTTTTTCGCGCGCTTCTTGAGCTACTGCCACGAGGCGATGGAGGCGCTCCTCTCCCCTGTCGAGGGCGGGTATGCGTCGCTCGTCGTCGATCGCCACATCGGTCTGCCCTCGGTGCGCGTCGAGGCCGATTTCGCATCGCCGCTCCGATTCGGCGACGTGGTCCGGATCGAAGTCGCGGTCGAGCACATCGGAACGACGTCGTGCACGTTTCGTTACGAGATGACCAACGCGAAGACCAAAGCGCACGTCGCGCGGATCCGACAGGTCGTCGTGCTGAGCGATCTCCGCGAGCTGAAGAAGGTCGCGATCCCCGACGACGTGCGCGCGTTGCTCGAGACATACCGCGCCGCGCCCGAGAGCACGTCGCGTCTCTGAAGTCACCGAACGAGCGGCGCGTCGGGCTCGAGCGAAGGTTGCGGCGCGACGGCGCGAAGCCGCTCGCCGAGGTCGACGCCCGAGCGCTTGAATCGGATCATGTTGACGAGCAGCACGACGCCGACGAGGAAGAGCGCCGTGCACGACCACTGCGCGGGGGTCAGGTGCGCGTAGCGCGTGTCGCCGCCTTCGCTCTCGGGCACGCGCAAGAAGTCCATCACGAACCTCACCGGCGCATACGCGAACGCCGCGACGACGAGGTACATCCCGATCGGGAGCTTGCGCTTCCACGTGAGCGCGAACATCAGCGCGAGCACGCACGTGAACATCAGCTCGAGGAGCCCGAGGTCGTAGCGCGGCACCGAGCCGTGCACGAGCTGAACGAAGCCGATCTTGTCGAGCGGCTCGGTGATGTTGTGGTCGTCGAACGGGTACGTGACGGCGACGAGCGTGTCGGGCGGAGCTTTTGCGCCGCGGTGGTCGTGGACGACCGAGCATCCGCTGCGACCGAAGATCCAGGCGACCGGAAAGACGGCCTGCACGACGTCGGCGAACGGCATGATCGGCAGCACCTGACGTCGCACGCGAAAGCCGCGATTCCAGTCGAAGTACTTCCAGAGCACAGCCCCGGTGGTCGCGCCGATGAATCCCCCGAACGAGCTGAGGCCCGTCCATAGCGTCAAGAGCGAGTACGGGTGCTTCACGACCTCGGCCCAGTGGTACGAGAGCTGGTCGAGGACGTGGCCGCCGATGAAGCCGCCGACGAGCATCCACGTCACGAACGAGTTGAAGAGGCCGAGATCGTAGTCGAGGCTCTTCGCACGCCGCGCAGCGATCGCCGTCCCGACGAGGACGCCCGTGGCCACGAGGATGCCGAAGGGGTGGATCGTGATCGGGCCGACGTACGGAATCGGGATGGGGAGGTCGGGGACTATGATGTACGGGATCATGGGGCGCGTCGCGGGGGAGAACCTGCCGCCGCACTTCTAGCGCATCGGGCGCAGCGCGTCACTTCGTCGGTCCTTTCACGAGAAGGACATCGGGCGCGCCGGCGAAGTCGCCCATCGTCACGGACACGGACCATCCCTCGCATCGGCGCGCGAGGATCTCGCCCGCGACCGTGAGCTGCGCCGTGCAGCGATCGGCGGGGAGGAGCGCCTCGAACGCGCCGGAGAGCACGTCCTTCGCGTGCGTCGCGGCCGCACCACGCGCTTGCGGCTCGGTCGCGTCGAACGGACGGATCGCATCGGCCTCGGCCCATCGCACGAACAGATCCGGACCCCAGACGCGACCTTCGCTCACGACGCCTGCGCCGTCGAGCTTCAGCGAGAGCTCGATGCTCGCGACGCGCTCCTCGCGTCCGGTCGGTGTCGGCAGCGCGAACGGCACGTCGGTGTCGACGCGCGTCCGCGTCGCGCCCCACGTCGCCGCGGAGAGCCCACCGAGCGCACGTCGCAGCGGCGCTGGTGTGTCGTCCACGCGCACGCCGTAAGCACCGCGATCGAGCAGCGCCGACACGCACGCGAGAATGCGCTCGCCGACCGCGCGACGGCGCTCCGCGGCGTACTCCAAGAGCGCGTCGGTCCGTCGCGCCTCGGCGAGGAGCTTCGTCGTCTCGAAGTCGTCGTCCTTCGCGTCGAACGCAGCGAGCACCGAGTACGCGGCTTCGGCGTGCGGCCCGCGTGGCAACGCGACGAGGTACTCGATCGCCTTCCGCCGCGATATCTTCGCCGCCTCGAAGAACACCGGCTCTTCGGCGACGAACGCAGCGCGCACTTCGTCGAACCAAGCGCCGCGCGGATGCGCTTCGAGATACTTCTGCGCGCGCGAGAGGCGGGTGTCTTCGCGTGCGGCGACGCGGAAGGCGCGGTAGTCGGCGAGATCGTCGGAGTCGGCGACGAGCGGACGCGCCGCGGCGCACGCACCGAGAAGGACCGCGAGACCGACGACGACGGTCGTACGGATCATGGCGCGCCCCCGTCGTCGGAGACGACGAGGCAAAAGTCGCACTCGCTCGGAACCGCGGGCGCGACGTCGTCGACGAACGTCGCGTAGTCCGCGCACGATGCCGCCTTGAGCGCGCGAATGCAGACCTCGCCGTCGTGAAAGAGCGGGTGGCACGTCGCCGGGATCGCGACGTCGCTCGGTTGCTTCGGATCGCACGCGCGCGCGCAGCGCCCCGTCGCGAGCCCGCACTCGGTGCATCGGCTGCAATCGACGCTCTTCTTCGCGTGCGCGTACACGGCGGGATCGAGCGCGGTCGCGGTCTTGCCGCAGCCGCCGACGTCACCGACCGTCGGCGCGGGAAAGAGCGCGAGCGCGACGATCGCCGCGACGAGGATCTCGCGTCGTCGAATCACGGCAGGACCTCGTACGCGATGACGATGCCGAGCTGCGCGCTCAGCACCGGATACGCAGGCCGCGCGACGTCGCGCGTCCCCGCGCCGTAGAAGAGATCGCCGACGACCTCCGCCGCGACGCCGATACCGCCGCGAAAAAACCAGACTCCGCCGCCGCCGATCTCGAGCCCCCACGTCGCCCGCGGCGAGAGGACGATCGGCAGCCCCGCGCGGCCGTACGCGGCCCACGATCGCCAACGCCGCCACATCAAGTACGACGGCACAAGCACCTGCTGCGAGATCCCTTCCATCGCGTTCGAGAGCCGCAGCGCGCCGCCATGCTGCAGACCCAGCGGATCGCCGAGCGTCAGCGCGATGCCGACGTCGACGTAGCTCGCGGTTCGCGAGAGCGACTCGGCGTTCGATCCGAGCGGCGTGGCGAGGCGGTACGGATTGTTGAAGCGGAGCCCATCGCCGACGTACGCGGTCGCGAAGAGCTGACCGTACCCAGGCTTCGACTCGGCCCATGCGCTCGACGGCTCGGCGCGCGCCTCCGTCGACACGAGGAGCGCGAACAGAGCGATCGGCAGAGCGCGCATCCACGGCGAGCATATCGCCACTACGAGCGGTCGACCCTGACCTTCGGCTTCGCGCCGAGCAACGCGAGCTGACCGCACGCCGCTCCCACGTCGTCGCCGCGACGCCTCCGGATGAAGCACGAGTACCCCGCGTCGACGAGCACCTGTTGGAACGCGAGAACGCCGGCGAGATTCGGCGGTCCGAGCGTGCTCGCTTCGATCGGATTCATCGGAATGAGGTTCACCTTCACCGGCAGGCCGCGCAGCAACTTGACGAGCTTCTTCGCCTCGAGCGCGGAGTCGTTCTTCCCGGCGACGAGCGTGTACTCGATCGTGATGCGTCGCCGCCGAGGCAACGGGTACTTGCGGAGAGCCTCCATCAATACGGCGAGCGGGTATTTCTTGTTGATCGGCATGAGGCGCGAGCGCGTCTCGTCGTCCGCGGCGTGGAGCGAGATCGCGAGGCCGATGTTGCCTTGGAAGTCTTCGCCGAGGCGCGCGATCTCCGGGACGAGGCCGCTCGTCGATACGGTGATCCTCCGCGAGGACAAGTTGATGCCGTCGGAGTGCGTGAGAAGACGGAGCGAGCGCGCGACCGCGTCGTAGTTGTGGAGCGGCTCGCCCATCCCCATGTAGACGACGTTGCTGAGGCGCTCGTTCGGGTCGAGGCGCGCGCGACCCGCGATGACTTGTGCGACGATCTCGTCGGCGCCCATGTGACGCTTCAGCCCGGCGACGCCGCTCGCACAAAAGACGCAGCCCATGGCACAACCGACCTGCGTCGAGATGCACTGCGTGACGCGCACCTGCGGCTC
>JAYVXB010000258.1:0-6381 GCA_043785585.1 Deltaproteobacteria bacterium | reverse complement strand
GTGCCATGCCGGCGTCGGGATCGGTCGGGGCGACGACGGTGCCAGGATCCGTCGGCGAACGTCCGGTGCCGGGGCCGCAGGCGACGGCGAGCGCGAGGCCGAGAACGAGGGCGAAGCCTGCGGAGCGAAGGTGCATTCCGTCTTATACATCGCGCGGGCTCGACACGTTGCACCGGCGTGTGCATCTTGGTGGCATGTCGAACGACGAAAAGTCCGATCCGCTGGACGACGTGAAGAAGGGTCTCGGGCTGCTGTTTCGCGCCGCGAAGACGGCCGCCAAGAACCTCCCCACCCAGCCGATCGAGAAAGTCGTGCTCGACAGCGCGCGCGAGGTCGGACGGGCGGTCGAGAACGTCGCGAGCTCGATCGAGAAAGAGATGTTCGGCGATCGAAGCGATCGTAAGAAGAACGACACGTCGAAGACGAACGACGCGCCTCCGCCGGCGGACGCGGCCCCGACCGAGGCAAGTGCGGCGCGGACGCCGGCGTCGCCTCCCGCCGTCAGCCCACAAGCGAAGACGCCCGAAGAGCCGCCCAAGGGCCCGCGCGTCGGCTGAACTTCAACTGATGTGCGGCGAACGATTCGGGACGTAACGAACCGCGCCGTGCTCGGTGCGAACGAGCGCCCCGGCGGTGCGACGAACGCGCACGAGCTTCTGATCGCTATCGCGCGAGCCGACGGGCGCGACGAGGCAACCACCCTCGGAGATCGCGTCGAGCCACATCTCGGGGATCGCCGACACCGCGAACGTCACGACGATCTTCTGCGCGTCGGCCAACGTCGCAATCGCCGCGACGGCGTCGGCGTGCAGGACCGCGACGTTGGAGTGCTGCGCGAGCGTGAGCGCGGCCCACTCGGCGAGACGCCCGTCGATCTCGATCGTGATCACCGATCCGCGCGGACCGACGATGTACGCCGCGAGCGCAGCGCCATAGCCCGAGCCACTCCCCAGCTCGACCAAACGATCGCCCGACGCGAGCTCGAGCAGACGAAACGAGAGGAGGTACGCGTGTGGCGCGCTGATCGTCGCGAGCCCGACGTCGTCGAGCGGGAGCGGCGTGTCGTCCGCGGCGCGCGCGGCGTCGTCGTCCCGGACGAATCGTTCGCGCGGCACTTCGACGAGCGCGCGGAGGTGCGAAGGATCGAACGGCCCGAGCTGCGCGTCGATCGTCTCGGCGAGGCGAGCACGTCGCGCGCGCATGTCGTCCGTTCGCATGGTTCCAACGATAGCGCGTCTGGCACCTGCGGCGACGCGGACGCGGCGGAGGGCTAGCTCTTCTTCTCGACGCCAGGCGGCGGGCGGCTGACGTTGCGCGAGCTCCCCGTGTGGCGGATGTCTTTGCCGCCGACCATGAAGACGACCGACTCGGCGAGGTTCGTCGCGTGATCGCCGATGCGCTCGAGGTACTTCGCGATCGATTGCACGCGCGTCGCTCGGTAGATGTTGCGCGGGTCTTCCATCATGTACGTGAGGAGGACGCGAAAGATGTCGGCGTAGTACGCGTCGAGGATGCTGTCGCGCTCGATGACGGCTTTTGCGCGATCGGCGTCGGCATCGACGAAGGCGTCGAGCGCGTCGCGCAGCATCCCCTGCGCAGCCTCGGCCATGCGCGGGAGATCGAGGTACGCCTTCAGCGGCGGCTCGTCGTTCAGCTCGATGACGCGCTCGCAGATGTTCACCGCGAGATCGCCCATGCGCTCGAGGTCCGTCACGAGCTTGAGCGCGATCGTGATGAAGCGCAGATCCGACGCGACCGGCTGTCGTCGCGCGAGGATCCGGAGGCACGCTTCGTCCGACTCGAGCTCGATCCGATTGATCTGGTGATCGAACTCGATCATCTCGCGCGCGAGGAGGCTGTCGCGTTCGACGAGCGCACGCATGCTGTTCGCGATCATCTCCTCGACCTTCGCCGCCATGAGAAGCAGCTGCTCGCGCAGCTTGCGAAGCTCTTCCTCGTAGCCCTGGTCGGTGTGCTGCCGCGTCGTTTGCGTCGGTCCTGCCATCACCCGAACCTCCCCGTGAGGTAATCCTCGGTCCGTTGATCCGACGGCTTCGTGAAGATCGTATCGGTATCGGAGTACTCGACGAGCTCGCCGAGGTAGAAGAACGCAGTGTAGTCGCTGACGCGCGCAGCCTGCTGCATGCTGTGGGTGACGATCGCGATCGTGTACTTTTCGCGAAGCTCGCGAATGAGCTCTTCGATCTTGGCCGTCGCGATCGGATCGAGCGCAGAGCACGGTTCGTCCATCAAGATCATCTCGGGCTCGAGCGCGAGGCACCGCGCGATGCAGAGACGTTGTTGCTGGCCGCCGGACAAGCTCGATCCCGAGCGATCGAGGATGTCCTTCACTTCGTCCCAGAGCGCCGCTTGCTTCAAGCAGCGCTGCACGAGCGTGTTCGGATCGTTGGCCGCGAGGCCGTTGAGCTTCAGGCCTGCCAATACATTGTCGCGAATGCTCATCGTTGGGAATGGGTTCGGCTTTTGGAAGACCATCCCGACGCGGCGGCGCACGAGCACCGGGTCGACGCCCGGCGCATAGATGTCGTTGCCGTCGAGGAGGACTTTGCCGTCGGCGCGCGCGCCCGGAACGACCTCGTGCATGCGATTGAGGCATCGGATGAACGTCGACTTCCCGCAGCCGGACGGCCCGATCAGCGCTGTGACGCGCCCGTCGACGATCGACAGCGACACTCCTTTGATCGCCTCCGTGCTGCCGTAGTACGCACGCAAGCTCTCCGTGCGCATCTTGTCGGAGCGTTTTTCGTTTCCGATGTCCTTCGGCATCTTCGTTTGCACTCTGCGGTAGGGAGACGCCGCGGTCGAGGAGGTTTCCACGCTCGTCACCTTGCTCCGCGAACGCGATGGCGGACGAGGAAGCGAGCGGAGACGTTGAGGACGAGGACGATGCCGACGAGGACGAGCGCCGCGGCCCAGGCTTGCGCTTGTTGGTCTTCGTACGGCGAACCAGCGTACTGGTAGATCTGAATCGTGAGCGACGCCGTCGGCTGATCGACTCCGGCCGCCCACCCGTTGTTGTTCAGCGCCGTGAACAACAGCGGCGCGGTCTCGCCCGTCACGCGCGCGACCGCGAGGACGATGCCCGTCGCGATGCCGGGCGCCGCCGTGCGAAGGACCACGCGCAGGATCGCGCGCCACTTCGGAACACCGAGCGCGAGCGCGGCCTCGCGGAGCGCGTCCGGGACGAGCTTCAACAGCTCCTCCGTCGTGCGCGTGACCGTCGGGAGCATCAGCATCGCGAGCGCGAGGCCTCCGGCGATCGCCGAGAACCTGTGCATCGGAACGACGACGAGCGTGTAGATGAAGAGGCCCGCGACGATCGACGGGATCCCCGCCATCACGTCCGCGCTGAATCGGATCGCGCGCCCGAGCTTGCTCTCGGGTCCGAACTCCGCCAGGTAGACGCCGGCCAGGATCCCGAGCGGCACGCCGAACGCGCACGCGAGGCCGACGAGCGTCAGCGTGCCGACGATCGCGTTCGCCATTCCTCCACCTGCTTCGCCCGGCGGCTTCGGCAGCTCGGTGAAAAAGGCCGGCGTGATCGCGGCGGCGCCTTTGAAGACGATGTAACCGAGGATGACGACGAGCGGCACGATCGCCATGGCGGTCGCGCCGACACACGCGCCGCGCACGATCGCGTCGACGACTTTACGGCGGCGGTAGCCCTCCGCGGCGAGGAGCATGTCAGGCCCTCACCGCGCCGCCGGGAAGCCGGCCTACGCGCCATACGAGGAGCCGCGCGATGACGTTGAGCGCGAGCGTGAGGACGAAGAGCAAGAGGCCGATCTCCGTGAGCGCGGAGAGCTGCTTGCCGTGCGCTTCCGGGTACTCGTTCGCGATGATGCTCGCCATCGTCGACGCGGGCGCGAAGATGCTGGTGACGATCTGTGTCTTGTCGTTCCCGATGAGCATCGTGACCGCCATCGTCTCGCCGAGCGCGCGCCCAAGGCCGAGAATGACCGCACCCGTGATTCCCGACTTGGCGTACGGGAGCACCACAGTGCGAACCATCTCCCATCGCGTCGCGCCGAGCGCGAGCGCCCCTTCGCGGAGCACGTTCGGCACCGCGCGCAGCACTTCGCGGCTCACCGACGATATCGTCGGGAGGATCATGATCGCCAGGACGATGCTCGCGAGGATCACGCTGTTGCCGCCGGGCGCGACCGTCGCGATGATGATCGGGCGTAAGACGAAGAGGCCCCAGAGCCCGTAGATGACGCTGGGCACTGCGGCGAGCAGCTCGACGACGAAGGAGATCGGCGTGCGCAGCCAGTCCGGCGCGAGCTCGGCGAGGAAGATCGCGACGCCGAGCGAGACGGGGACCGCGATGACGAGCGCGAGGGCCGACGTGAGGAGCGTCCCCCACACGAACTGCAACGCGCCGAACGACTCGCGCCCATCGACCGGGTTCCAGTCGGTGCTCGCGAGGAACTTGAATCCGTCGGAGAGGATCGTCTCCTTCGAGCCCACCGCGAGCGCGATCGCGACGACGATCAGGATCGCGACGATGACGGTCGCGAACGTCGCAGTGACGCCACGGAAGACGACGTCACCGGCGTTGACCTCGCGACGCATCGCTGCGCGCCCGCTACTTCCCCGCGAGCAGCGGCTTGCCGGCGCCCTTCAACAGCTTGAGCCGAGCCTCGGCCTTCGTCACGACCTCCGCCGGAAGCGGCGCGTAGTGAAGCGGCGGACCGAGCTTTTGCCCGTCGTGAATCCCCCACCATAGAAAGCTCGCGACCGCTTGCGCCTTCTGGGCGTCGGGCGACTCTTCGTAAACGAGGACGTACGTGAACGCGGAGATCGGATACGCGGCGTCGCCTTCTGCGTCGGTGATCGAGATGCGCAAGTCCTCGGGCATCTTCGCCGCGGCGCCCGAGGCCGCCGCCGTGATCGCCTCGAGCGTCGGCTCGACGAACTTGCCTGCCTTGTTCTTGAGAACGACGACGGGCTGCTTCGTCTGCAACGCGAACGCGAGCTCGACGTACCCGAACGAGCCGGGCGTCTGCTTGATCTGCGCGGCGACGCCGTCGTTCTTGTTCGCGCCGGTGCCGCTCGGCCACTTCACGCTGGTGCCGGCGCCGACCTTCTCTTTGAAAGGCGCGCTCGCCTTCGACAGGTAGTCGGTGAAGACTGCGGTCGTCCCGCTTCCGTCGGAGCGATACACCACGGCGATCTTTTGCGCGGGGAGCTTCGCGCTCGTGTTCAGGCTCGCGATCTTCGGATCGTTCCACGTCGTGATCTCGCCGAGGAAGATCCCCGACACGACCTCGGGAGTGAGCTGCAAGTGATCGGGCGCGCCGGGCACGTTGTACGTGAGCACCACCGCGCCGAGCGTCGTCGGTACGTGGATGATCTTGCCGCCGGCCTTTGCGAGCTGCTCGTCGCTCATCGGCGCATCGCTCGCGCCGAAGTCGACGGTCTTGTCGCTGATGTTTTTGATCCCGGCGCCCGAGCCGACAGATTGGTAGTTGATCTTCGTGTGCTTCTCTTGGCTCTGGTACGCCTCGATCCACTTCGCGTAGAGCGGTTGCGGAAAGCTGGCACCCGATCCGTTGAGGCTCACGTCGCCCGCTGGCGCCGAGGAGCCCGACGACGCGGAGCTCGCGCCACCCGACGTAGAATCTCCGCCTTTGCACGCGACGAAAACCACTGCTGCCGCCGCCACGCCGAGGATCCGTTGGAGCATGCCGTCGAGTACGACGGCCGGGTGACAATCGTGTGACGACGGCCCTAGATCTCGGTGACGGCAGCCGTTTCCGCCTTCGCCTGCGCCGAGAGCACGACCGTGAACGTGGTCCCGCCGCCGACCGCGCTCTCCACGTCGACGGTCCCGTCCATCGCCTCGCATAGATGCTTCACGATCGAGAGGCCGAGCCCCGTGCCCCCGAGGTCCCGCGAACGCCCTGCGTCGACGCGGTAGAAGCGCTCGAAGAGGCGCGGCAGGTGCTTCGCTGCGATCCCCGGTCCCGTATCGGCGACCACGAGCGCAACGCGATCGCCGCGGTCGGCGGTGCGAACGGTCACCATCGAGTTCGGGCAGTACTTGATCGCGTTCTCCACCAGGTTCGACAGGATCTGCTCGAGCGCGCGCCGATCCACCGAGACGCGCACCGTCGCGCCGACGTCTGCGCGAAGCTGAATGCCGCGCTTCTCGGCGCGGTCGCGGAAGAGCGTGAGGTTGTGCGTGACGAAAGCGCGAAGATCCACCGTCTCGGCGCGGAGCTCGAGCTGCTTCGACTCGATGCGCGAGAGATCGAGGAGGTCCTCGATGAGGCGCTGGAGGCGCTCGGCGTTGCGCCCGATGATGTCGACGAACTTTCGCGCGGCGTCGGGGTCGGTCGCCGCGGCGTCGCGCAA
>JAYVXB010000257.1:0-19042 GCA_043785585.1 Deltaproteobacteria bacterium | reverse complement strand
TGTGCGTGGTGCGGATGATGTCCATCCAGTGATCGAGCTTGCGCTTCCAGTCCCCGTCGACGCCGTATTGGTGCCACTCCGTGAAGCTCCCCGCGCCGATGATCGCGAGCGGTCGGTACGTCGCCTCGATCGCGTCGGCGTGCATCTCGGAGAGGTCGGCGATCGTCCGCGACGTCACGTGCGCCGTCGGGTCGAACGCGCTCACCGCCGCGCCGAGGCCGCGGATGTTCGGCGTGTGCGCTTCGATCGTCGCGTCCTCGGGGCGATCGATGACGACGAAGAGCACGCGCGTCCGCGCGCCTGGATCCTTCGGTCGCGGATCAACGTTCATCGCGGCCGCCGTTCGGGCGAACAATGGTGACGCGATCGCCCCCGCGATGGCCGCCAAGACTCTCCGACGCTCGAGGCTCACAAGAGGAAACCATAGCTCCTCAAACGTCGACGATCTTCCCCGGGTTCAAGATCCCGTTCGGATCGAGCGCGCGTTTCAGCGTCTTCAAGAGCGCGATCTCCTCCGGCGCCCGCGAATACGCGAGGTAGTCCTTCTTCAAGAGCCCGATGCCGTGCTCCGCCGAGATGCTGCCGCCGTGCTTTTTCACCAGCGCGAACATCGCGTGGTCGGCCTCCTTCGTTCGCGCGAGAAACTCCGCCTTGTCGAGCGCGTCGGGCTTCATGACGTTGACGTGGAGATTGCCGTCGCCGATGTGGCCGAAGAGGCACACTTCCCAGTCCGGGTAGCCTTTCTCGAAGACGGCACCGAGCTCGGCAGAGAACGCTTCGAGCGCGGCGATCGGGAGCGCGACGTCGTTCTTGTGCGGGAGCCCGGTCGCGGAGAGGCTCTCGCTGATCGACTCGCGAAGCGACCACAGCTCCGCCGCTTGCGTGGAGTGCTGCGCGAGCGTTCCGTCGAGGACGACGCCGCGTTCGAAGAGCGACGCGGTCCACGCTTCGAGCACCGCCTCGTCGATGCGCTCGATCTCGAGGAGCACGTAGTGCGTCGCCGGCGTGTCGAACGGTGCGCGCAGCTTTCGGTGGCGCTGAACGCGCGCGAGGCATTTGTCGGTGAAAAATTCGTACGCCATGATCGTGAAGGGCGCCGTGCGCGCTTCGCGGAAGAGACGCAGCACGCCCGCGAGATCCGGAACCGCGAAGAGGAACACGTCGAGAGCGCCTGGAACGCGCGAGAGCTTCAGCGTCGCTTCGGTGATCACGCCGAGCGTGCCTTCGCTCCCGATGAAGAGCTGCCGGAGATCCGTACCGGTGTTGTTCTTCTCGAGCGCGCCGTTGAGCTCGAGCACCGCGCCGCTCGCGAGCACGACTTGAAGACCGAGCACCCAGTTTCGCGTGAGGCCGTAGCGGATCACCTTCACGCCGCCGGCGTTCGTCGCGATGTTGCCGCCGACGTGGCTAGATCCCTTCGACGCGAAGTCGACCGGCCACGTGAGGCCGTGCGGCGCGCAATGCTGGTGCACGGTCTCGGTGACGGCGCCCGCTTGCACGCGCAGCGTCGCGCCGAGGAGATCGACGGCGTCCATCCGCCGCATCCGCGACATCGAGAGGACGATCTCGCCGTGCGCCGCGACCGCGCCGCCGGCGAGCCCTGTACGGCCACCTGACGGTACGACCGCGACGTGCGCATCGTTGCAGAGCGCGAGGAACCGCGAGACCTCGTCCGTCGTGCGCGGCATCGCGATCGCCGACGGCGCGGGCGGGTACACCTTCGTCCAGTCCTTGCCCATCTCCGCGAGGTCGCCCGCATCGCGCGACAAGAAATCGGAGGGAAACTCCCGGGCGATACGATCGAAGAGCTGTTGAGGGACTCTCATTCCGGTGTGATAGCCCGAATCCACCCTGAGATTTGATCTCTCAGGCCATGATCGCGCGGATCGGCTGACCGTTGTCGGTGAGCGAGATCGGGCGTCCGACGGGCGTCGTCTGCGTGTGCCCCGGATCCATCCCCGCGAGCGTCGCGACCGTCGCGAGCAGATCGGGGACGCTGGTGCGCGTGCCGACGACTTGCGCGCCCGCCGCGTCCGTCGCGCCGTGCACGACGCCGCCGCGGACGCCGCCCCCCGCGAGCACTGCGCTCCACGCTTGCGGGTAGTGATCGCGCCCGTCGTTGCCGTTGATCTTCGGCGTGCGACCGAAGTCGCCCATGCAGACGACGAGGGTGCTCGCGAGCAGCTTTCGATCCGCCAGATCCTTGAGGAGCATCGCGAGCGCGGGATCGAGCGTGCCCATCAGTTTTTTCGTTCGACCAAAATTGTCCTTGTGCGTGTCCCATCCATCGAGCACCACCTCGACGAACTTCACGCCGTTCTCGACGAGGCGCCGCGCGAGGAGACACCCGCGACCGAAGTCGGTCTCGCCGTAGGCTTTCTTGGTCGCGTCCGGCTCCGACGCGAGCTCGAAGAGCTTCGTCTTCGGCGAGCGCATCAAGCGCACCGCCTTCGCGTAGACCGCGCGCCGTCCTTCGATCTTCGCGTCGCCCGTCTCCGCCCCGAAGCGCTGCTCCATCGCGTCGAGCGCCGCGCGCCGTCGATCGAAGCGCGCGTCGTCGACCTCGGGCGACGTCGCGACGTTCGCCGGAAGATCGCCCGCCTTCTGCAGGACGAACGGCCCGTGCTGCACGCCGAGAAATCCAGGCCCGAGGCTCGGCCCGCCGATGCTGACGAACGACGGGAGGTCGGCGTTCGGATCGCCGATTCGGCTGCTCGTCCACGCGCCCATCGACGGATGCGTCACCGTCGGATTCGGCGCGTAGCCGGTGTGAAGGAAGTACTGCGCGCGCTGGTGGTTCCCCTCTTTGCTGCTCATGCTCCGCACGATCGCGATCTCGTTCGCGCGATCGGCCAGATGAGGAAGGTGCTCCGACAGCTCGATCGCCGCCGCGCGCGATTTGATCGACTTGAACGGACCACCGGTCGCGACACCCGGCTTCGGATCGAACGTGTCGATGTGGCTCGCGCCGCCATTGAGCCAGATCTGGATGATCGCTTTCGCCTTCGCGGGCGGCACATCCGCGCGCGCGATCGACGGACCGCCGTACTCCGCGAGCAGAAGCCCGAGCAACCCGCCGCCGCCCACCTGCAAGAACGTTCGTCTGTCGAAGCTCATCGCGTGCCTCATCAATGGTTGAAGACGAACTCGCTCGAGTTGAGGAGCGCCCACAAGACGTCCTCGAACGCTTGCGTGCGCGCGTCGCGCTTCGCCGCGCCCTTCGACTCGAGGCGCCGCAGCGGATCGGGTGCTCTGGGTTTCGTGCGCGCGCCGGTGGGCGCCGCGGTCGCGTCGGCGATGTACTTCTGCCAGAGCGCGATCTCGTCCTCGCCCGGACGACGCGAGAGTGTTCGCAAGTAGAGCCACTCGATCCTGTCGGCGTCGGAACCGGGACGCGCCATCACGTCGGCGAGCGCGCCGCCGGGGATCGCGCTCGACGCGCTTCCGAGGAGGCTCCCGTTGAGCAGCGTGAGCGCCTGCGAGATCGTCCCTTCGAACGCGGACCTGTCGAAGTCCTCGTCGACGTCGAAGAGGAACACCCACACGCGCGCGAGTTGGACGCGAATCTTGTCGAGATCGCCGCCGTTCTTGCGGACGGCGTCCTCGAGGTTGGTCGCGGCGAGCACCGCGTTCAAGAGCTCTTCGGGTCCGAGCGGCGTCAGGCGGAAGCGCGCCCAGAGCTTGTGCTCGGCTTCGATCTTCTCCGGCGCGTTCTTCGTCGGCGCGGATGCGAGGCGGTACGCCTCCGTCGCGGCGATCGTTCGGAGCAGGTATTTCAGATCGTATTTGTGCGCGGCGAAGTCGTCGGCGATCTGTTGGAGCAATGCCGGCATCGTCGCGGGGTTCGACGGCCGGAGATCGTCGACCGGATCGACGAAGCCGCGCCCGACCATGTGGCCCCACAGTCGGTTGACGATCGCCTGCGAAAACCAGGGGTTCTTGTCGGCGGTGATCCACGCCGCGATCGATTGCCGAACGTTGTCCTTGCTCGACAGGTCGGTGCCGTCGAGCGTGCTGGGCGCGGCGCTGACGATGCGGGTCGCCTCCGGGTTGTTGCGGAAGCGCGGCACGGGCCGCTTCGCGTCGCGCACATCGACGCGGCGAATCTGACCCATCGCCGGCCCGCGATCGAGCGGGGCGATCTGCGTTCGCGTGAAGCAGCTCGCGAAGCGCTCGAAGTCCGTCTGCTTCCATTTCTCGGTCTTGTGATCGTGGCACTGCGCGCACTGGATCTGCACGCCGAGGAACGCGCGCGACGTCGTCCCCGCGAAGTCACCCGGTGCGTTGCCGAACTTGAGCAGCCAGTTGACCGCGCCGTTCACGCGGTCGTCGCTCGCGCCCGCGTCGTCGCCGTCGTCCATCGTGCCGACGCCGCCGTCCATTCCCATCGGCGTCGCGGTCGCGACCGGCGGGAGACCGTACGGGCCGCGGCGCGCGCCACCTTCGCTGTTGCGACCGGTGGCCGAGACGAGATCGTAGACGAGCGTGTTCCACGGCGCGTTGCTCGCGAAGCGATCGTGGAGCCACGCGCGGAACGCCGCGCGGTCGACAGCGGGGTCGCGCACCTGTTGCCCCATGAGCACGTCGTCCCAGTACGCGGCCCAGTGGTCGGCATAGCGAGGCGACGCGAGGAGCGCGTCGATCGCCCTCTTGCGCTTGTCGGGCGCCGTGTCCGCGAGGAACGCGACGACGGCCTCGGGCGGCGGGATCGTCCCGACGAGATCGAGCCACGCACGCCGAAGATATCGCGCGTCGTCGATCGGTGGCGCGGGGACGACGCCCTCTTTCTGCCACTCGGCGCGAATCGCCGCGTCGATGTTCGCAGCGCCGAAGAGCGGCGCGACGACGGGCGTCACCGACGCGGACGCGACGACGGGTACGGGCGGCTTGGTCGCTGCAGGCTGCCCGCCGCCGCACGCGATGACGAAGAGAGAGACCACTGCAGCGGTTTTGGCGACGCGCATCTCGATCATCACAAGCAAGAGTGTGCATCAAACCGTCCGCACCATTTCGTAAAGGTACGTAAACGCCGCAGCGGATGCGCGCGAGTTGGCACCTCCAGCGGGTAGCGCGCGTTCAGTCGAGCGCGCACACCGTTCGCACGATCGCGTTCTTGCCGTCGAAGCCGCGCGCGTCGGTCGACCAGAGTCGGACGCGTGCCGACGCGACGCCGCGGCGCGCTTGTTCGCGACGCTGCGCGACGGCGTCGGTGGTCGCGGCGATCGACGACGGCAGCGCGATCGCGGCGCGTCGCGCGATCGTCGCGGCGTCGCGTCCGAGCGCCGTCCACCACGTCATGCGTGACACGCCGTATGCCGCGACGAACCGCGCGATCGCCGAGTCGCGTTGCATCGCTTCGGGTCGTAGCGGCACGACACCCGCCCCGGCGCTGATCGCGCGTAGCTGCGGCGTTCGCTTGAAGTCGCCCGCTGCTTCCAGCGTCATCCCGACCGTGCCGCTGCGCGTGCGACCCGACAGCTCGGCGACGACGTCGCGCGCGCACGACGACGAGCCGGTGACGAGCCATGCGTGCGCGCCCGCGCGATCCCACTCGGCGAGCGGGAACCGCGGGTCGCCCGCGTGCACCGTCGGCACGTCGCACGACGTCGGCGGGAGGAGCGTGAGCGGTCCGTACACGCCACCGTGCGCTGGAAATTGCGCAACCTCGCTGGCGTCGACGACCGGCCCGACCTTCGTCTTCGCGAAGTCGGGCGCCGCGCGAACGAGCGCGGCGAGGACGTTCGCGCGTGGCTCGCCGAGGACGAACGCGAAGTCGCGCGTGCGCTCGGACGCGGGCGCAGCGAGGACGATCACTGGCACGTCGTGACGTGCGCTCCATCGAATGGCGCGGTCGGCGGTGTCGGGATCGAGGGCGGCGATGATGACGGCGGCGCCTTGTCCGGCGAGCTCGTCGAGCGACGCTTCGGTGCGATCGGAGCTCCCGGAGTCATCGCGCGTGACGAGCGCGATCTCGTCTTCGTCGGCAGGCTCTTCGGTCGCGAGCGAAGCGTCGGTCGCGAGCACGGCGCGCATGCACGCGTCGCCGCTCGGTCCGGCGTTGCGCGCGGCGGGCGTGCTCGCGGGCTTCGTCGGCGTCATGACCGCCACGGGAAGGAGCTGCCGGATCCCTTTCGGCTTTCCGAGCGCCCACATCACGCCGCGGAGCACGTCCGCCGATTCGTCGCGCAGCGCCGCTTCCTCGGTCGGCAGCAGGAGCCCGATCGTTCGCCCCTCGACGACGTTCATCCCGCGCCGGCTCGACGCGAGATCCGACAGGGCGATCCCCGCGTCCCCCGAGATCGGAAGCGCGCCCGCGTCCGCATCGAGCAGCGTGCGCGCCAGCTCCGCGTCGCCTTCCTTGACCGCGATCTGCGCGAGCCGCTCCGCGACGATCCGCGCGATCTCCTCGCCGTATCCGCCGCCTTGCGCGCGCATGATCCGCAGCGCCCCTTCGAGCACCTCACGCGGCATCTTCTCGATGATCACCACGACGCGCGCATGCGTC
Organism: Deltaproteobacteria bacterium; assembly: GCA_043785585.1. Classification (GTDB taxonomy): domain Bacteria; phylum Myxococcota_A; class Polyangia; order Polyangiales; family Polyangiaceae; genus JBBQXV01. Next base: position 12,537 of record JAYVXB010000257.1, on the reverse strand, counting down.
GTGTCGCGCTCTTCTTCCGACGTCCCTTGCAGCCACGCGTCCATGTACGAAATCGCTTCGTACTGATCGTGCTCGCTGTCGGACGCGAGGGCCGAGAGCGCGAGCTCCTCTTGAAAGAGGTTTCGCGCGATCGGATCGACGTTCTTGCCGACGTTCGGTCGCAGGAGCTTCATCGCCTCGGCCTGCTGCTTGTGCAGGCGCAGCCAACGCGCGCGCGCCGTCGTCGCGAGATCGTTCGTCGTGCCCATCGGCAGCTTCGTCAGCTGCTGGAGCTGCGCGTCGGCGCACGGGAAGTCGCCGGCGTCCATGCAGAGGACCGCGACGTACGCGCGCGCGACGGGGACGAGGCCGTCCTTCGGGTACTTCCTGAGGAAGGCCTCGATCATCGCGCGGAGCTCGACACGGCCGACGCGCGACGGGTTGAGCCATGCGTCGCGGATCGCTTGGAAGTCGACGCCGGCCGGTGCGGTCGACGCGAGGCTCGCGACGGGCCGCGTCTCCCGCTGCGTCGTGCAAGCGTACGGCGCGGCGAGACCGAGCGCGCCGGTGGCGGCGACGACGGCGACGAGCCGGCGAGGGCGGAGCGAGGAAAGCGGGCGCAACGGCAGCATTCTGCGCCGTTCTGCTCTTCTGTCCATTCCGTAGGATCGCCGCGCGCTGCTATGTTCGCGCGGCCATGTCCACCGCCGCACCTGCTGCCCGCCCGCGCCCGGTCGTCCTCGTCATCCTCGACGGCTTCGGCGAGCGAGCGGAAAAGACCGACAACGCGATCCGTCTCGCGAAGACGCCCGCGCTCGACGCGCTCTTCGCGCGCTACCCGCACACGCTCATCGGCACGAGCGGCCCCGACGTCGGGCTCCCGCCGGGACAGATGGGCAACAGCGAGGTCGGGCACTTGAATTTTGGCGCGGGGCGGATCGCGATGATGGACATCTCGCGGATCGACAACGGCGTTCATGACGGGACACTCGGGAAGAACGCCGTGATCGCCGACGTCGTCGCGGCAGCGAAAACGGGGGGCGGGCGACTTCACTTGATCGGTCTCCTCTCCGACGGCGGCGTGCACAGCTCGCTCGTGCATCTCTTCGCGCTCGTCGACATGGCCGCCGCGTCCGGCGTGAACGTCGTCGTGCACGCGCTTCTCGACGGTCGCGACGTGCAACCCGGCACGGCACCGAAGTACGTCGCCGCGCTCGAAGCGCGCCTCGCGGGCAAGGGCGTCATCGGCACGGTCGGTGGTCGCTACTTCGGGATGGATCGCGACAATCGATGGGATCGCGTCGAGCGCGCGTTCAAGGCCATCGTCTCCGCGGACGGTGCGCGCTTCGCGTCGGCTGCGGAAGGGATCGCAGCGTCGTACGCCGCGAAGAAGACCGACGAGTTCGTCGAGCCGTTCGTCGTCGGCGACTACGCGGGCGTCGCGAAAGGCGACGCTGCGCTCCACTTCAACTTCCGTCCCGACCGCGCGCGCGAGCTCACGCGTGCGCTCGCGATGCCGTCGTTCGGCGACTTCGCGCGTCCGGGCGACGCGCCGCCGCTCCCGCGCTACGCGTGCATGACGACGTACGACTCGACGCTCGGCCTGCCGATCGCGTTTCCGAAGGAGACCTATCCGGACATTTTTCCGGAGCTCGTCGCGCGCGCCAAGATGACGCAGTTTCGCTGCGCGGAGACCGAGAAGTACGCGCACGTGACGTACTTCTTCAACGGCGGTCGCGAAGAGCCGTTCGTCGGAGAAGATCGCAAGATGCTCCAGTCGCCCAAAGACGTCGCGACGTACGACATGAAGCCGCAGATGAGCGCGGCCGGCGTCGCTGCCGCGACAGCCGAAGCGATCGAGAGCGGCAAATACGATTTCGTCCTCGTGAACTTCGCGAACCCCGACATGGTCGGGCACACCGGCGTGCTCGGCGCGGCGATCGAAGCGGTGCAAGCGGTCGACGTCGGCGTGGGGGCGATCGTCGATGCGGCGCGAAAGATGGGCGGCGCGGTGTTCGTCACCGCCGATCACGGCAACTGCGAGCAGATGGTGGATCCCGCGACGGGGCAACCGCACACGGCGCACACGCTGAACCCCGTGCCGCTCCTCTACGTCAACGACGCCGACATCCAGGCCGAGCTCCGCGGCGGCGGACGCATCTGCGACGTCGCGCCCACGATGCTCGCGCTCCTCGGGTTGCCGCAGCCGGACGCGATGACGGGGCGTAGTCTCTTCGAGCCTCGCGCGTGACCGAGCCGCGTTTCACGGGGTACAGCGTCGTCTCCGAGCTCGGCTCGGGGGCGCTGTCGACCGTGTACAAGGCGACGCAAGAGCCGCTCGGACGCAGCGTCGCGATCAAAGTGCTGAAGACGACGATCGATCCGCGATCTCCGTTCGCTGCGCAGCTCGAACGCGAGGCGCACGTGCTCAGCTCGCTGAGCCATCCGAACGTCGTGATGCTCTTCGACTTCGTGAAGAGTGAGAGCAAGATGTACTTGGTCCTCGAGTACGTCGACGGCTACTCGCTCGCGGACGTCGCGTCGAAGGTGAGCCGCCTCGCGCCCGAGGTCGTCGCGGCGATCGGCGTCGAGATCGCGAGCGGCCTCGCGCACGCGCACGCGCGCGGAATCGTGCATCGCGACGTGAAGCCCGCGAACGTGATCTTGTCGAAGCGCGGCGACGTGAAGATTGCCGACTTCGGGATCGCGCAGCGCGAGCGCTTGCCGACCGCGGACGAGCCGCTCACGAAGATCGACGAGAGCGCGGCGTTCGGGACGCCCGCGTACATGTCACCGGAGCAGATCCTCGGCGAGGTCGTCGACGCGCGGAGCGACATCTTCTCGCTCGGCGTCGTTCTTTATCAGCTGCTCTGCGGCGCGCGTCCGTTCGAGCGCGGCGACGCCCAGGATCGCCGCGCCGCCGCGCAGCGCATTCGTCGCGATCCGCCGATCCCGCTGCATCGCCGCGCGCCCGAGGTGCCGCGCGCGCTCGAGCGGATCGTGATGCGGATGGTCGAAAAATTGCCGATCGATCGGTATGCGTCGGCGCAGACCGTCGCGGACAACCTGCAAGAGCTCGTCGCGTCGCGCACGCGCGCGCCGCGTGCGGATCTCGTGAAGCGCGCGCTCGCTCGTGCCGGACTGATCGCGGGCGACGCGGCGGACGTCGATTCACCGGTGCTCGACGTGCAGGCCCGCCGCGCGTCCGTGAGGCCGACGCTCATCGGTCTCGCGGCCATCTTCGGGATCGTCGTCGTCGGCGGCGGGATCATCCAATGGACCGGACGCGGAGGATCGCATCGCGTGATGGCCGGCGATCGCCCGCTCGAGCTGACGCCCGGGTCGCCGGGGTTCTTGCGCGTCCTCGCGACGCCGTGGGCCGAGGTGTGGGTCGACGGTCAGCGGATCGACGTGACGCCGTTCGCGCGCGCGATCCCGCTTCCGCCCGGCACGCACTACGTCGTCCTGAAGCATCCGAACGCGCCGCCCGAGAAGCGCCAAGTCGCGATCGTGACCGAAGAGACGCTGACGATCGACGTGAGCATGAGCCTCGATACCGAGCCCGCGTCACTCCTTCCCGTCGACGCGAGCGCGCGCACCGCCGAAGTTCCACCGACCGCTGCGCCGTCCTCGAGCGCGAAAGGGCCGCCACGATGAAGAGTTTGTACTCGAGAGGATGGAACAGGAAGACGGGAAGGCGGGAAGGGATGCAGGGGCTCAGAGTCATGGCGCTGGCGACTGCGTTCGCTGTGGTGTCGCCGTCCGGCGCTGCCGCGTTCACGCACATCGTGATGCCCGGCGAGACGCTCGCGCAGATCGCCGCGCGCGTGTACGGCAGTCCGAAGCTCGAGGTCGTCCTCGTCGGCGCGAACGCGCTCGATGCGCACGGTGGCGCGACGATCGTCGCGGGCATGCCGCTCAACGTTCCGTCCCCCGGTCACCACCGCGTGAAGAAGGGCGAGACTTGGTACGACATCGCGCTGATGCTCCTCGGCGACAAGCGCCGCTCGGATCTGCTGGCGACGATCAACCACGGCGTCGCCTGGATCCCGCCGGTCGAAGGGCAGGAGATCCTGATCCCGCCGGTGGTCGCGCTCATCGCCGGCGAGAACGAGACCGAGAACACGATTTGGGATCGGTACATGTCGGATCCCGGGCTCGCGTGGCAGCTCAACAACTACAACTTTCGCGACGGCATTCCCGTGCGGCGCGGCGAGGTGATCCTCGTTCCGATCCCGCAGCTCCTGCTCACCGAAGAAGGCAAAGCGGAAGCGCGGCGCGCCGACGAGCGCGAGCGTGCGGAGGGCGAGGGCGCGAAGCTCGACGCGCAGCGGAAGGCGGAGGCCGAGCTGCCGACGCTCTTGTCGGACGTTCGTTACGGGCGATACGCCGAGGCGGTCGCGCGCGGCAATCGGCTCATCGGCACCGGCGTGCTCACGCGACCTCAACAGTCGACGGTGTACCGCGCGCTCCTCGAGGCGTACGTCGCGCTCGACGCGACGAGCGCAGCGATCGCGTCGTGCACGTCGTGGCGCGGCGCCGAGCCGAGCCCGAGGCTCGACCCGGTGCTCGTGTCGCCGAAGATCATGGCGGCGTGCGGGTACAGATAGCTAAGGTACACGCCGCATGGCCCGTCTGAGCTCCACGTTGGTCCCTGCGTCGGCCCCGCCGCTCAGCGCGGGGCGAAAGCTCGGCGACAGATTCGAGATCGTCGGCGTGCTCGGCGAAGGTGGGACAGGGATCGTCTACGACGCGAAGCGAATCCTTCCCGAGCCGAGCGACGCGGCTCCGGTCGGCGAGCGCACGACGCCCGTGCCCGAAGATCGCATCGCGCTCAAGGTGATCCACTCGCACCTCGCCGGCGACAAACAAATCCGCGGCCGGTTCCAGCGCGAGGCGACCATCCTGCGTCGCCTCGACGGCAAGCACCTCTGCCCGCTGGTCGACTTCGGCGAGCTCCCGGATCCGCGCCGCGAAGGCGCGGGCCTCCTCTACATGGTCTTGCCGAAGATCGACGGCGAGGCGCTCGACACGATGATGAGGCGCGAGCGAAAGGTGTCGATCGCGCGCGGCGTTTCGATCGTTCGTCAGGTGTGCGCCGCGCTGCGAGAGGCGCATGCGCAAGGGATCATCCATCGCGATCTCAAGCCAGGGAACGTGCTGCTTCGCACTGACGAGCACGTGTTCGTCGTCGACTTCGGCATGGCGAAGATCGTCCAAGGTGGCGGCGGCACCGGCACGACCGGGCTCACGCAGCACAACATGGTCTTCGGTACGCCCGAGTACATGGCGCCGGAGCAGGCGCGCGGCGACGAGCTCGACGCGCGATGCGACATCTACGCGGCGGGGATCATTCTCTACGAGCTCTTGAGTGGGACCGTTCCGTTCTCGGGCGGCACGCCGCTCAACGTGCTGACGGCGCTGCTCACGGTGCCGGCGAAGTCGCCGCAGGAGATGGCGCCGAACAACGGGATCTCGCGCGCGCTCAACGCCGTGGTGATGCACGCGATCGCGAAGGATCCGTCGGATCGCTATCCGACAGCGGACGCGCTCTCGGGCGCGATCGAGAAGGCGATCGCGTCGCCGGACGACGTCGACGGGATCGCGCCGGCAAAGCGGATCGCGAGCGTGAAGATCGACGAGAGCGGCGCCGACATGCACGCGCTGACGATGCCCGCGCCCGAGCCCGCGCCGTCTGCGCCGGCGATCACGGTGCGCCCCATCGCGCCGTCTCTGAGCCTCGCGCCGAGCGATCGCGGACGCGCGACACCGAGCTCGAAGCCACGCGTCGAGCCGCCGTCGCACGGATGGACGATCGTGTGGATCCTCGCCGCGCTCGTCGGGATCTCGATTGGTGTGTGGTTGTCGCTGCGAAAATGAAACGCGCGATGTTGGTCCTCGCGCTTGCCGCGTGCGCGCGCACGCCCACGCGCACGCCCACGTCCACGTCCACGCCCACGCCCACGCCCGCGCCCACGCCCACGCCCACGTCCACGCCCGCGCCCACGTCCACGCCCGCGCCCACGACTCCGCGCATCACCCTCCTCGCCGCCGGCGACATCGAAATGGCCCGCGTCATGGGCCAAACCCTCCTCCGCGATCCCGCGCACAAACCCTTCACCACGGTTTCCTCTCTCCTTTCTGCCGCCGAGATCCGCTTCGCCAACCTCGAGGGCCCGCTCAGCGATCAAAAAGGCGAGACGATGTCGCCGAACAACCACCTGATCTTCACCGGCCCACCCGCTGGCGCCGACGCCCTCGCGCGCGCTGGCTTCACGATCGTCTCGACCGCGAACAACCACGCGTGGGACTACGGCAAGCGCGCGCTCGTCGAGACGCTCGAGAACCTCGATCGCGTCGGCGTCCTTCACGCCGGCACCGGTCGCACGCGCGCCGATGCGCGGCGTCACGTCGTCGTCGAACGCCGCGGCCTTCGTGTCGCGTTCGTCGCCGTCACCGACGTCTTCAACCACGGTCCGCTCGCGACGCACGAAGCCGACGAGTACATCGCGCGCGCCGATCCGCCCGTGCTCGCCGAATCGATCGCCGCGGCGCGCAAAGACGCCGACGTCGTCGTCGTGAGCTACCACGGCGGCGACGAGTACAACGACGCGCCGCTCACGCGCGCGCAGACGATCCTCCACGGCGCGATCGACGCGGGCGCGGATCTCGTCCTCGGGCATCACCCGCACGTCATCCAGGCGGTCGAGTGGTACGCGGGCAAACCGATCGTTTACAGCATGGGAAATCTCTTGATGCAGATGCACAAGGACCACCCGTGGACAGGCTACGGATTGTTCGCGCGCTTCACGCTCACGCGCGGCGAGACGACGACGCTCGACGTGTGCCCGTACCGAATCGTGGGGCTCGTTCCGCTTCCGTTCGTGGGCGACGCGGGGCGCGCTGCGTTCGAGGGCGTTTTCTTCGCGCATCTGCGCGATGTCAGCGCGAGGGTCGCGCCGATCGCGGTTGGCGCTGCGGGGGACGATGGGTGTGCGAGGGTCGACGCGCGGAAGTGACGATTGGACCGCCAAGACGCAGTGACGATTTGCCCGGCAACACGCAGAGACGATTTGACCGCCAAGACGCAGAGACGCCAAGTCAGAGGGAGAGGATTTGATCCAACTCTTTTCTTGGCGACTCCGAGATTCTTGCCACCGTCGCCGCGACGTCGCAAAACTCGTCGGCTGTGAAGCTTCACGCCCTCCTCGTGCTCACGGTCGCCGCGTGCGCATCGTCCCCCGCGCCGTCGCCGATGCGAGCGAGTGCGATATCGACCGCGACCGCGACCCCGACCTCGACCCCGACCACGACCCCGACCACGACCCCGACCCCGACCCCGACCCCAACCCCGATCGGACCCGCGCCCCCGCCCGCGTGCGCCCCCGCCGAAGTCCTCATCCCGCCCACCCCCTCCGACGGATTCCTCATGGGCCGCGGCACCGATCGCGCGCACCGCGTCGTCCTTACGCACGCCGTCTGCTTCGACGCCTCCGAGACCACCGTCGCGCTCTACAAAGAATGCGTCGACGCCGGCGCGTGCAAGGCGCCGCTCCATGGCGATGTCTTCGCGACGTACCCGCGTCTCCTCGATCACCCGGTCAACATGGTCTCGTGGAACGAATCGCGTGGCTACTGCACGTGGCGCGGCAAGCGCCTGCCGACCGAGGCCGAGTGGGAGTGGGCCGCGGGCGGTCCGACGATGACGAAGTTTCCTTGGGGCGACGCGCCGGAAGCGTCGTGCGAGACGTGCGACTTCACGAAGTGGGGTGCGCCGAAGTGGATGCCGGGTGGTGACGTCGGGTGCCACGGCGGCGGAACGTCGCCGGTCGGCGCGCATCCGAAGGGGGACAAAGTGTGGCCCGGAGGAGGCGCGCTCCACGATCTCGCGGGCAACGTCTACGAGTGGGTCGAAGATTCGTTTGCGGCGTACGCGACGACGGCGCAGACGGATCCTGTCGCGCGGACGGAGTCGCAGGCGCACGTCCTTCGCGGCGGCGCGTGGAACCGCTCGTACTCGGCGATGGAGGTCACGCACCGCGCGGCGTCGGGCGCGACGTACAAGGTGCCGGGCATCGGCGTGCGATGCGTGCGCAACGCGGACGCGCAGTAGGTCGCGCGCGTGGACGTTCGTTCGCTGATCGCGGTGGCACTGACGGCGTGCGCGGTCACGCCCACGAGCACGCCCACGCTCACGCCCACGCCCACGCCCACGCGCACGACCACGAGCACGCCCACGCCCACGCCCACGCCCACGACCACGCCCTCGACCACGCCCACGACCTCGACTTCGACCTCGACCTCGACCTCGACCTCGACCCCGACCCCCGCGCCCCCCTCCTGCCCCGTCTCCGAAACCTGGATCCCCCCCACCCCCTCCGCTGGCTTCGACATGGGCCGCAGCCTCGATCGCCGCGACACGCGCCATCGCGTCGTGCTCACCCACGGCTTTTGCATGGACGCGAACGAAGTCACCGCCGGCGACTTCGCGAGATGCGTCACCGAAAAGAAATGCGCCGAGCCGTGGCGCGGTGATCCGTGGTCGTCGTATGGCCGCTTCCCGGATCAACCCGTGAACATGGTCTCGTGGGTCGGCGCGCATGCGTACTGCGAGTGGGCCGGCAAACGCCTCCCGACCGAAGCGGAATGGGAGTGGGCCGCGAGTGGTCCGGGCGGAACGAAGTGGCCATGGGGCGACACGCCGGATCCGTCGTGCGAGAGCGTCGACTACACGATGCAAGGCGCGCCGAAGTGGGCGCCCGGTGGCGACTTCGGTTGTGGAGGGGGCGGACCGTCGCCGGTCGGAACGCATCCGAAGGGCGACAAGGTTTGGCCGGAGGGCAAGCTGCACGATCTCGCGGGCAACGTCTGGGAGTGGGTCGAAGACTCGTTCGATTCGTACCCCGCCGACGCGCAGACCGATCCGCTCGTGCGTCGCGAGTCGGCGCTTCATGCCATTCGTGGCGGTGGTTGGAATCGACCCGCGACCGCACTGACGACGTACGCACGCGCGGCAGCGCACTACGAGTACCGCGTGCCGGCGCTCGGGTTTCGCTGCGTGCGCGGCGAGGCGCATCCGACGCCACCGCCGCGTCAGAAGAGACCCTGAGCCCAACGCGCGGGGATCGGCCAAGCGTCGCGGCGCCACGTGATCGTGTCGTCTTCGGCGCTGCCGAGCGCGCGTGACAGCTCGTCGACGATTTCGTTCGCGGAGATCCCCGCGTCGCGAAGCGCGCGCACGGTCGCGCCCGGCGTTCGCTTCGCGAGGCGCTTGCCGTCGGCCGCGACGACGAGAGGGACGTGCGCGTAACGCGGGACGCGCGCTTCGCCGCCGAGCAAACGCGCGAGCACGATCTGCCGCGGCGTCGACGCGAGCAGATCGTCGCCGCGCGCGACGTCGCTGATGTCCATCGCGAGATCGTCGACGGTGACGGCGAGCTGGTACGCGAAGACGCCATCGCCGCGCGCGAGGACGAAATCTCCCACGTCGCGCGCGACGTCCTGATCGTACGCGCCGACGACGCCATCGACGAACGACACGCGACCGTCGGGAACACGCAGGCGAATCGCGGGCGAACGTTTGAACGCGCGCGATGGATCGCGATCGCGGCAGAGTCCCGGATAGACGAGGTCTTCGCCGGCGTGTGGCGCGCTCGCGACGCGCGCGATCTCGGCGCGCGAGCAGTCGCACGGGTACGTGAGGCGGCGCGACGTGAGCGAATCGATCGCGGCTTGGTAGAGCGTCGCGCGTTCGGATTGCATGTACGGCGCGAAGGGACCGCCGACGTCCGGACCTTCGCTCCACGTGAAGCCGAGCCAACGGAGATCCTCGTAGATGCGCTCGGCCGCTCCTCGAACGACGCGCGGCGGATCGAGATCCTCCATGCGAAGCACGAACGCACCGCCCGCGCGCGCCGCGATCGCGCGCGCGGCGAGCGCCGACCACACGCCGCCGAGATGGAGATCGCCCGTCGGCGAGGGGGCGAAGCGAGCGCGCACGAGGACCTCTCCTGCGTACGAAGGAGCGCGCATCGTCCGTAGACTACCGTTTGCGAGGTCGCGCGAGTCCGTACTCTTCGATGCGCGCGATGAGCGTGTACCGCGACATCCCGAGGAGCTTCGCCGCCTGACTCTGGTTGCCAGCGGACTTCGTGAGCGCGTCGAGGACCCGCTCTTTCTCGAGCGACTTGAGCTCGCCGCGGAGAACGCCCGCCGGAGGCATGCGCACGTCGTCGATCGGCGACCTCCCGCGCGGCGGGACGAGCGTGCCGAAGGGGCCGCGCTGCGGCGGCGCGATCAACGCAGGAAAATCTGCCGTCACCTCGCTGCCGAACGCTTGGGGATCCGCCTTCTCGAGCTCGTCGATCCCGAGCTCGGTCCCTTTGCAGATCACGACGGCGCGATCGATCATGCTCTTCAGCTCGCGCACATTGCCGGGCCACTCGTAGTCTTCGAGCGCCCGCAGCGCGCGCGCCGTCAGAGTCACCGGACCCTTCCCCTCGGTGATCGCCGCGCGCTCCGCGAAGCGACGCGCGACAGGTCCGATGTCGGCGGTGCGGTTGCGGAGCGCGGGGAGCGCGATGCTCATTTCGCTCAATCGGGAATGAAGGTCCGCGCGAAAGCGTCCGTCGGCGATCCGCGCGTGCAGGTCGAAATGGGTCGCGGCGATGAAGCGCACGTCGACCTTCGTCGGTTCGAGCGCGCCGACTCGCGTGACCTTCCCGCTCTCGAGCACGCGGACGAGCTTCGCCTGCGTCGCGAGCGGAAGCGCGCCGACCTCGGCGAGGAACACAGTGCCGCCGTCGGCCGATTCGATGATGCCGGGCTTCGCGGAGACCGCGCCGTTCGCGTATCCAAAGAGCTCGCCTTCGAGGGCCGACTCCGGGAGCGCCGCGCAGCTCGATTGAAGAAACGGCTTCGACGCGCGCGCCGAACGCTGATGGACGGCGTGCGCGTAGTGTTCCTTTCCGACGCCCGTCTCGCCGAGAATGAGAACGCTCGACCGGCTCGGCCCGACGAGATCGAGGAGCGCGTAGAGGTTGTGCATCGTCGCGTCGACGATGACGTGCTCGTCGTCGGGCGAGCGCGCGGACGACGGGGGACCGGCGGACGACGGGGGACCGGCGGACGACGTCTCCAGCTGCGCCGGCAGATCGCGCGTCTCCTGCACCACGAACGTCGCCGAGCCGAGCTCGAACACGCTGCCGATCGCGACGGGAACATGCTCGTCGCGAACGAGCCGCCGACCGAGGACGCGCGTCCCGTTCGTGCTGCCGAGGTCTTCGAGCGTGATCGTCTCGCCGAGGAAGAGGCGCGCGTGCCTTCGCGAGATCGATGCGTCGGCGACCGCGATGTCGCACTCCGAGACGCGCCCGATCGTGAGCGACTCTTTGCCCGCGAGCGGGAGCACGTAGACGCCCGCATCGCAGCTCACGATCAGCCCGAAGCCCGTGGGTTTCACGCAAGAACCGATGTTACCACTTCGTCTGTCCCGCGAACGAGGTGCTTGCCGCTTCGGGTAGTCGGCGTGTTCGCGTCACACACGCGCGGTGACGATCCATGTCGCCGCGCGCAGGGCGACGCCGCGTGGTGTCTCGTACGGCGCGAGCGCGGCGCGCACGGCGTCGACGATCTTCGCGCGCGTCGGTTCGTCCACGCCCGAGACGATCCGCGCGGCGGAGCCGGTCTCGATCGCAAAGCGGGTCGCGGCTTCGAGATCCGCGCCGAGGATCTGCTCGGTGTCCCACGGCTCGATGTCGACGTCGCGGAACGCCGAGAGCGCGCGTCTCACCCGCGCTTCATCGGCGAACGCGAACGGACCCGGAGCGTCGGGCGCAGCGGGCGGAGTCGGAGGGACGAGCGCCGCGGCCGCGCGAACCGGCACGTCCATCCACGGATTCTCCGTCGCGGCGCGCCAGCAGACGAACGCGAGGCGACCGTCGGGGCGAATCGCACGCGCGATGTTGCCGAACGCTGCATCCGGATCGGCGAAGAACATCACGCCGAATCGCGAGAAGACGAGGTCGGTGTCGCGCTCGAAGGCGTGCGTCGAAGCGTCGGCCTCGACGAAGCGCAGATTCGCCAGACCCGCCGCCGCGCCGCGCTCACGTGCGCGCGCGAGCATCGGCGCCGAGACGTCGACGCCGACGACGCTTCCGCTCGGGCCGACCGCCCGCGCGAGATCCATCGACGTGTCGCCGCACCCGCAGCCGACGTCGAGCACGCGCTCGCCGGACTTCACCGCCGCGCGATCCATCGCCGCGCGACCGAGCGGCCGCATCGCCGTGTCGAGCGCGTCTTGATGCAAGGTCCACCGCTCGGCAGCAGCGCCGTTCCAGTACGCCACGGGATCATCGATGTGCATGTTCGTCAAAGCAGCCACCGCATCATGCGCCGAGGGTACGACGTGACCGCCGCGCGTGGAGGGAAGAAAGGACGCGCGTGAGCGCTCGTGGTCACTCGAGGATGAAGGTCACTTCCATCGTGATGCGGTATTCGACGATCTTCCCACCGGTGACCTTCGCCTTCTGACTCGTGACTTCGAAACCAGTAATGCCA
>JAYVXB010000256.1:0-6400 GCA_043785585.1 Deltaproteobacteria bacterium | reverse complement strand
GCGGGGGCGCTCGGGCGCGCGCATCAGCTCGGGATCGTGCATCGCGATCTCAAGCCGGAGAACGTGATGCTCGTCGAGCGCGACGGCGACGCCGACTTCGTGAAGGTGCTCGATTTCGGGATCGCGAAGGTGCCTGTCGGCGAGCTCGGGAGCGGGAAAGATTCGGGCGGCGGCGGCGCGGGGCATCCGGTGCTCACGCAGCTCGGGATGGTGTACGGCACGCCGGAGTACATGGCGCCGGAGCAGGCGCTCGGGCAGGAGGTCGACGCGCGCGCCGATCTCTACGCGCTCGGCATCATCGCGTACGAGATGCTGACGAGCGAGCGACCGTTCGATCACGAGAGCAAGGTCGCGCTCCTCGGCATGCACGTGACGGCGCCGGTGCCGCCGTTCTCGGAGCGCGCGCCGGACGCGCGAATTCCGCGCGACGTCGAAGCGATCGTGACGAAGCTCCTCGCGAAGGAGGCGTCGCATCGGTACGCCGACGCGCGCGAGCTGTTCGATGCCGTCTCGGCGATCGAGGCGCAGCTCGTCGCGCACGGGATCATTCAGGGGCCGCCGGCCGTCATGTCACCGATGTCGGGTCCGCTCTCGGGGGCGATGGGCGGCCCGGCGCGAGGGACGCAAGCGAGCGCGCCGAAGCTCTTCAACGCGGACGCGTCGGCGCCCCACCCGAGCCTCGACGACGCGGGCGCGCACGACGCCGCGTTTCGACCACCCGCGGTGCCGCGCATCGGGAGCACCAGCAGGACGAACAAGCGGATCTTGATCGGCGGCGGCGCAGCGCTCGCGCTCGTCGTGCTCGTCGGGATCGGCGTCGTCATCGGTGTCACCGCGAGCGCGCGCGGCGGCGGCGATTCGACCGCGGCGAGCGCGTCTGCGAGCGGATCGAGCGTCGCCAGCGCGTCCGCGAGCATCGCGCCCGACTCACCGATCCAACAGCTCTCGATCGACGCCGAGATCACCGCGGCGCGCGCGAACGTCGACAAGGGGAACTTCGCGTCCGCGATCGACGCCCTCGCGCCGCTCGCGCAGCGATTTCCGCGCCGCGCCGACGTGCACCAGCTCCTCGAGAAGGCGTACTCCGGCGCGAAGAATCCAGGCGCCGCGATGCGCGAGGCCGAAGCGTGGATCGACGTCGACCCTGCCGCGATCGAAGACCTCAAGCTCCTCGAAGACATTCGCAACGCTTCGCTGACGGCGCGCGACGGCACCGACACCGCGTTCATGTTGCTCGAAGAGAAGCTCGGCGCCGCGGGCACCGACATCCTCTACGACATCGCGTACCTCACGTCGGGGCAGCTCTATCCCGCGGCGGCGACGCGCGCCAAAGCTTCGCTCGCGAAGCCCGCGGTCCGCGCGATCGCCAGCCGCGCGCTGCTCGTGCTCCTCGAGTTTCGCGATGCGAAGACATGCGACGCGAAGCGCGCGCTGCTCGATCGCGCCAAAGACGAAGGCGACTGGCGGATCGTGCCGATGCTGAAGCTCTATCTGCCGACGAGCGGCTGCGGCTTTCTTCGCCGACACGACTGCTTCCCGTGCATGCACCGCGATCGCGCGTTGAACGACGCGATCGCGACGATCGACGCGCGCTCGAAGAAGGGTCCCTGAAGGGCGATCGGGACCGCGCACTCTTCACCAAACAACCGAGGGAGGCTTTCATGCGCGTGTTGGGAACCGCACTCTTTATCGCGAGCGTCGTCGCGCTCGTCGGCTGCGACAAGGCGTCCGGCTCTGGAGGCGCAGGCGCGGCGTCTTCGGGTGGCGGAGGCGGCGCGGGCGGCGGGAGCGCTGCGACGCCTACGAAGCTGACGAACAAGGATCTCGACGACGCCTACAAGACGAAGAACATGATGGACCCGTTCGACAAGCAGCTTTCGACCGTCGAAGCGAAGATCGGCAAGGCGCAGAAGGTCGAAGCCGACACGTACTACTGGTGGGGTTGGGACGCGGCGACCAAGACTTGCTATCAGCTCGACATGAACAAGACGAAAGGCAACACGCTCGGCGGCACCGGCGAGGAGAAGTGCGGGATGAAGAAGTGATGTGACTCGTCCTCGCAAAGCGAGGAAAGAGTCACATCGGCTCAGAGCCCGAACCGCTCGCGGCGCTCACCGACGAACGCGACGTACGCCTCGCACTCGAGGTGCGGCGCGATCTCTCCCTGTGCCACCGACTCTTCGAGCGCGCGCTTGATCTCACCGACGAGGCGCGACGGCTTGAGCTCGAACGCCTTCATGATCGCATCGCCCACGCCCGTCGGCAGCGGCGGAACCTTCGCGTCCTCGTCCGCGAGGTTCGTGATGCGCGCCTGCAGCTCTTCGATCTGCATCAGGCCGCGACGCTTCTTCTCGGGGCGCTTCGTCGTGATGTCCGCGCGCGCGAGGCACAAGAGCTCGGGCAAGTGCTCACCGAGCTCGCGCGCGAAGCGGCGGACGGCGCTGTCGGTCCACGTCTTCTCGTATTGGTTCGCGCGGAGGTGATGGAGCACGAGAAACCGCACGGCGTCTTTCAACGCGGGCTCGGGCGAGAAGAGCTGCACACGGCGATCGAGCCTATCGAACATGCGCGTGCCGACCTCGGCGTGACCGAGGAAGTGAACCTTCCCGTCGGTGGTGATCGATCGCGTCTTCGTCTTGCCGATGTCGTGGAAGAGCGCGGCCCACCGAATCTCGAGCTTGGGTGTCGCCTGACGCACGACCTGCTTCGTGTGCTTCCACACGTCTTTGTGGCGCCACTCGCCGTCACCGAAGCCGACCATCGCGTGCACTTCGGGGAAGAGCGCCGCGAGCGCGCCGGACGCGAGGAGCTGGTCGAGACCGAGCTCGGGATCCTCGCCCATCACGACGCGATCGAGGCGCGCGCGCACGGCCACTTTGTCGAGCGTCGCGGCCGCGCGAAAATCGTCCGACGTCATCGGAATCACCGCGCCGACGACCACACCTCGCTCCGCCGACAACGCCGCTTGCTCGAGCGCGTCGATCGCGCGATCGACGCTCGGAGGCGGCAACGCGACGACGGCGTGCTCTCGAGGCGGCGGGGTTCGTTCCGGCATGACGGCGGGGTGCGGCTCTTAGCATGCGCCAACGGAAACGACAGCGAGAACCCGACAGTGTTGCGACGCCTCGGAGACGCGATTCGCACCGCGGTAGCCGTTGCGGGGCCGCGTGGTTCATGCATGATTCGCAGCGCCATTCGTCCGCAGCCCCACGAGGACTCGGACACCATGTCGTACCTTCGAGGGTGAAGATGTCCGCTCGCTTGCTTGTGTGTACGTTCGCGTTTGCAATCGCCGCCGTGTCCGCGTGTGGCGGTGCGGCCGACTCCGGGTTGTTCAGTGGCTCGGCGGACGGCGGAGGCGGCGGGGGCGACTCCGGCACCGTCGGTCACGACGCAGGCGCGGGCCCCGATGGTGGCACCGTGCACGTCGATGCGAGCGCCGTCGACGCCGAGACGCCGAAGGACTCCGCGGTTCCGCGCGACACGAGCCCACCGCCGCCGGTCGACGTCGTCGCTTGCATGGGAACTTCCGGCTGCAAGGTCGGCACCGACGCATGCTGCCGAAAGGTGAACGGCACGGGGTTCTCGTACGCATGCGCGCCGCTCGGCGCGTGCGGCGGCGGCCCCAGCGAGCTCGAGATCCCGTGCGACAAGCAGCGCGACTGCGATCTTCTCGGCTCACCCGGCGACGTCTGCTGCGTGACCGGTGGAATGCAGGGCGGTGCCGCGGACGTCTCGTGCCGTCCTGCGACGGAGTGCACGTCGGCGCAAGGACGCACCAACCTCTGCGACCCGCAAATGGCGAACCCGTGCGCGAACGCGAACCTGCACTGCCAGCCGAGCACCAACACCATCCCCGGCTACGACATCTGCCGCTGAAGCGACGCCGCCCGCGCGCTCACGCAAGCGAGCGCTGCGAACCCGTCGCGGGGGCGTACGCCGGCGCCTCGCCGACATCTTCGGCGAAGGCGCGAAGCTCTTCGCTCACCTTGCGAAGGTGCTGCTGCTTGACGTGAAACGGCATGAACGCGCTCTTGAAGCCCGAGAGCACGAGCTGCTTCAAGTCACGCATCGTGAGCCCCATCTGCGTGTGACAGAGCCACAGCTCCTTCGACACGGTGGTGTCCGTGACGAGTCGGTTGTCGGTGTTGACCGTCACGCGGAGGCCGAGATTCTTGTAGAGCTTCAGCGGGTGGCTCGCGAGATCGCGAATGGCACCGGTCTGCACGTTGGACGACGGGCAGCACTCGAGCGCGATGCGGTGATCGTTGACGTAGTGGAGCAGATCGCCGTTCTCGCGAAGGCGACAGCCGTGGCCGATGCGGTGCGCTCCGCAGACGTGGATCGCCTGCGCGATCGACTCGGGTCCGTACGCTTCGCCGGCGTGGATGGTGACGTTGATGTTGTTGTCGCGCACGAGCTGGAACGCCGCGCGGTGATGCTTCGCCGGGTGATCGTACTCGGCGCCCGCGAGATCGAAGCCGACGACGCCGCGACCCTTGTACGCGACCGCGAGCTCGGCCATCTCGAGCGAGCTCTCGGGCGACACGTTTCGGATGCCGCAGATGATGACGTTCGACTCGATGCCGTACGCCTCTTGCGCCGCGCGCAGCCCTTCGAGCACCGCCTCGACGACGCTCGTCAGCTTGAGCCCGCGCCGCGTGTGGAGCATCGGCGCGTAGCGGACTTCCATGTACCTTACATTCTCTTTCGCCGCGTCCTCGGCGAGCTCGTACGCGATCCGCGTGAGCGACTCGGCGTTTTGCATGACGCGCAACGTGACGTCGAACGCCTTCAGGTACTCGACGAGCGAGCCGCAGTTCTCACCGAGGTGCATCGCCTTGCGAAGCCCGTCGGCGTCTTTCGCGGGGAGCTCGATGCGCCCGCGCTCGGCGAGCTCGAGGATGGTGGAGAGGCGAAGCGATCCGTCGAGGTGGACGTGGAGATCGGTCTTCGGGAGCTTCTCGATGACGTCGAGGGGGATGGTCTGCGCGGAGGTGGACGGCATGTGAGATGATATCACGCCGCGAACGCGTCGCGCGACGGCAGCGCGCGGGCAGCGTATATTGAGCGTTCGGGAGCCGCACTTTGACGACCAACACCGACGAAGCGCTCTCCCCTGTTCGCGAGGGCGACGTCCTCGCGGGGAAGTACCGCGTCGAGAAGGTCCTCGGCCAAGGCGGGATGGGCATCGTCGTCGCGGCGAAGCACATCGAGCTCCGGCAAAGGGTCGCGCTCAAGTTCTTGCTCCCGGCCGCGCTGGAGAGCGTCGAGCACACCGAACGTTTCATGCGCGAGGCGCAAGCCGCGGTGCGGTTGAAGAGCGAGCACGTCGCCAAGGTGCTCGACATCGGCCGCCTCGACGACGGCGGGCCGTACATCGTGATGGAGTACCTCGACGGAAGCGATCTCTGGCATGTGCTTCAAGCCAAGGGTCCGCTCGCGGTCGGCGAGGCGACGGGGCACGTGCTGCAAGCGTGCGAGGCGCTCGCCGAAGCGCACGCGCTCGGGATCATCCATCGCGATCTCAAGCCGCAGAATCTGTTTCTCATCCAGAGGCCCGACGGTCAGCCGTGCGTCAAGGTGCTCGACTTCGGGATCTCGAAGGTGCTCTCGACGGCGAGCCAGCCGCCGCTCACGCTCACGCGCACCTCGACGATCATCGGATCGCCGCTCTACATGGCACCGGAGCAGATGCGCTCGGCGAAGGGCGCGAACGAGCGCTCGGACATCTGGTCGCTCGGCGTGATCCTGTACGAGCTCTTGACCGGACGGACGCCGTTCATGGCCGAGACGATGCCCGACCTGGTGTTCAAGGTGGCGCAGGATCCGGTCATCCCGCCGCGCGAGCTTCGCCCGGAGATCCCGGAGACGCTGAGCGCGGGGATCGTGCGTTGCCTCGAGCGCGATCAGATGAAGCGCTTCACCAACGTGGCGGAGCTCGCGGCGGTGCTCGAAAAGTACGCGCCGGACTACCAGCGCGGGACGGCCGATCGCATCAGCAACGTGCTGCGCGTCGCGAGCGTTCCGCCGCCGATGAGCGTGCGCGCGCCGATGCCCATAGTGACTGCGGTCGCGGGGAGCGCGACGGAGAACTCGGCGTGGGGCACGACGCAGAGCACGTCGGCAAATCGAAAGCGTGCGATCACGACGGTTGCGATCGTTGCTGGGCTCGTTGGGCTCGCGGGCGGCGCGGGGGTCATCGCGTTGCGATCGCCGGATCGCGCGGCGAACGCTGCGGCTGCAGCGGTCACCGCTTCGACCGCGACCGCGACCGCGACCCCGACCCCGACCCCGACCCCGACCGCGACCGCGACCGCGACCGCGACCGCAACCTCGTCGGCGTCAACCGAGCCCTCCGCCTCCGCCGCACCCAAGGCTTCCTCGCGCCCACCGGTCG
>JAYVXB010000255.1:0-6432 GCA_043785585.1 Deltaproteobacteria bacterium | reverse complement strand
TCAAGAACCGAAGGCGGCGAGGGGAGACTGGGCGCGATCTCGACTCGCAGGAGGCGAAGCTCCGCTACGAGATCGCGGGCTACAACCGATCCGGCGTTTGGATCGGGAGTTAGTTTGATCTTCCCGTCCACCCGTCTTCCTGTGAATCTCTCGTCATGACCCCCGGAGAGAAGACGGTCGTGAAGGTTCTCGTCGCCGTCGCGTGGGTCGACGGCGAAATGCAGATGCCCGAATCGGGTGTGATCGAAGGGCTCCTCGCCGGCTTCGATGCGTCGCCCGCGGAAGAGGCGGAGATCCTCGAGTTCGCGAAGACGCCGCGCACGCTGCGCGACGCCGACGTCTCGGATCTCTCCGCCGACGATCGCGACACGCTCCTCCGCAACGCCGCGCTCCTCGTGTGCGCCGACGGCATCGAGACGCAGGCCGAGCGAAACCTCATCGAGCAGCTCGCGAAGATCCTCGACGTGAACGACGGCGACGCGCGCGAGATCGTGCGCTCGGTGCGCGGCGGAATTGGAAACGCGTCGCGGGGGTGACTCGGCCGACTAGAACGAGTGCCGCACCGTCGCGCGGACGGCGCTGCCTGCGACCGTCGTGCTGACCGTTCCCGCGGGCGGGACCGGGACGAGCAAGAAGCCGCCCGGGAGATCGCCGTACGCGTAGTAGTAGCCGGTCGCCGTCGCGATGATCGATCCGTTGGCGGCGCGATGCGTGACGGTGTGCTCGTCGGTCAGCGGTCGCTCGCGCAAGATCGTCTCTTGCCCCCACGTCGCCGAGCCGTCCGCTTCGATGTTCAAGAAGCGATACTGCCGCGGCTCCGTCCACGCCTGCGGATCGAGGATCTTCGGCGCGTTGTTCACCGTCGCCATGCGCGTGAAGAGCTTTTGGTAGTTGTAGTCGCTGATCCACTCGGGCTGGCAGTAGCCCATGAGATCTTTGCCCGACGCGGGATCGATGAGCTGCTTCGTGACGAGGTTGTATCCCCAGACACCGATGCCGCCGCCCGCGTACGGGAAGCTCGGATCGGGGCCGGAGGCGCCGCCGCACGGCGCGTGTTGGCGTCCGTGCGCGTGACCGATTTCGTGCGCGGCGGTGAGCGCCGACTCTTGGCCCGTGAAGCCGATGCCGGCGCTCGCGCGCACCGTCGAGTCGTTCGCGTTCGTGCCGACGCCGCTGAGGCCCGTCACGCAGCCGCCGCCGCAGTACGAGTTGAAGCTCGCCGACGGCGCGAAGATGCCCATGTAGTAGACGTCGCTCGGCACGCCGTCTTGCTGCCGCAAGCTGACGAGCGCGTTCAGCGCCGTGCTGAAGCCGCTGCCGCTCGCGCTGATCGCGCTCGAGAACGCGAACGGCGCGTGGACCGTGACGTCGACCCTCGCCGCCGGGTAGATGCTGAACATCGCCTGGCGATAGACCTCGATTTGCGCCGCGCTCGTGTCGGGCAAGCGGCCCGAACCGTCGGCGTTGTACTGGAACGGCACGAGCACGACCTTCAGCTGCGCTCCGGTGCTGTGCGTGTCCATCGCCTCGGGGACGCCGGTCGTCGGGTACTGCGCCGGATCGGTCGCGCGCGCGCCCTGCGTCGCAGGATCGGTGAGCGCGACGGAGTACGTCACGCCCGTGGGAAGGCTCGATCCCGGAATCGCGAAGTTGAACGTCGACCCCATGGATGCGTCGCTCGACGCGCCGCTCAGCGTCTTCGTGTCCGTCAGCGCGGGGAGCTTCGTTCCGTTCGACACGAGCGTGAGCTCGGCGGTGATCGGCTTCGCGGTGTAACCCGCTCCCGGCGTGACGTAGACGCGGAGCAGACCGTCGCGATTGGACACGACGTTGGCGGTGCGCGAGCTCACCTTCGCGCCCCCGCTCGCGATCGAGATCTTCACGCCCTGGAACATGGCGACCTCGGTGATCGAGATGTTCTTCGCGAGCGCGTTGCCGCTCGAGGGCGGCGGCGGGGTCACGCCGGAGTCCTTGCCGGGCGGGAGGACGCCACCGTCGGCGGGCGGGATCGGGTTGCCGGCGTCGTCGTACGTGACCGGTCCGCCGCCGTCGTCGCCGCCGGGATCCGGTTCGCCGCCATCTTTGCTACCGCCGCCACCGGCGCCGTTGCCCGTCGACCAACCGGGAAGGCTCGTGGCGTCTGCCCCGCACGCCGCGATGAAGATACCGACTGCGAATGCGCCGATGATCCGCTTCATGTCACCCTCCGCGCCGTGTCCCCTCGAGCGCATTACGAGCTTTGGCGGCCGGCGAGGTGAAAGCAAACAAACGGAGCCTGTTTTTCCGTCGAATCAACCCGCATCGGAAACGTGTGACTGTGCTGAGAGGCCGCGTTCGCGTGACGGCGGACGATTGCGCTGCCACTTGCCGGTGGCGCCCATTGACGATCGCGCCTGACTTGAAAGCTAGTGCTTCGGTTTGCTGTGCGGAACGTCGCGTCCCCACACCGCTTCGACGGCGAGCCCGCGCTGCCCGCTCGACGTCGTCGGCGGGAACATCAGCGATTTGATCGGCGCGACGAAGCAGAGGACGCCGTTCGCCGCGACGCCGCTCCCTTCGGAGAAGGTGACGTTCACTCCGGCGACGCTGCCATCGGGCGCGACGATCGCGATGACACGCGACGCGCCGTCGACGAGCTTGCCTGCGGTCGCCTGCTCCGTCGCACAGACGTCGAGCGCGTCGGCGACGCGATCCACCGCCGCGTGCGCGAGGTCCGCGCTCATGCCGCGCGCCTCGGCGAGCGCGACGACGGCGAGCGGACGTTCCGTGACGTACTCGTAGTCGCGATCGCCCTTCGGCTTTTGCGCGCCGGCGTCGACGACGCGAATGTCGCCAGCGTTGTCGGGCGGACGCGTGTCCACGCCGGGCGAACATGCCGCGACAAGAACCCAGAGGGATTGAACAGGAAGACGCGAAGACGGGAAGGTGGTTTGGGAAAAAAGACTTCCCATCTTCCCGCCTTCCTGTGAGCTCATTTTCCGAGGACGTGTTTTGCGATCACGATGCGCTGAACCTGCGCGGTCCCCTCGTAAATCTGAAGGAGCTTCGCGTCGCGCATCAGCTTCTCGACCGGGTAGTCCTTCACGTAGCCGTAGCCGCCGAAGACCTGAACGGCATCGATCGCCGTCGCCATCGCCGCGTCGGCGCCGTACGCCTTCGCGCACGCCGACGTCATTGCGTTGCGGTTCCCCTTGTCGAGATTCCACGCCGCCTTGCGAACCAGCAGGCTCGTCGCTTCGATCCGGATCGCCATCTCCGCGATCATCGCCTGCACGAGCTGATGGTTCGCGATCGGCGTGCCGAACGTCTTTCGCTCTTTCGCGTACGCGACGCACTCGTCGAGGCAGCGCCGCATCACGCCGACCGCGATCGCCCCGATGTCCGGGCGCGTCTGGTTGAACGTCTCCATCGCGAGCTTGAAGCCGTAGCCCGGCGCGGCGAGCACTTGCGCGGCAGGCACGGCCACGTCTTCGAGCATCAGCGGCGCGGTGTCGCTCGCGCGTTGCCCGAGCTTGTCCTCGTGACGTCCGACCTTGAAGCCCTTGGCGTCGCGATGGACGATGAACGCGCCGATCCCCTTGTGCTTCAGCGTCGGATCCTCGGTCGCGAAGATCACGTAGAACGCCGAGTGGCTCGCGTTGGTGATCCACTGCTTGGCGCCGTTCAAGACGTAGCCGCCGTTGCCGTCCTTCGTCGCGCGGCATTGCAGGCCGGCGACGTCGCTGCCGGCGCCCGGCTCGCTCGTCGCGTAGCTGACCATGATCGGCTCGTTCGCGAGCCACCCGAGGTACTTCTTCTTCTGCTCCTCGCTCCCGCCGAGCTTGATCGGCGTGAGGCCGAGCGTGTTGCACGTCATGCTCGTCTGGATGCCGGAGCAGCCGTACGCGAGCTCTTCGGTGATGAAGCTCGAGTCGACGTCGCTGAGGCCCGCGCCGCCGTACTCCGTCGGCAACGTCGGGTTCACGAGGCCGATCTCGTGCGCGGCGCGAAACACGTCCATCGGGAACTTCGCGTCGCGATCGCACTCGGCGGCGATCGGGACGATGCGCTCCTTGGCGAAGCGGCGTGCGGTGTCGATGAGGGCGCGTTGTTCTTCGGTCGGTTCGAAGTCGATCATGTTCTGTCTCGTTTCCTACGCTTCTCGAGCTGCTCACGTGCGGCGCGTCCGCCGAGCACCCACCCGACGACGATGCCGACGAGCAGCACGCCCGGAATGAAGATCAAATGCTCGGGGCCGGGGAGGTTCACGATTTTACGTCGGTCTTGGCGGGGGTGTCGGTCTTCGCATTCTTCGCGTCCGCGGCGTCGGCGCGCGCGTCGATCGCGCGCTCGAGGCCGTCGAGTCGCACGTTCAAGTCGTTCTGCTTCCTCCACAAGAAGAAGATGAAACCCATGAGGAGCATCCAGAGAACGGAGTACGCCTCGACCATCAGCGTCGTGCCGCTGCGCGCTTCGGCGGCGTCGTTGACGGCTTTGAACTCGGTCGAGCGATCGTCGGCACCGGTTGCGGTCGGGGCTGCGGTCGCGCTCATGGTCGGGGCCGCGGTCGCCGTCGTGGCCGGGGGCGTCGATGCCGTCGCGGTGGCCGTCGGGGGGGCGGTCGTCGCAGCGGGCGCGGCGCTCGCGGACGGGAGCGCTGCATTCGCGACGGACGTCTTGGGCGCAACGGGCTTCGGTGTGTCGTAGACCGACGGCGCCGGCGGCCGCGCGATATCGAAGAAAGTCATGCCTCAGTCCTTTGGTCGAGCCCGAGATCGATCGCGTCTTCTTCGGCGCGCGCGAGCCGGCTCTTTGCCATCTCGAGACGAACGCGAGCCCAAAGAAGCGCGATCGCGAACAGCGTGAACGCGCAGAAGCTGAGGAGCAGCGCCGTCTTCATGTCGGGATCGAGACCGCCGCCCTTGCCCGTGATCACCGTCGGATGCTGCCCCGCCCATTTCTGGACGCTGAAGTGGATGATCGGAAGGTTGGCCGCGCCGAGGATCCCGAGCGCGGCCGCGAAGCGTCGCTCGCCTTGCCCGTCGCCGGTGAACGCGCGAAGCACGAGGTACGCGACGTAGATGAGCACCGAGAGGAGCGACGTCGTCAGCCGTGGATCCCACGTCCAGTAGTACCCCCACGCCTTCGCCGCCCAGAGCGGCCCGGTCGTCAGCACGATCGCGCCGAACACCACCGCGACCTCGGCCCCTGCACGCGCGAGCGCGTCGCGCGCGTCGGTCGGCTTGAGCAAGTACGCGATCGATCCCGCGAAGCAGGCGGCGGCGCCGATGTACATGCAGTACGCGCTCGGCACGTGGAAGTAGAAAATCTTTTGCACGATCCCCATGCGCGCTTCGATCGGCGCCTTGAGAAACACGTAGTTGATCGTGACGACGAAGAGGACGCTCGCAGCGGCCAGCAGCGCGAAGAACGCGAGGTCGGTCCTCGTTCGGGGCGAGCTCATGGCGCCGAAACCGTAGCACCGAGCCGCGCGCTATGGCTTCGCTTTGATCTGGTAGTCGATCCGCGAGAGGTAGTCCTCGAGCTCGCCGTTTTCGGGATCGTGGTGCGCCGCCATCTGCAGCTGCAGCTTCGCCTGTTTCAGATCGCCCGCCTCGATGAGCTCTTCGGCGCGTCGCGCGAACGGGCGCGCGGTCGGCGTGCGCACGCTGTCCTCGAGGCGCTGCGGGAGGTGGCTCGCGCGCATGACGGGTGGAGGCACGCTCGCCATCATGCGCGCGGACGCCTGCGGCGGCGCGGTGGCGAGTTGGTTGTCGTAGCGATCGCGAAGGGACGGCTCGCTGAGCACGGAGTACGCCTCGGTGCCGCGCTTGAAGATCGTGTCGACCGCCACTTGCTCCTCGTCGGTCCGCCACATGTGTCCGTCGGGATGAAACTTCGCCGCGAACGCGTGGAACGCGCGCTTCAGATCGTCCTGGTCGGCGGTGTGGTCGACGTCGAGGATGGCGTAGTAGTCGAGCTGATCGATCAGCTCGAGCCATCCGAAGATCGAGGCCGTGTCGAGCATCGCGCCGTAGAGCATGTCGGCTCGGTATGTGTTTCGCAATGGTCGTCCTTCGTGACCACGATTCGCACGAAAACAAGCGCTCCCTGCCTGCGATCGTCGCGAACCGCCCCGCGGCGCCTCTTTCGGGTGGGCACGATCGTCGCGGCACCGCTGATGATCGTGCTCGCGGTCCTCGCGACGACGTCGCGCGCATCGGCGACCGAAGCCTGCGCGGCGGGTGCCCGTCGACGTGCGTGGTCGCGCAGCTTCGCGAAGGCGTGTGCGATTCGCGCGGTGAGTGCGTCCTGCTTCCCGGACGCGCGTGCCCCGGCGCGGTCGCGTGCCGCGACGCGACGACGTGCAAGACGAAGTGCGCATACGACGAGGCGTGGGCGAGCGGCTTCGTCTGTACGGACGAAGGGAAATGCGCTGCCGCCCCGGCGTCG
>JAYVXB010000254.1:0-19221 GCA_043785585.1 Deltaproteobacteria bacterium | reverse complement strand
GCAATCGGTGCCGGACTCGGTGCCGTTGCGCACGCCGTCGGTGCACGTCGGCGCGACGCAGACGCCCGCGCGGCAGGACTGCGATTGGCAATCGCGCGGCGCGCTGCACGGATCGCCGACCGTGCACGCGGGGCACGTTCCGCCACCGCAGTCGACACCGGTCTCGTTGCCGTCGCGGACGTGATCGACGCAGAGCGAGGCGTAGCAGACGCCCTGCGCGCAGACGCCGAGTGAGCACGTCGTCCCCGTTGGCTTCTGTGTCGACGTCGGCGAGCCGCCGGAGCAACCCGAGGTCACGCACTCGTTCGACGGCGGCGGAGGATCGTTGGCCGGATCGCTGCGCACCGACCCTGCGCCGTCGCAGACGATCGCGCGGCAATCTCCGGCGGTCTGGTCGGACGAAGGGAGCGCCGTGCCCGACGGCGTGTTCGTGAAGACGCAGGCGGCGTTCGCGCATTGGACGGTGCGGCAGAACGGCTGCGCGATGGGGCCGCACGCGCTTACGTCGTTGGTCGTGCAGATCGGGGGGGCGTCGTGCGGGGCGTCGGACGGCGCGTCGCCGGCGGCGTCCGAAGACGCGTCGGGCGCGGACGCATCGGCGTCGTCGGCGGCGTCGGGCGAAGCATTGCCGCCCGCGTCCGGGGGGCCATCGATGGAAGAGTCGCTCGGGCCGGGGCCGTCGGCTTGGCGGTCGGACGACGCGTCCGCGATCGCACCGTCCTCGGCCGCGTCTACCGGGATGGGCGACGCGTCGGAACTGCCGACATCGATCCCCGCGTCGCTACCGCAGCCCGGCGCGAACGCGAGCATGGCCGCCGCGAGTACTGCAAGCTCGAGACGTGTGCCCTGAATCACCATCGATCGACGCTCCGCTTGGTCACAGACGCCCGCGCGAGGATATGAGCTTCGAGGCGAGAGATCACCGAGCGTCTCGTCGTCGGACTGATCTCCGTTGTGTTTATCCATGAACCGAGAGAAGGCCATTCTCACGTACGACAAATCAACACACACCGCCCTTGCTTCACGAGCAGGCCGCGGAAAAAGCCCGCTTGAGGGATCGACAACGGCGTGACGGAACCTACGAAGCGTGATCTTGCTCGCGTCCGCGCCGAGCCATGCGTTACCAAAGACCGGGGGTCTTCCGCCCCGTAAATTCATCCCATGCGCGAAGGTATTCTCTCGATTGGGGGCCAAGCCGTTTCAACAGAGGCGCTGAACCCTGTTCTGCTTCGAATGAGCAGACGAGGGCCTCTAAAAGACCTGTCGCTGCCGCGTTCTGCACCTCGTCGTCCCCGACACTTAGCAATGTTTCGAGGACTTCGGCGATGCGTTCTACGGCCTCGTCGCCGGCCGTGCCGACATTGGCGACCAGCACGCGTCCCAGAGCACTCATTGCAGTCGTGAGGGGCAGTTGATCGGGGAGCCATTCGCCCCGCAGGCGGTCCAGTTCCTCTTCCAGCGGCAAGAAACTCTCCGCGAGCAGACTGAGACTCTGGTCGCGACTAAGGCTCATCGTCCGGCCAACGCATCTTGAAGATCGCGTAGCACGCTTTCTGCCGCCGCACGATCCCCTGCTGCGGCAGTGGGGTTGCGAGTGAGCCACTTCTGGAGCCTCGTGACGGACTCCGCCGCCTTTTGTGCGTGCAGCTTCCCACCTACGCGGACTCCAGTCGCCGCCTCGGCGCGGACCGCGGCGGCGGTGCTGCCGCTCCCCACCGTAGCGCCTTTTCGATACAACTCCCCCATTAGCGTGTTCAACTCAGCATCTACAACATGCGGCCTCTCCATAGCCGCGCGCAGTGACTGCTTATACACCTCGAACGCTGCGCGGTTGGCAGCCGGGGCTTCCTTCACCGCCTCCTTGACCGCGATCTTTGCAATCGCCTTCGCCGCGATTCCCCGCATGATGCTCGTCAGCGATCTCGCGAGGTTCAGGACGCCAACGATCGCGACGATCATGTAAGCGCCTTGACCGAGCTTGCTTCCCGAGCACGTCGAACACGACCCTCCGGGCACCCCCCCCGGCTTACCGCCCTCGGCTTCGCCGCCAAACCACGTCCCGGGATCGATATGCGAGATAACCCGAACGGCCTTGTCTAGATCGCTCGAAGGTTCGCCCTTCGGACCGGAGCCCGCACTACCTGACGCTGCCGGCGGCGTCGCATCGTTCGGTCCTGAACCCGCCGGCGCTGCCGTCGGTGCAGGAGCAGTCGGCGCGGGGGCCGTCGCCGGGGGCGCGCTGCCCTTCGGTACCGCTCTGCCATGCCCCGCCTTGCACCCGTCGTCGGTGCAGGACATCCAGCCCTGCGCGCCACGGGTTGGCGTCTTGTACTTCTTCAGCGCATCGTATTCGGGTGTTCCTGGCTGTGGTCTTCGCTGTGAATCCTCACCAGCTAGTCCAGTCGGATCAACCGTGCGCAGCAGCTGGCCACTAACATAGGCATAGCTGTTTGCGTCCCCCTGTCGCACGTGCACTGCCAGGGGATCGGCACTTATCCATCTTCCGAGAAGCGCCGCTAGATACCTCTTCCCGAAGAACAGAAGCCCGACTTCGACGTCTTCTTCCTTTCCGGTGAACCGGAAGTCGTCGCGATAGCCTTCCCATCGAGACGGTCGATAGTCGGACTCCGTCCCTCCGAACGGCTGATACGTGGTCGCCTCGGCAAGTTCGCTCGTCAGGAAATCGATGACGAGCGCGCTCGAACCCATGTGATCCTGCAGCTCGAGCAGGATATGCAAGTTCCCGCTTGTAAGCGTCGGCACGTCGTTCGTGGCGTAGTAGAGCCGCGCGAGGCGCTCCCCATGCGCGAACAGGTATGCAGACTCGGTGAAGGCCGTGCGCTCGAACTCGGTCCCATCGAAGTGCGCGCGCCGCAGCTCGAGTGAATCGAAGACATAGACCGTATGGAGCTGGTTTCCCTGCGGATCGACTGCGGTCTTCAGCGTGCGATCGTCGGTCGCATCGTAGGTGTATCGAAGGTCGACTGCTGGCGTCGAGTCCGGCGATGGATCCCCTGGAGCGCCAAGCGAGCTCCCATCCCACCGCCGCGCGCGCGCGAGCCGCCCGACCTCGTCCCAGTCGTAGACGAACCGCTGCGAGCACGCGTCGCCGCTTGGGAGGCACGGTGCGCCCGCGTTGCGAACCAGAACAAGCCCGACGAGACTCCCCGCGTCGTCGTACTTCGTCGTCAGCGCGCCATCACGCGGAGCCGCGCCGCCGCTCGCGCCCTGCAGCTGGTACGGCCCAGCGCCCGCCGTTCCGTTCGCGATCGCCCCGAGCGATCGATCATAGAACCCCTTCGCGTCATCATCCGTATTCGTCGTGTTCCCAAGCCAATCGTACTGAAACGATTGCGAGAGCACGCGCTTCGCGAAGCTCAAATGCGGACTCGGCGTCGCGCGTCGCGGATCGTGCAACGCTGGATCGGGGCTGTTCTCCGCCGCGAACGGCGATACCCAAGTATCGTCCCCCGCCGCGTACTGATAGGCGATGCGGGTCACACGGTAGAGATCGTCGTACTGCATCTTTCGCGTGACCGGCTTCGCGCCTGGGGGCCACTCGGTCGGATCGCGCCAGTCGCGGATCTCTGTCGGGTTGTCGACGACGTCGTACGAATAGTCGAGGTCCGTGAGGAGTCGCTGGAACGTGTTCGGCGGCCCGTTCGGATCGGGCGCGGGCGAATAGGCTGCGGGTTGCTGGCTCCACACCGCGGGAGGTCCGCGGTACGTCTGCACGCTCGAGAGACGGCGCCGCAAGTCGTAGCTCATCTCCGTCGTTGTCTTCGCGGCGTCGCCGTAGATGATCTGCTCGACGAGACCATCCGCATCGCGCGTGACACTCGCGACGATCGGATCCGGGTCGTAGCTGCTCCCAACGGTGCGCACGGTTCCGCGCTTCGTGTAGTCCGTCGTGACGAAGCTCTCGCCGTTCGCGCCGAGGAGTGGTGGAATCACGCCGGGTGCGGGCTCAGGGGACTCCGCACCCGTCGATTGTTTGATCGGGCGGTCGGCGCCGTCGTACTCCGCGGTCTGTGTGTACCAGCGCGGTGCGTACCGATTCGTGGGATTGTCGTCGGGAACGCCCGGCTTTGCGATGCGCCGCGCGATTCCGGTCGCGCGCCCGCGCCCGTCGAAGCGCGTCAGCGTCTTCGACGCGCGGTCGGAGACGGACACGAGTCGGCCGTGGAGAAGCGTTGTGTCGATTGGGAAGTCGGCCGTCGCCGGCGCATCCGTATCCGCCATGTCATAGCGATTGAAGACTTCCGCACCAACGCCAATGGATCCCGCGGAGAGGTCGGGCAACGAATAGCGCGCGTGCGAATCGAGGCACGGCGAATAGTCCTCGACGAGAAGGCGGCCCGCGGCGTCGTAGTGGTAGTTGCTCCCGCACCCGCGGGCATCGCTCGTACCGACCAAATCGCCGTTGTCGTTGTACGCGTAGCGCCATGCGCGCATCGTCGCCGGCAACCTTCCCGGATCGCTGCCGATGAATCCCTTCGTCGTATTCGGCTCGACGTTGAGCACCATTCGACCGAGCGAGTCGTACCGAAGCCATCGGACGACGGTGTCGCCACCACGCGCGCGCGTGATGACGATCGGCTCACCCGTGGAGAGGTATTGCGTCCGCGTCTCGCGCTTTTCGATCGCGCCGCCGACGTGGATGCGCTCCGTGAGGGAAACCGCGCGCCCGTGTCCGTCCTGGCGAGCGCTCGCGTACGTCCCCTGGTGCGGTCCGGGCTGCAGATCCGCGGCGTCCCACTTGTCGACACTGAGCGCGTGGTACGCGGTCTGGAGCGTGACCATGCCGTCGAGCCCGAACGTTTGAACTTGTCGTCCGAACGCGTCGTACCGCTGCCGCCCGTACGACGTAGTTGGCTGCATGCCGATCGGGTAGTGCTGCGGATCGCCATCCCAGAACCACGCCAGGTAGGCGCGCCGCGCGGCCCCCTTGTTGTCGTATTCGGTAAGGCCGTTGACGATCCATTGCCCGCGGTCGCCCGCGCTCGGATCGGCTTGATCGAACGTGACGATCCCGCGCCCGAAGCCATCGGCGTACGCGAACGCGTTTCGGTAGCTCGTGACCAAGTGCGTCGGTCCGTCCTGCGTCCGCGTGTGGACGATCGAGAAAGGCCGCTGTGGCGTTGCGAGATCATAGTCGATGAGGACCGACGGGACGACTGACGTTTGAGTGGGGTCCGTCGGGCTCGGCTTCGTGAGCGAAACCAAACGGCCGTAACCGTCGTACGCAACGACGGTTGGCTCACCGTGCAGATCGGCGACCCTCGCGACGGCGCCGAGCCCGCGGTCGAAGGTGGCGGTGGCCGTCAGCATGAGCCCGCCGCAGCTCCCGCTCGCGAAACCGGCGAAGACCGTCTCCGAGGAGGGCAAGTCCGCAAAGTCCGTGGCATACGTGATGCTGCGGCATCGCTTGTTCCGGGCCGTCTGCATGGAGAGGTTGCCAAAGGGGTCGTACGTCTGCGTGGACAGCGTGATCGTGCCATCGGTCGACGCGCTTGCCGGAGTACTCGCGACGTCGCGCCCGGACTCGTGGAACCGTTCGAGCGGCAGCGTGCCCGCGAGGAGCACCGCCGTCTGCGTCGCGTTACCGACGCTGTCGTACGTCGTCGTAGTGAGATTGCGCGGCGCCGGATCGCGCTCACCTTGAACCGACGCCTGGACAGTGCGCCACAGCCAACCGCCTGGGGGAGTCTGCGGAATGACCTGCGGAACCGTGGACGTCGTGATCGCCTCGTCCCGATCCGGGCAACCATCGACGCAGCCGCGTGCGATGTGCGTCGTCGCATTGCCGAACGCATCGACGAGCGTCGTCTCCGAGCGGGTGTGCGCGCGTCCCGCGCCCGAGCGTAGTGTCGCGCCGATCGCCGGCAGCGAATCAGGATCCATCGGCCCGCCGACGCCCCGCAATTCGAGCTGCACGTCGGCGACGCCGGCCGCCGACACGCCGCTGACGAACGGCGCCGTGTCGTATGCCCACGAATCGCTCGCGCTCTCGAAGGCGACGCGCACCTCGCGACCATCGAGTCCCGCGTAGAGCTTTCGGAGCGTGTACGTGTGGTGGACGGTCGAGAGATAGACGCCGCTCTCGTCGAACGTCTCGCTCGCGACAGGCAACCCCTTCAGCGCTTCGCGAGGATTGTCTACCCAACGCCCGTCGGGCGTGCACCGCGACGTCAAACCACCTGGCGGTGGGTCCGCCGGTTCATCGACGCACTCACCGAGCAGAAACGTCGACGACGTCGTCGCCGTCGGACTGTTCGTGTCGCCGATCCGCTTCGCGCGCGCGTTGCGAAACCCCCGGAACTCCCGCTGCCGTCCGTCGTAAACCGGATTGTCGTACGTGTACTCCGTCACATACGCGCCCGCAGGCCGCCCGACGATCGCGAGGTTGTCCTTCTCCGTCACGCGACTCACGACGTGAATCGGCATCGGCGCCTTCGACGTCCACCCCTTCCCCGCCGCTTCCGCCGCGAGCATCAGGTCCGTCGACGACGCGTACTCGATGTCCGTCGTCTTCCCGAGCCCGTTCGCGACGTGCGTGAGAATCCACGGCCGCTGCCCGCCCGCGAGATCGATGTACTTGTAACCCCCGCCGCTCCCCCAAAGAATGTCGCGCGTGCCCGACCCGTTCATGTCGACGAGTCGCACGCGATTCGCGAAACCCGGCGACGGCGGCGTTCCCGCGATCACATGCCGCGAGTGCGTCCAGCCCGTGCCGTCGACGTTGAGCCACACATCGACGTCGCTGAATCGTACCTGAATGAGATCGTCGAGCCCGTCGCCGTTGACGTCGTCGAGGCGCAGTCCGCTCCCGTTCGGATCGGAGTACTGCGGACTATCGCTCATCGCGACGTCGCGCCCTTGTCCGAAGGATCCTCCGGGGCAATCGTCGAGCGCGCCGGTTCCCCAAAGACCATTGCCGCGTCCGGGCCAATACCGAATGTCGCCTTGATGGACGCGAACGATATCGGCGAGCCCATCGCCGTTCATGTCCCCGAGCTTGATGTCGGAGTCGCTGAAGCGCGCGGGCGTCCCCGCCCACGGAACGCACATCGAGACAGGCAGATTCGAGATGTTCGACGTCGTCGCGCTCGCCCACGTCGCCGACCCGTATTGCGCATCGCCGTTCGGGTAGCGTCCGAGCGCGAAGAACGTTTGGATCTGCGTTCCGGTAAGGCGCACGAGATCGACGAGCCCGTCGCCGTTCGCGTCAAGCGCGTGGATGTCGGGGGTGTCGTTGCCGAAGTCGATGCGCGGATCCTGCTGGTCCGCCGTATTGACGACGCGCCCTTGCCAGATCCACTCGGTGCCATTGAGCTTCGGCGTGTAGACCGAGTAGCTCCGCACGCGCGGCATGTGGAGGAGATCGATGGTGCCGTCGCCGTCGATGTCGCTCGCTTGGACGTTGAGGTTCTTCAGCGTGATCGTGCTCGCGTCTGCGCCGAGAACGCCGGCGACGCCGATCGTGCTCGCGCCGAACGAGTCCTTGCGTCCGCCGGCGCCGTTGAAGAAGACTCCGTGCTTGCCGCCGAAGTATCCGGGCGCGGTGACGAGGATGTCGGGGAGACCGTCGGAGTTGATGTCGAAGAGATCCGCGAGCTCGTCGTCGACGGAGTAGTTCGGGCTCTGCGCCATCGTGGTGATGCGCTCGTCGAAGCCTTCGTAGCCGGCGAGATCGGCAACCCCTTGTGAGCCATCGGTCTTGAATGGCGCGACGTGCTGGTAATCGAACGTCATCGGCGGGAGACGTTCGCAACCCGTCACGTTCGGGAGATCGCCGGTGTTGCTCTCGGCGGGCGCGCTCGCTTCGTCGCCCGAGCAGCGTCCTTCGAGCTGAACGCTCGTAAGGAGAGAGACGTGGTAGTTGGCGTCGTACGCGAGGTGGTAGCGACGAAGCAGATGGCGCGGCGCCGTCAGCCCTCCGGTGATCTTGCTCGCGACGTCGACGCGCGCGATTCGCTGCGTCTGATCGACACGCCAGCCGCGACGAAACGAGAACGTCGTGTCCGGTCGCGGCTCATAGACGATTCGCGTGTGGTGCGCATACGTCGAGACCTGCGCGGAGCTCGCGCTCGCGGCCGGCGGCGTATCGTAGATATCCGTCAGGTACGCCACCCCGCCGAATGGGAAGTACCGATACGCAACGATGTTCACCGGCAAGCCGCTGCCGTCGCGCTGCGCGTCGTATTGGCGGGCGAGGTTCCAACGGAAGATCTTGTTGGCGTTCTGCGGATCGGATTCGAGCGCGCCGGCCTCGCCCGGATTGTCGAGCGGGACACCGAGCTCCATGTCTTCGCCGCTCTTCGATTGCACGCGCCACGTGCGGTGGTCGGCGGACCAGAAGAAGCGCAGGTAGGAGCCCTCGACGCGCGCGCGGAAGTATTGGTAGCCGTCTGCCCATGCCGGCATGACCTCGCCGGAAATAGCGTTCGCGCAGGTAGCTCCCGACACTAGGCAGATAGGGACGAGCTCCTGCCCGCCATTGAAGACGAAGCGATCTTGGTTCGGATGCCACGCCGGGCGATCGTCGTACTTCGGCAATCCGCGATCGGTCTGCCGCGCGATGAATGGAACGCCGACGTCCCATCCGACGCCGGCGAGGCCATGACCGCCGCCGGAGCTGTACGAGAGCGACAGCGACGGCTGCGCGGCGCCGCGCGCGTCGGGCATGGCAAACGGGACGGAGAAGGTGGCGGCGCCCGTCGACATCTGCGTCGAGAAGCTCTCGCCCATGCCCTGCACTTTGCCGGTGCCCTGGGGGACGCTTATGGCTTGGCTTGAAACGCCTGTCTTGTCGCCATTGCCCGGAAGCGACGTCGGCGTGATGGGCGAATCCTGCGGGAGACCAGGAATCGTGGGCTGCGGTGGCCCCCCACCCACTGAGCGGGCAGCGCTGCCCGCCGTCTGCACGTCAACAGTCGCCGCCGGCGATGGAGCTTTCGGCGAAGGCTCGGAAGTCAATGTCGCCGCCGCGGCGGGTGCCTCCGGACGTTCGTCGGCACGCGCGAGGCGCACCGGGAACGTCCCGAAGAGGAACGTCGCCTGAAGGACGAGCGCCATCGGCGCTTTGATGCGATGCGGGAGGCTCATGTGGAGG
Source organism: Deltaproteobacteria bacterium (assembly GCA_043785585.1). GTDB lineage: Bacteria > Myxococcota_A > Polyangia > Polyangiales > Polyangiaceae > JBBQXV01. Next base: position 10,106 of record JAYVXB010000254.1, on the reverse strand, counting down.
CCTTCGAGTGCGAGTTAGGACGCGATCGACCGATCGCAGGCTGCGCGCTTCATCATCATCGCCCCGGGGTCGCGACGCGCGACCAGTAGTGCGACTTGAGGACGATCTGGATGTCGTCGAGCCGGTCCCAGTGAAGTGCCGGCGTGTCGTGGATGCGCAGCCGATAAATGCCGTCGAGCGGCCGCCCGCGAAGCTCCGGCTTCATAATCTCGGGCTGCGAGAGCAGCTGTTGGTCTGCAGACCCGATCGGCGTGGTGATGTATCGCTCCGCCGTCAGCGCCTTGCCGTGGTTGATCGAACCGATGCCGAAATCGAAGGCCCGTGACTGACCATCGAAGCCGAGCACACCGACGTTGTCGGCGTTGTGATCGAGCGTGTACTCGATGTATCCCGATCCGTAGCAGTCGGGCGAGTTGCTCCCGGTGCAATCCCGGACGCCGGTGCCCACGAGGTTGAGCGCCACATCGATGTGGCGATAGTTGAAGTTTCCTGAGGCGAGCTTGCCGACAAGGGAAACGCCGCTCACCTCCAGTTTCGCCGTGTCGATGACGACGGGCGCCGTGAGCTCGTAGTAGCAAATCATCGCGGAGCAGCGTCTTGTAAACGCGTCGCGAAGATCTCCCGCGCTGGCATTGCACTGGAACGACGTCACGAGGCCGCGCGAGTCGTTGTCCACGTAGGCGGTCGGAGTGCCGCCTTGGGTGAGCGCCTCGAGCTGCACGTTGGCGATGGCGACGCTTCCTGTTCCAGCGCCTCGCAGTGAAGCTGCGAACGCGACGTGATACGTGCCGGGCGCGCCGATCGCGACCTGAACATTCCTCCGGTTGCTCCACGCACCTCCCATCGAACTCGCGGGGGTTCCTGTCCAGGTCGTCACCGGATTCCAGCTCGCGTCGTACACGACGACGCGATAGTCGGCGGCGCTCGTGGTCATGGCTCCCGACACGTCCCGCGCTCCGTCCCACCACGTGAGCACGTAGCGCCCCGGCTCGAGGTGAGCGGCCTGCGAGATGAAACCGTCCGGCCCGTCGATGGTCCCGATGTTGACAGGGTCGACGCCGTTCTGCAGCGCAGGCCGCGTCTGGTCAGCGAGCCAGGCCGCGCCACCGGTCGAGGCCTCCGGCGGCAGGCTCACGATGCCGACGGAGCGCGCTTGGACACAAGTGGCCGTCCCCGCCGCGCAGGCGTGACGCTGCCAGCCGCGCACGGACTGCTGCGCGTTCGGTGCCGACAGCGCATAGAGTCGCGACGAGTCGACGAGAAGATTCCTCGATCGGACGGTGCACGCGGTAGTCGAGCGGAGGATGTTCTCGCGCAACGACAGGACGGCCGTGTCGTCGGCGTCCTTCTGGGGGAATGCCACGTTGTAGAACTCGACGAAGTTCGCGAGCTTCTCGACATAGTCGCCGATGAAGCCGTCGGCGAACTCCGCGGCGAGTGCGGCGTTGATGGCGTCGCGCTGATTTTTGGTCCCGGCGTCGAGGCCCGGCTCCTGGCGGAGTCGACGATAGTCGACGCCCGTCAGGCGGCACACGTCATCCGCCCAAGTGGACGGCGCCTCGAGTGGTCCTACCCGGGTGGTGATGTCGCTGAGGCGAAGCCCAATGCGCTGCTCGACCGCGCGTCGCGCCATGTACGCGAGCGCCTTGGCGTCGCGAAGAGCGCGCTTGTAGCGGATTTCGAAGCCGGCGTATCGCCGGTTTAGCACCGTATTCACGTGCGACGTGCACTGCCGCGGAGCGTCCGCGCCGCCGCAGTTCCAGACACCAAGCCCCGCTGCTTTGCCCGCAAAGTAGGCGGCGCGGCTACGGTCGGACGCGAGACCGAGCTGCACGCCGCGGATGTTTGCGAGGTCTTGTCGGATCGATATCAGCGAGTTGCTGAGATCGGTCGCGCTCTGCGACGTAATGGATTGAAGCTGCAGAACCGCGCCGCGAATTTGCTCGCGCTGCAACTCGGTAGTCTTGCCTTCAAGGTCGTCGATGGCGCTGATGATCAGCCCGTCGAACACGATCGCCGCCGCGGATCCCGCGGCTTCAGCGCCCGCGGCGAACGGATTGAGCTTGGCGCCATCTCCAAACGCGCTCGCGATGCTCGAGATGCCATGAGCGACGTTCTGCGCGATGTCCTTCTCAGTTTGCAGCTTCTGGATCAACTGGCCGATGCGGGCGAGGTCCGTCGTGGTGTTGACCTGATCGATCGAATTTCTCGTCACGGCAATCGCGCGGACAATCTTGTCCGCATCTTGCGTTACGAGGTTCCAGTTCTTCGCGACATCCAAAATGGCGCTTACCATCTGCTGGATCTTTTGGCCGTAGTCGCCTTGCGCGCCGCCGGGCGACTGTTGCGTGAAGACGCTCTGAAGCGCTGCCGTCGGGATCGACGCGACGAAGCCATTGCGGAAGGATTTCCGAGCGATCCTCACTGTCCCCCGCATCCACGCCTCGAGCGTCACGAGGTCGGCTTCCGAAGCGAGGTCCCGCGGAGGGTCCGTCGGAAGACCAAGCGAGGCGACGATACCGTCGCTGCTCACGATGCACGAGAGCGCTACCGCCTGCGTGAGCTCCCACGCGGCACCGCAGTCGCCATTGGGCGTTCCGGAGTTGACGGCATGACGCACGCGATCGGATGGGCGCACGGCGCCAGGTGAGCGCGTATTCTGACTAAACTCATCACTGCCAATCGCGCCAGTCCATGAGTCGTACCAGACTGGCAAGACGGCCGAGTACCAGACGGGCGACATCCCGAACCAGAAATTCTGGTCGTACCAGGCGACCGGACCGCCCGAGAACTCTACGTTGCGCGGCGGATCGAAGCGGAAACGATTGCCCGCCGCGAAGTCCCACGCAAACGTCGTTCCGTAGAGCCCGAAGGCTGGATTCGAAATCGTCGACACGAGCGCGCTGCCGGCGCGATGTCGCGTCTTCATCGTGGCGATGAGGCCCTGGAGCCAACCGGTCTGAAGCTTCCCGTTTCTCGTGTCACCAAAGTCGCCCCGACTCGGTGAGAGGCACGACGGCTTGTCCAGATAAGGCGCGATTGCCCGCCACTGCGTCGCGCCGACGCGCGCGGGGTCGCCCGAGACGCCGAGAGCGTCGCTGAAGAAGCGCGCCGTCGTCGAATGATCCGCCGGGCCGGACGGGTTCGCGCCCATAACATGGTAGTAGGTATTGCCGTCCGTTGGGGGCGACGAATAGATGCCACGAAGCCACGCGGGGACCATCTCGGCCGCTCGCGTCGCCCAATGGTTGAACGCGGCGTCGATGTTCGCGACGGGCCCGGATTCGGTAAGTCGACCTTGATCGCCGTCCGGAAGCGCGCGCCCACTACCTTGAACGAGCTGAAGGACGCCGCCGACGTCCGCGATGAGACCGTTTCCGTAGACGGTGTGAGTCCTCGCCGTGTGAGCTGCGTCCTGGCCCCCGAAATTCACGGCCGGCATCGGCGTCGTGAACATTCCTTGCGGTATGCCGCCGGCCATCTGCGCGGTCAGCCAGAGCACTCCTTCGACGCGCCAACGAAGCCCGTTGAGCTCCGCCAAATCGTCTCCGGCCCCCTCGCATCCGGGGTCGCCGAGCGCGGAGTTCATCCTGGAGGAGTCGGGACAATAACGGAAAATCCGGTTCAGCGAGTCACCGAGCGGGTTGGTTTGGCACCCTCCGGCGGTGCGCAGGCAACCGGGCCACAAGCTGGGATCGGCGCTGTTCATCATCGGCGCGGCGCCGGCTTCGACCCGCCAACTCGCGTCCGTCGCGACCTTCATTCGCAGCACCTGGACGGCTCCTACGAGGGCGTCCGGGTCCGCGCTCCAGCGGTTGGGGTCGTTGCCGAAGGCCGACTGGAAGACGGACGATTGGAAGGTGCCCCCCGAGGTCAGGGTAGGAGTCACGCCTTTCATCCCCAGGGCCGAGTCAACGAGCGGCTTGCAAGCGCCAATGGCGCTGGGCGGCATGTCGGTTGGGGCGTCTGCCAATCCGAGCGCGAGGTAGGTGATGGTGTCGGCTCCTGGGTTCTGAAAGTTGGCGAGCTCGTTCGGCGATATCCGCTTCACCGCGGTGCGTGCGCACAGCGGCTGATCGGTACCGTGACCGCAGCCCAGGATGGTCTTCATCGCGGTCAGCTTGTTCGGCTCGTCGGCGATCGGGTCCGTAGTAAAGAACACGAGGTCGATCGTCGGCTGATTGAGCACGGCGTTCAGTGCGCCATTGCTCGTTCCCGCCTGTATATTTCCCTGCTGATCGACGGTGATGTCGTCGATGTTCACGGGATCGCCGTCGACCTGCTGGAGCTGCTCGCCCGCGCTCTCCGCCGTCGTGTCGCGCTGGAAGCCGATCTCGACCCAGGTCTGTCCGATGTCGTCGGCACGCTTCGCGGCGTCGCGCGCGAGGTTCACGTAGTGACGCCACGAGTTCTCGTAGGCGTCCGAGTCGCTCGTCAGATCGTTCTCGAGCGGTACGAACACGTCACGAGCGACGCCTTCCACGCAGTAGTTCGGGCTGGAGGCGAACGTGTTCTCACCCGCGCGCGGCGGAGCGGCTCCAACCCACTTCCCGACTCCGATTGCCGCATCGAGGAGCTCGCGGCGCATCGGACTGAGCGTCGTCGCTCCGGCCCCGAACGTCGTCAGGATGAAACCAAATCCTCCCGCAATCGTCGCAGGGAGACGAATCGCGCCCGCGATCGCACCGATTCCCGTGCTCCGCGCTGGGTCTTGCGTTTGAACGATGTAGAACGGCGCGGTACCGACCGCGTTCGCAAACGCTGTACCGCTTCGAAGCGCCAACGGCGCGCTGTTGTCGACGTTGAACGTGAGCCGGACAACGCTGTGCGTGACGCCTCGCGCGGACCGCCAGCCGGCGTCCGCGTTCTCGATCGTCACCGCTGTCGCCGCAGGCTTCCAAGTGGCGTTCCCGAGTGCCACAGGATCGCAAACCGTCGCGGAGAGATGCGCCGCGCACTCGGCGAGCGAGGCGTCAGCGAAGACGAGGGAAACCATGTCAGGGGAAATTTCGGCCGCGGTCTTCACAGCAAAGGCCGCAGGATCGACGCCAACCAAGTCGACGAAGACTTGGTTGGGACTTGGGTTGCCGATCGAGATCTTGTCGCCGAGGTCCGTCGAGATCACCGCTCGACCCGTGCCGGCCCACGCGCCGATTTCCGCGACGGAGGTGGCGCGAGCGCGCACGTCGGGCGGCGTACCGACGCCGACCGGTGGGCTTCCGGGGTCCGCGGCTTCACGCAGCTTCACGAGACGAGCTCGAAGCGCGTGGCCGATTGCAAAGGCGTCTTGCCTCATGACGCGCGCACCAACGAGCTCCGGTACGTTCGGGATTGCCGCCGTGAGAACGCCTACGGCCGTCTCGTCCATCATCAGGGCCGGCGTACCGCCGCGCTGCTCGTAGCACTGGGAAGCGATCAGCATCGGACCGCTCCGCGCCGTGACGTCGGTCACGACGAGCCCGCGGCCAAGCCCGCCGCCAACCGCAACGCCACCCGAGATCGGCGTGGTCGCCAGACCGATGCGCGAGGCTGATCCGGGAAGGAGTGCTGCGTCGCTCGTAGCGCCGCTCGTGAGGAGTCCGAACGTCGACCGAGTCCGCTGCGCGCCTCGAGCGAGATCCGCGTCGCTCAGCGACGCGATGACATTCGTCAGCGCTTGTCCCGACGTCGTCGCCGCGTATTGAACCGCCGTCATGCCGTGGTTCGTCCCGTTTACGATCATCAAGCGGTCTTGAAGGACTCCGCGCAGATCGAGTGTCGAGTTCATCGGGTTATCGGCGACGACGATGCCGGAGACCTCGAACAGATTGGAGGCCGTCGCTTGGCTCGCTGTACCGGGCTGCATGTCGTTCGCGCGACCTCGAGTCCCAGGATCCGCGAGCTTGATCAGATCCGCTTCGGTGGTGCCGAGACAGACGGGATCCGGCTCCCCGTTCCCCATCTCCCAGCGCCCGGCGAGGAGCCTCACCGTATGCGCGAGCGAATTGAACGGCGACTTCCCGTCCCAGCCCCACGCCGTTTGTTGACCACCCTTCGGATCCGCTGCATTCGCCGAACGCTTCGCAGCGCCGGCTAGATCGGAGTACACGCCTTCACGAAGAAGGTCGTGCAGCAACTGGCCAGCCGCGCGTAGCGTGTTCGTCTCGAACGCGAGCCGCTCGCGCGCAAGGGTACGTCCCGAACCCGTGTCGGGTGCTAGCGGGTAGGACGCGTCTTGGGGCAAGCCTCCCCACAGAATCGGATCGAGCTGAGATTGCGTGCTCGTCGGCACGGCGTCGTACGCACCGTAGAGCGCGGAGCATGTGTGACCGACGGCGGGTTGCTGCTCGAACGGGAGCGAATCTAGCCACGGGATGTGCGCGAGCACCTGGATCGCCGTATCTCGCGCAATAAACTTGTCTTGATCCGACTGAGGCGGGATCACCCAGGAGAGGTCGGGCGGCGGATTGCCGCCGTTGAGCCAGCGAATGTTGCCCCATTCGACGGGTGCAATGGCGTCGGCGAGCTGTGCGAGCTTGTCCGCGACGCAAAGGAGCGTCTCTTCGTATTCAAGAACCTGATCGCAGGTAGTCGGATGTTTCGGAAAGACGTACCAAGGCGACGGACCATTGACGCTGGTGCTCCACGCAGGAGTAACTGCCGCGTACTGAAGGATGCTTTGCTTATTCGCAATTTGCTGTTGCAGTTCCGTGTACCGTGAATCGCTCCCGAGTTGGATGCTCAGCGCCGCAGTGTCCGTTACTCCGACCATCCCGCATTGGGCGGCAGCCGCGCCGATCAGGCTCTGAGCGTCGGGCGTGAGCGGCACCCAACTGCTGCCTCCAACTACAGTGATCGACCCCGGCGGCGGCGCCGGGGACGCGAGGACGTGAGTGCTCGAGGGATGGGTCGTCCCGGATTGCGCGGCGGCTTCGGCATCGACGAACGTCGGCAACGGGCCGAAATCGAAGCGGGTGCGCGCTCCGTCGTGCTGAATGTAGATCTTGATCGAGTAGTCGCCGGCCGGATTGGTGGGTTTGGCCGGCGGCGTGTCGCCCGTGTCCGAGCTGCACGCCGCGGCGGCAAGGATCACGGCCAGACCGCCCGTTCGGAGCATGAGCATCTTGTTGCGACACGATGAGAGACTGATCTTCATGACGGACTCCGTGGACTACCGTTTTCTGATGGTTGCTATTGGCAACCGTGAGCCATGTCGGGCACGTTGCGTATGTAGACATTTCGACTTGGTGCATTCGGATCGTCCGTCCACACGACGATGGGACCTTCGCCACCGAAGACCATGCAACCTTGTCGCTGACCTGCGTTCGAGTCTTCGTAAGGGCAAAAGAGCGGGTAACCGCCCTGCGTGCCAATTCCAATCCACCAAGGGTACCCAACGCGAACCTCGGTAAAGTAGAGGGAGGCACCGAGGTCGAGGGCCATCCCGAATCGAATGCCCGCGCGCTTGTTAGTGACACTGCTCGCGTCGCAAGACAGTTTGCATTCCTGATCCAGAGATGGATGATCAGGCGTGCGAAGGACTGTCAATGCGTAAGGGTTCGGGTGTGGCTGACTGCCCGGTGCGATCGTCGTGTGTTTGCAGGCCGTGCTCGCGCAAGGCGTGTTTCCTGCGCCACCGCAAGTACTCGAGCAGTTCACTTCGATCGGGTCAGTCGGACAGGGATCCGATGAGTAGGCCGCAGCGTCTCCATCCGGCGGTGCGTCGGCAGCAACATTGCCGTCCGATGAGCCTCCCGCATCGCTGCCCGCTTCTGAGCTGGCATCGACGAGGCCACCGTCGTCGCTTACCCCCACGCACTGATCGCCCTGCTTCGTCGTCCCGGCCCCGCAGGTAACGGTCGAGGAGGAGCCGCTCGAGCAGGCGGGAATCGTCATCGCTCCGACTAGGAGAGCGCTCGTCATTGCGAACGCGGTCTTTCGAAAATTTTCGAGTGTCGTGTTCATGGTCTTCCATCTCCCTCTGGCAGCCGCAAGGGCGGCGCCGGAAGCAACTCTAGTCCAACGTCACCGGCGCCTTCACCGGCGCCGAAAGCAACACCGAGGTCGTTCCAGGCGGCCGCAATCGCGCCCCCCGCGGGCAGGCCGCTCGCGACCAGCGCGGCACGCCGCTGATCCCCTGCCCGATGCGCGACCCACCGTGGCAGCGTGCTCTCGGCCGCTGACAGATCGAGCGTCGCGCCGTTCCACGCAACGGCCTTGAGCCAGAGCTCCTCCGCGTACCCATTCGGATCCGGCGTCGCGCGCTCCGTCTTCCATGCAACAAACACCCGCGTCCCCACGCGCACGACATTCGGCTCGCTCTGCCCCAGCGTCGTCGCTCCCGGAATGTCGAACGCCGTCACCGCGCCTGTCGCATTCACATCAAGGACCGCGCCCTGCAGCTTCGAGCTCCCCGCGCCCCCAGCGGTGAACACCGCCAACAAATGCGTCCCATCGAGCTCCGCAATCGCCGGCTTGTCCCCCACCGGCCCGCTCGCAAACGGCCCCACCGACCACGCCGCATTCCCCGCGACGACGCGCACTGTCTCCATCTGCCCGCCGCTGACCTCACGCCACGCGGCCGCCCAAGATCCCGCAAACGCCGCGAGCGCTACGTCCGTCTCCGCTCCCGCCGTCGCCGCGAGCGTCTGGTCATTTGCGGTCGTCGGCGTGAGACTCGAATCGAACACGCGAAACCGAAGATCCGGCGCCGTCGCAACATTGGAATCATCGACCCAAGCGACGACGACCTGCCCGCCCACCACGATCACATCCGGATCATGCTGATTGAACGCCGTCCCCTGATTTGCAAATCGCGGCATACCGCTCGGCGCCGTCCCCGGCGTCACGACGCGCATCGCAATCCCGAGCTCATCGCCATCCCCGCCGAGCTCGCTGTACGCCACAACGAACCGCCCGCCCGGAAGCCCCGCCATCACGGGATTCGAATCCGCCACCGGAGTCGACCCACCGGAGAACTTCGTCACGACATCGCTCGCGACGCCCTTGCGACTGAAGTGCGTGAGCGACAGCGACACCGCGGGCTGCGTCTCGACGTACGCCACCGCGAACACGTCACCATCCGTCACCGCGATCGGATGCCGCCCCGCACCGAGCGATCTCCCCGCGGGCGGCGGACCTCCGTCGACGATCGCCGGCGCGTGCGCCAGCAGATCCAACACCTGACATTGCGAGCTGCACGATCGCCGCGCGGACGTATTCGTGCCGAGCCCGTCGTCGCACTCCTTGTTCAACGTGCGCCACCCGCTCCCGCACACGTCCGCGTCCGGCGGCGGCTGTTCCACGTCCGGCGCGGCATCGCGCACGCCGCCGTCCGCATCTGCAAACGCGCCGTCCGAGTCTCCATCGCTCTTCGCGCCGTCCGCCGCGCCATCCGGATCGCCGTCGATCGTCCCATCCGCCGGCGCATCGCTGCTCCGTCCATCGGGCGTCGCGCCGTCAATCGCCACGCCGCCATCGCCGCCCGCAACGCCGCCATCGTCCGACGGCCCGCAGCCGACCGCGACGGCGCCGATCGCCCACAACGGAGCGAGGCTGCACATCGCGATCATTCTTGCCTGCGGCCAAACCATGAAACGAATCTCCCTTTTGCAGCGCCCGTTACTCGGCACCCTTGTGTCGCTCACCCACTCACTCAGTCTTTGTCGGTCACTCGTTTGCGAAGTTGCGTGTTCTCTTCATGCCGATTGCTTTCTCTTCCTCCGGCGCGTCATCAAAACGCGTACACCGCAATCGCGATCCCCCCCGCCGACGCCGGAATCGTCACCGTCCCGCTCGTCTGCGCCGCAACCCCCGCGCCTCCCGCGCCCACGCCGATGCTCCCGCCCGCGCGCGTCGGCACTCCGCCCGTATAGGCAATCCCCATCGACGGCCCTCCCGCGCCGCTTCCGCCCGCGCCGCCACCGCCGCCCGCGCCACCGCGCGCAGCGCCCGTGCCGCCCGGCGTCCCCGGTCCGCCGAAGGCTCCCTTCCCGCCGCCACCACCCGCGGAGCTCTCGAGCACGACGCTGACCAATGCGATGGGGCTGCCAAATGCGAGGACGGCAATGCTCGCTCCGCCCGCGCTTCCGCCCGCGCCTCCCAGTCCCGGACACCCTCCGCCCCCG
>JAYVXB010000253.1:0-6455 GCA_043785585.1 Deltaproteobacteria bacterium | reverse complement strand
TCCGCGTTCCCCGTCATGTCGTGCACGCCGAACCCGCTCACGCACCCCGCGCGCGATCCCGATGCCTCGCGTCGATCGAGCCGCTCGATCTCGTCGGCACGCGCGTACGGATCGTTGGCGAACAGGTCGTCGTAGCGAAAGGCCGTCGGCGAAAAGGCCGTCGTAGTGCACTCGGCGCGCGAGGCGGCGCGGCGAGAAGTTGACGTAACGCCCCAACGACGCGACATTCCGTGTGGCCTGTAGAGTCGTACACTTTGGGATCATCGAGAAGGCGCGCGGGATGCTCGATGTGAAGATGGGCAGGACTGCGTGGCGGGCGATCCGGACGATCACGCATGTCGGTGGGGACGATACGACGAAGGAGTTTTTCTTCGATCCGCCGAGCGGGTTTCGGTGGGCGGTACTCCAGGCGGCTCGTTGAGTTGGCGTGCGCGACGACAGTGACGGGGGAGCTTCGCCGACTGGCCGAGGGGTGGGAAGCGAAGCGGAGGGAACGATGACTGCCGAAGCCTACATCGGATGCGGGGTCTGGAGCGTTGCGAGCGAGCAAGATGGTGCGCTCGTCGGCGGACTTGAGGTACGCGACGTGCGCGCATTCCGTGAGGCTCTCGGCGACGACGTTGTCGCGTCACTCGCCCGCGCAATGTTCGCAATCGACCGTTTGCGATCCGCGAACGCGCTTCTGAAGTCGAACGCGCTGGAAGTTCCGGACGCTCCGGAAAACCGGAAGATCGCGCGAGCGCAGAATCACTTTGCGCTCGCGTGTATGGCGTTCGGATATCAGCACGAGCTCGCGCGCGCGCTCAATGAGCTCGAGGATGCGAAGATCCAGACGATGCTGTCGGCACCGTCCGCGTGGGACAACCTCGCCGCGATCCGAGCGACGTGGTTCGGTTCAGATCACGACCCGCTGGCAAAGCGACTGCGCCACGCCCTCGCGTTTCACCCGGGCGACCTCGACAAGATGCGCGACGCGCTTGCGACGTGGCCGGAGAAGGAGGGAATGGTGCTCGTTCGTTGGCGAGACGACTACGGGAAGAATGCAGAGTGGCGCTTCGGGCTGGACCTGATCGCTCATTCGGAGGGGATCCACGCAAACGCGCTCATCGCCTTCGTTGAGCAGACTCAGGATGCGCAGTTCCGTGCGGAGGAGGCTTTCAGCGAGATGCTTCTCGACCTTCTCAAGCGGAATGACGGTCAACAGCGCAGCGCTCCCCCGCGGAAGCCGAAGCGGAAGGACGCGGAGTAAGCCATATCGCGCGAAGCCACCGGACGCTGACGCGCGCAAACCAACGGTGTGGGTCGCTGCGGTGGCGTGACGTACGAGAATGTTGCGGATGACCGCCTTGCGCGCGTGCTCCTCGTGCTCGTTGTGATCTTCGGAGCGCCTCGGCGAGATGATGCAGCGCCTTTCGAACCTCTTCGCGCGACGACTCGCCTTGCGACCAACACCGGACGAGGGCGCGGACAGCGTGCACGTCGCGGCGCAGCCTCGCGTGCTGTTCTAAGCGAGGGTGTGTCGTCTGGTCGACGTCTGGCGAGCAGCTCCGAATCGCGGCGGGGCGGAGGTTTCGGGTGCAGTCGATGAGCAACTGTAGTTCGTCCTGACCCGGTCGACGTCGCCAACGCCAGTTCAACGGCGTCAGCGGGGGCAACGGTTAGGTCGATTCCGCCCGTCGGCTGTTGACGTCGCCGCGGCGCGCGTTGATTGTGGGCGACTGAGGTCGAGCAGCGCTCGGTCGGTTAGGGGGGAAAGACGATGACGCCGTCAGGAACCGTCGAAGCCGTCCGTAGAATCCTAGTCGTCGGAGTCGCACTGTGCGTGCTCGCGGCGGCGGGGCCTTCGCTCTCCGCACCCCGCAGCGCGGTGAAGCCGTGGGAGTCGCGATTGAACGAGCTCCCCCGCTCCCGTGCGGACGGGCGAACCATCGAAGGGCTTCAACCGCATCGCGAACCGATTGTGCGCGTGACGCCCGTGCCGATGGTCAAGCCGACGGTATTAAGACCTGCGCTGGACCGGATCGCGCGACCAATTTCGCCCCTGGTACGGGTGAAGCCATTTCCGATGCTTCGCGGATTCCAGCGGCGAGAACCGATCGCGGCAGGCGACTGGAGGGTCGCTCGTACCCGCACATCGGCCGAGGATGCCGGTGTCCTCCAGATGCTTGGAGAAGGTGGCGTTCGCGTCTCCCGCTCGGAGGGCATCATCCGCGTCGACGTACCCGGTAGGCCTTTGTCCGCGGAGACCTCGTCAATCACGGGTCTCACCAAATGTGTCCTAGAACAATCGCGGGCGCGAGGATTGAAGGGACAACCGTTGTTGATGAGCTTTAAAGGATTCACGCTGGACGAAGCACGCGGCGCGGTTCGCAGCGTCCAGGCGGCAAGCGAGGCAGGGGCAATCGCCATCCACGCCTCTGCGGCCCGCATACGGGCGGCGAAGAATGAAATGCACGATTTCGCAAACGCGAAGATCGAAAAGGTCGAGACCAGGCAAAACCCCGATGGCTCGGGAGAAATCATCGTGCGCGTCGAGGTTCCGATGGCGGGTAAGCCCTCAGCGTGGTTTCGCGTTAAGACATTCTTCAGGAGCTTCGTGCCCGACCTGAAGGCTCGCGTCGAACGGATAGTCCAAAGCGTGCTCTCCCGTCTTGGGAGGGCGTCGGAGTTTGCTGCGGCTATGACGCTTCATTCGAGCCTCAAACCGTTGTCGAAGAGTCACCCCGACGATTCCGTCCTCATTCAGATCGAACCCCCCGTCCAAGCACCTGTCGCAGCACCTGAGGAAGCACTGGACTTCAAGATCACGACCAACGAGGAGTCCAATGCCGGAGCGCGAAGTCGCGCCGCATGATTGCGCGCTTGTGATCGCCATTCCCATGTCGGTCGCGGAGTTCGATGACGATGCGCGTGGGGGCAGTGACCTGCTGACCTCGCTCGCGCAGCGTTATCGAACAAAGGGCATCGCGTGGGTGCGCGACCAGCTCTATCGCCCGGTCCTCGCGGTCGCGGACCGCGTGCTGGCTGCAGCGTCACGCGCCGGTGTCACGGTCGTACGGCGCGCGACGCTCGACGACTTCCATCGAGCGCTCTCGACCCATCACGTCGTTACGCTCCTCGCGCACTGCCGAGTGCCTGCGCTGACGGCGGCCGACATCCTCGACATGGGTGCCATGATTCGACTCGTCGAAGCGGCCGCAGCCCCAACGGCTCGGCACATCCGCCTATCCATCGGCGATCGTCTGCCGCGGTTGCAGCGCCTCCTCGAGCAGGCCCCCGCGGAGGCCCCCGCTCGGATGGCGGCCGTGCTCGAGGAGCTCGTGTCAGAATGGCGCCTTCCGAGCGAGGATAGTCCGTCCTTTCCGATCGATCGCGTCATGCTCGAGCAGTGCCTGGGGAGCGCCCTCCGCGAAGGCCGCATGCTCGAAATGCACGACGGGCTGAAGACGACGTCCGAAGCGGCGCGTGCCGTCCCGCTCGGATTCGATGGAGTCATCGATCTCTCCGCATGCAGATCCGCGACGATCGGACAGGGCATCAAGCGATTGCGCGAGGGCTTTCTCGTCGTCATCAATGATGGCCCGGCGACTCCGGGCTTTCGGCTCGACCGCTACGCCGAGGTCGTCGCCGAGCTCGGTCGCCGCGCCGAGCGCTTCACCGACGTCATGACCACAGTCACCGTGCGGCGCGCCCAAGGAAGGAAGCGATGAACACTCTCGACGACGTGCTGAACGAGTTCAAACCGACGGTCGACCTCGGCGGCGCGAAGTCGCCGTCCGACAAGTTGTTGAAGCGTCTTCGCGACGTGAATGCAGCGAACAGCAAATACTTCATCATCTGCGTCGCCATGGTCGTCGCGATGTTCGTCGCCGCGCTGAGCCTGATCTTCTTGCGGATGTCGGACTCGACGACGGCAACGCTCGTTGCTGGGGCGTTCGGACTCTCCGTTGCGGGGATGGTCAGAATGATGCTGCGCCTGTGGCGCGAGAAGGTGGCCACCGATCTCCTGCTCGAGCTCTCCAACGATCCCGCCGTGCTTCGCTCCGTCATCGACACGCTTGCGACGAGGCTGAAGTAAGCGCCGTGCGGCTCGGTGCCGAGCGCCCCTCCGTGAGCGCGCGGCCTGCCGCCATAGGATTCGGATGGAGGCCCCGGAGATCCAACGGGCTACAGCATTAACGACTTCTGAGAAGATTGGAACGAGAGATCGTGAGACTCATAAACCGCCGTTGGCGGCGGCCATAGTGTTCGCGTGCTGTACGGTCTTGTCGGCAACTTCGATCCGTCCGTGGTGACGCTTCAATCGGGCCTGCAACCTCACGACACCTGGCGCGCTGGCGGTTCGGTCGATTCTTGCGCGCAGTCGGCTACGGCGTGGAGGGTTGGTAATGGGAGCCTACAACGAAGTTCGTACACACTTAGTCTGCCCATCTTGCGCAAAAGAGGTGCAGACCAACGTGCAATTCAAGTACGGCTCCGTCGTCCACTATATATACGACGTGGGAGCCGAGATTATTTGGGGTGCGAATGATGCGGGCCAGCCATGTCGGAGCCTGGTCGTAGCCGATGGCGAAGGGACGCCATGTCCGAATTGCGCATATGACGGTGATTGGCCCGCATACGTTGTTATCGAGTACGACGTCATTCGGTCGGTTGGACCCGCGACGGGCGAGTACGACTGGGCGTCGAGAGGCGAACCCTTCATCGTCATTCGAGAATGAGACCGAGCCCCAGGGTGAGGACAACGTCCGCGCGACACTACTGCTATCATCTCCGACCCGTGCTGCGCTCCGCTCCCCTATTGCTCGTCCTCGTAGCGGGCTGTGGCGCACGATCGACGTTCGATACAGAGACGATTTGCGAGCGACCCGACGGATCGCCGTGCGACGCGCTGGACGACGCCGGCTCGCGCGCGGACGCGTCGAGAGCTGACGACGCCAGCACGCCGAAGGCGGACGGTTCCGAGAGTCCCGACACGGGTCCGGTCGTGGTCGCCTCCGTCGCTCCCTGCCTAGCTGACGGGAACATCGTCTACGTGAACGGGGCTCCCGACGATCCTGTGCATCCCGGCGAAAGCACGTATGTGTTTCCGTCGGACGACCTCCTGAAGGGTTGCGGCGGCTACGCCTCGTCTCCCGATCAGATTGGCATCTCGTGCCCAGCAGCCAGCGGCAGCGGGTCGTCCGTCTTCAGCTTCTTCTTCCGGAACGCCGATGGCCGGGCACTCGGCGTCGGCGTGTACGAGGGGGCGCTTGGATCGTATGCGAACGACGGGCACGAGCCGGACCTGAGCGTTCAAGCGGACGGCGCTTACGGCCATCGATGCGATTCGTATCCGCTCGGTCGGCGAAAAGGCCGTCGTAGTGCACTCGGCGCGCGAGGCGGCGCGGCGAGAAGTTGACGTAACGCCCCAACGACGCGATTTCCGTGTGGCCTGTAGAGTCGTACACTTTGACCACTTGCAAAGCGCGCTCGTTCGCAACCGCGCTCCGGGGAGCGACGCGCGCGCTCGTGGCGCGTCAGTCGGCGGCGTCGTCCTCGAACTCGGTGGGGTCGCGGGCGCGGGCAGCGCGCGGGGCTTCGATCGGGATGGCGAGCCGCTCGAGGATTTCGCGGACGGCGTGGGGGTGCGTGATGCTGCCGAGAACGCGGAGGCGACCTCGGCACGCCGGGCACTCGAGGACATCCACCTCGAACGTGCGCATGAGCAGCGTGGCCCAGTCGAGGCGCGTCGAGATGGCGACGAGGGCGCCGTCGAGCAGGCGGCTCCAATGGCGGACGCTCATCACGTTGGGCGCGAGGTGCTCGGCGTGGAGTTTCGCCAGCGCGTTCCCGACGGGGGCGGGGCCGGCGATGCTCGGCGGTGCGGCGCGCACGCGCGAATCGAGCGACGACGCCGCAGGACACGGATCGAGCTGCCGCGACGCGGCGTGCGGAGTCGGCCCCATCTTCGCAACCGACGCACGCAGCGCGACCCTTGTTGGTGAAGCGAGCGACTGGCGCGGTGCCGCTTCGACGGCGTTGGGGGCATCGCCGTTCGCCGGACGCCGTCGTCCCGCTTCGCACGGGAGCGGCGCGCGCGGCTTGGGGACGATCTCGCGTCGCCACGCGGCGCGCGGCGCGACGACTCCGTGGTAGCGCACGAGCGGATACCTCGGCGGCGGAATGAGCGCGGCGAGGCGCGCGAGAAACTCGATGGGTGTCATCACGCGCTGCTTCGCGCGACCGTCGCGGACCTTCTTGATCCGATAGGCGATGCGACCGCCGGGCAATGACCGCATCCGTCTGAGCGCGAACGGCGGTCGCGCGCCGTAACGAAAGAGGCGCTCGCGCCCGAGATCGTCGTCGGCGTCGATGCGGACGCTCGCCTCGAGGTTGAAGCCCTCGATGTCGACGGCGTCGTGCGAAGCGTACGAGGCGCGCGGCGGCTCGGGCGCATCGAGCTCACCGCCGTT
>JAYVXB010000252.1:0-6455 GCA_043785585.1 Deltaproteobacteria bacterium | reverse complement strand
CGACGTGCGACAGCTCGCGCACGTTGCCCGGAAAATCGTACGCCTCGAGCGCGTCGAACACTTCGGGCGCGACGCGCGGAATGCTTCGTCCGAGCCGCTCGGCGTGACGCGCGATGAGGTGGCGCACGAGGATCGGGACGTCTCCGCGCCGCTCTTTCAACGTCGGCACGCGGAGCGAGACGACCTGCAGACGGAAGTAGAGATCCTCGCGGAAGCGTCCGGCCGCGAGCTCGACCTTCAAGTCGCGGTTCGTCGCGGCGACGACGCGCACGTCGACCTTGATGCTCTCGGCGCCGCCGACGCGCCGGATCTCTCCTTCTTGGAGAACGCGCAGCAGCTGCACCTGCATCTTCGGCGAGATCTCGCCGATCTCGTCGAGGAACAGCGTACCGCCGTCCGCCTCTTCGAAGAGCCCGCGCTTCGTTCCGGTCGCGCCGGTGAACGATCCGCGCTCGTGCCCGAAGAGCTCGCTCTCGAGGATCGACTCGGGGAGCGCGGCGCAGTTGACCGCGACGAACTTCTTGTTCGCGCGCGGCGACTTCGCGTGGATGGCGCGCGCGACGAGCTCTTTGCCCGTTCCACTCTCGCCGACGATCAGGATCGTCGCCGTCGTCGGCGCGACTTGAGCGACCGTCTTGTAGACCTCGATCATCGAAGGCGCGCTCCCCACGATCTGCGCCTCGGACAGGAGCGTGCTGCGCGGGTCGACCTCTTCGCGCGAGCTCGACGCGATCTTCCTGCGTGCGACGGCCTCTTGGACTTTGCGTTTCAGCTCGGTCGGATCGATCGGCTTCGCGAGGTAGTCGTACGCGCCGAGCGACACTGCGTTCATCGCGCCTTCGACGTCGGCGAACGCCGTCATCAAGAGGACGGGGATCGTGTCGGTGACTTCGCGCACGCGCTTCAGCACGTCGAGGCCGTTCGTGTCGTTCGCGAGATGGATGTCGGAGAGGACGACGTCGTACTTCTGCAGCTTCGCGGCGGCGGGCATCGCGTCGACCGTGTCGAGCACGTCGACCGTGTATCCCTCCGTCCGAAGCACGCGCGCGAGGAGCCCCGCGAGCGTGTCGTCGTCCTCGAAAAGTAGAATGTGTGCGCGCGCTGCGCTCTCTTGCGTGGGCCTATCGGATCCGTCAGTCATCGAAGCGAACTTTCTCCCCGCGCCCGGTTCGAGGCAAGCTGTCCCGTTGTGATGCATCGCCTTTGCTCCTTGCGCGCCGTTTCGTCCCTACAATTGCTGCTAGAGCTTGATTTGCGCGTCCGGATTCACTCCTCTTCACATTCGGTGCCGAAAACCTCGGCGCGCGGATGATTCGTTCGCAGGACCCCCCATGCCCATGCCGGTGCTCGACACCGTCCGCCTGACGGAGCACATCCACGGCCATTTGGGCTGGCTCGCGGCCGCAGCGCTGGTTCATCCGGCGATCGTCCTGCGCAATCGGAAGCGTCGCGCTCACCTGGCCGTCTGCCTGTCGCTCGGACTGGTGACGCTGGTGGGGGCGATCGGCGTGTGGCTCTACGGGCCGTACCGCGACAAGTTGAAGCAGGGGATCTTCCTCCACGCGCCGACCATCGGATTTCTCTTCGAGCGGAAGGAGCATCTCGCGTTCGCGGCGATCGCTCTCGCGTGGGCCGGCGCGATCACGTACGCGGTGGCGCCGCGCGTGAGCGAAGAGCGGACGCGGCTCGCGCTGAGAACGGCGGCGTTTCGCGCGTTCGTCGTGGCTGCGGCGTTGGCGATCGCGACGGCGACGCTCGGGACCGTCGTCGCGACGTACAAGACGTTCTGAGGGGGATCCTTCGCCGCTGCGCGGCTCAGGATGAGCGCAGGCTTTGGCCTGCGCTCACTTCCCCTCGAACGTCGCCGCGCGCTTCTCGAGGAACGCCTTCATCCCCTCGCGCTGATCGCTCGTCCCGAAGAGCGCGGCGAACGCCTGCACCTCGAGCTCGTTCGCCGTCGCGAGCGGAACGTCCGCGCCCCGAAGGAGCACACGCTTGCACTGCGCGATCGCGACGGGACCTTTGCTCGCGATCTTCTTCGCCGTCTCGCGCGCCTTGTTCATCAGTTCGGCGTGCGGCACGACCGCGTTGACGAGGCCGATGCGCAGCGCTTCTTCCGCGCCGATGACGTCGCCCGTCATGCAGAGCTCACGCGCGCGCGCGATGCCGACGCGGCGAAGGAGGCGCTGCGTCCCGCCGAAGCCGGGGATGACGCCGAGGTTCACCTCGGGTTGTCCGAGCTTCGCTTTGTCGCTCGCGTACGCGAAGTCGCACGCGAGCGCGAGCTCGCAGCCGCCGCCGAGCGCGAAGCCGTTGATCGCCGCGATCGCCGGGAAGTGTGCCGACTCGATCGCCGCGCCGACCGCGTGCCCGAGATCCGCGAACGCCTTGGCCTGCGACGTCGTCATCTCGCTCATCGCAGCGATGTCCGCGCCTGCTGCGAAGGCCTTCTCGCCCGCGCCCGTCACGATGACCGCGCGAACGCCCGCATCGGCGTCGAGCTCGCGAACCGCAACGAACAGCTCGCCGACCAGCTCGGCGTTGAGCGCGTTGAGCTTCTCCGGGCGGTTCAGCGTGAGGGTCGCGACGTGCGCGTCGCGTTCGACGAGGATCGTTTTGTAGGGCATGGCTAGACCGCCCGTCCCGTCTTCTGCCCCTTGTCGTCGTAGACGTAGAACCCGCGCCCGCTCTTCCTCCCGAGCCACCCCGCCGCGACCAAGTTCCGCAGGAGCGTCGGCGCGCGGTACTTGTCGTCGCCGATGTCGCGATGGAGCACGTCGGCGATCGCGAGCGTCGTGTCGAGGCCGATGAGATCCGCGAGCTCGAGCGGCCCCATCGGATGATTGAGACCGAGCTTCGCGCCGGTGTCGATGTCCTCGGGCGAGCCGACGCCTTCTTGCAACGCGAAGCACGCCTCGCACAGCATCGGGATCAAGATCCGATTTACGAGGAACCCCGGCGCGTCTTTGCTCGTCGTGACCGTCTTCCCCATCTTCTCCGCGAGCGCCTTCACGAGCACGTACGTCTCATCGGACGTCTGCACGGCGCGCACGATCTCGACGAGCTTCATCAGCGGCGGCGGATTCATGAAGTGCATGCCGATGACGAGCGACGGGCGCGACGTCGCGGCGGCGAGCTTCGTCACCGAGATCGACGACGTGTTGCTCGCGAGGTACGCGCCCGCGCGGAGCGCTTCGTCGCACTGCTTGAAGAGCTTCATCTTCAAGTCGACGTTCTCGGTCGCGGCTTCGATGACGAGATCGCAGTCCTTGAAGTCGGCGATCGCGGCGACGGGCGTGATCCGCGCGACGACCTCGTCGCGTGCCTCCGCGGTCATCTTCCCTTTTTCGACTTGGCGCGTGAGCGCGGCGGCGATCTTCTTTTTCCCTTTGTCGGCGAGCTCGAGCGACGCGTCGGCGAGCCGCACAGCGAAGCCCGCCTGCGCGGCGACTTGAGCGATCCCGCCGCCCATCTGTCCCGCCCCGAGGATGCCAATCGTCTTGATATCCGCTACCTGTGACATCGTGATCTCCGTGGTGAGGACGGCGATGTACCACTCTTCGAGCCGAGAGGGGATTCACAGGAAGACGGGACGACGGGAAGGGTTGAGCCCCATCTCCCTCCGATCTTCTCGTCTTCCCGACTTCCTGTTCAATCCTCTCGCGCTCATCATCGCTCTCGCGCTGACGTTCGTGGCGTGCGCGCCGCCGGCGACCGAGCGGGCGATGTCGCTCGCGCGGCAGCACCACGAAGCGGAGGGGATCGCGACGCTGCGTGACGAGCTCGCGAAGCATCCGGAGAACGTCGCCGCGCGAAAGCTCTTGATTCGCCTCCTCGCGTTCTCGGGCGACATGGGCGCGGCGCGCGTCGAGGTCGCGGAGCTCGCGAAGAGGTTGCCGCCGAACGATCCCGTGCCGTGGATCGAGCTCGGGCACGCGTTCGAGCTCGCGCACAAGTACGAAGAGGCGCTCGCGGCGTACGATCAAGCGGCGACGATCGCGCCGGTGTCGCCGGCGGGGCCGCGCGAAGGCGGGATGCGATGCGCGCGATGGGGCGAGGTCGACGAGGCGAGGCCGCGGCTCGAAGAGGCGATTCGGCGCGGCGCGCGCGACGGCGTGACGTACCACGCGCTCGGCCTCGTTCGCGTGCACCAGAAGGATCTCGACGGCGCGGACGAAGCGTACCGTGCGGGCGCGACCGCGGATCCGCGCGGCGCGGAGAATTGGCTCGGGCTCGCGACGGTCGCGGTCATGCGCGGCGACGCGGCGAAGGCGCTCGCGGCGTACGACGCGGTGCTCGCGCTGCGGCCGCGGTTCGGCGCGGCGCAGCTCGGACGCGCGTGGGCGCTCACGAAGCTCGGGCGGCGTGACGATGCGCGCGACGCGATCGATCGCGCGGAAGAGATGGGCGCACCGCGCGCGAACATCGCGAAGGCGCGTGCGGCGCTTGCGGCCCCGTGATTGGTTTCGTAGACCTTCGTCACCCATGACGACGCCGAAAGCGCTGGCGGAGATCGACGATCTCTTCGACGAGCTCGACACCCTCCTGAAAAATCCCGACGTCGGCGCGGTCCTCGCGGACGCGGGCGTCAACATCAGCCTCGCGATCGTCGCGGCCGATGGCCTGCGCGCGTACTTGCACGGCGACAAAGAGAAAGCGGCCGAAGAGCTCGAGACCGCTGCCGAAGAGATCAAGACGCGGATGCTCGCATCGCGCGAGCTCGCGAAGGGGAGACCGTCATGAGCGAGCGATCGAAGCGAAGCGAGCCGCTCCCGACGTTGAAGACGGGGTACGCGCACACGCACCCGGATCCGATCAGCGGCGCGAAGTACTCGACCGTCGAGCTCCTCCCGAACGATCGCGCGGTGCTGTTGCTGGATCAGCGGCTCTTGCCACGCACCGAGCGGTACGAGCTTCTCACGGCCGTCGAGCAGGTCGCCGATGCGATCGCAAAGCTCATGGTGCGCGGCGCGCCGGCGATCGGGATCGCGGCGGCGTATGGGATCGTGCTCGCGTCAGGCGTCGACGGCGACGCGGCGGCGTTCGCGCGAACGCTCGAGCATGCGAGCGCGCGTCTTCGCGCGACCCGGCCGACCGCGGTGAACCTCGCGTGGGCGCTCGCGCGGATGCAGCGTGCTGCGAGCGAGGTCGCGCATGCGTCGCGTGCCGAGCGCGTCGCGCGCCTCGCGCTCGAAGCCCGCGCGATTCACCGCGAGGACGTCGCCGCGTGCAAGCGCATCGGCGCGATCGGCGCGGAGCAGGTCCCGGACGGCGCGACGATCCTCACCCACTGCAACGCCGGCGCGCTGGCGACCGGCGGCTACGGCACCGCGCTTGGCGTCGTGCGTGCGGCGCGCGACGCGGGCAAGAGGGTCCGCGTCATCGCGACCGAGACGCGCCCCATCCTCCAAGGCGCGCGACTCACGGCGTGGGAGCTCCACCGCGACGGGATCCCCGTCACGCTGATCACCGACTCGATGGTCGCGCAGCTCTTCGCGAAGCGCGCCGTCGACCTCGTCGTCGTCGGCGCCGACCGCGTCGCTCGCAACGGCGACGTCGCCAACAAGGTCGGAACGTACGGCGTCGCCTGCCTCGCGCAGCTGCACGGCGTGCCGTTCGACGTCGCCGCGCCGTGGAGCACCGTCGATATCGCGTGCGCCGATGGCGCGAGCATCCCGATCGAAGAGCGCGATCCGCACGAGGTCCTCTCCATCGGCTCGCCGCCGAACGACGTACCGACCGCGCCGCTCGGCGTCGACGCCTTCAACCCCGCGTTCGACGTCACGCCGGCGCGCCTCATCCGTGCGATCTACACGGAACGCGGCGCCGTCATTCCGGTGGGGGAAGCCGCGATGGTCGCGCTCGACGCGCGCCATTCGGCTCTATAAGAGAAGCACATGGCGACCTCCCCCCGTTTCGCGCCGAAGCCGGCGTGGCTCAAGGTCCGCGCGCCCGGCGGCGAGACGTACACCGGCCTCAAAGAGACGTTCCGCGCGCTCGACTTGCACACGGTCTGCGAAGAGGCGCGCTGCCCCAACATCGGCGAGTGCTGGTCCGAAGGCACCGCGACGATCATGCTCCTCGGCGACACGTGCACGCGCGGCTGCCGCTTTTGCGCCGTCACGACGGGCAACCCGCGCGGCGCCGTCGACGTCCGCGAGCCGGAGCACGTCGCGCGCGCGTTGTCGAAGCTGCCGCTTCAATACGTCGTCATGACGATGGTCGATCGCGACGACTTGCTCGACGGCGGCGCGTCGCACGTCGCCAAGACGGTGACGAGGTTGCGCGAGCTTCGTCCCGACATGCTCGTCGAGACGCTCCTCGGCGACTTCGGCGGGCACATGGACCCGGTCGACGTCACCGTCGACGCGAAGCCCCACGTCTGGGCGCACAACATCGAGGTCGTGAAGCGCCTCCAGCGCACGATCCGCGATGTCCGCTGCAGCTACGAGACA
>JAYVXB010000251.1:0-6487 GCA_043785585.1 Deltaproteobacteria bacterium | reverse complement strand
GCGATCCGGCGGTGGCCGAGCGGTTCGAGCTCTACGTCGCGGGCGTCGAGCTGTGCAACGGGTTCGGCGAGCTCGTCGATCCGATCGAGCAGCGGGCGCGCTTCGATCACGATCAGGACGAGCGAAGTAAGCGCGGGCTTCCCGTGTATCCGATCGATCGCAAATTCCTGGCGGCGCTCGAGCGAGGGATTCCGGAGAGCGGCGGCAACGCGCTCGGCGTCGATCGCCTCGTCGCGCTCGCATGCGGGACGACGGAGATCGCCGAGGTGATGGCGTTCACGGATGGCGAGCTCTGAAGTACGCTCGCTTCGTGCGCGCCGTCCTCGCTCTGCTCTCCCTCTCCGTCGCGTGCGATGCATCCGCGCCTCCGCCGAGCGCGGCGTCGCCGAGAAACGGCGCGAGCGCCACGCAGGATCCCCAGGTCATGCTCACGCAGCGACGCGCTCGCGTGATCCGCACGGCGGCAACCGAGTGGCGCGCAGAGCACGCGGCCGGCGCGTGCCCGACGGTCTCGGCGCTGAAGGCCGACCGGAACCTCGACGCGCTCGCCGACGATCTCGATGCGTGGGGGCACGAGTTCATCATTCGATGCACCGCGACCGAGACGCGCATCTCGTCGCTCGGCCCCGACGGCAGCCACGGGAGCAATGACGACATCGAGGTCGAGCCGGCGCCCGCGCCATTGTCGAAGGCGCCGCCTCCGCCCGCGTCGGCGCACGTCGCGCCGGTGGGCGACGCGCCCGTCACGGTCGGCGCGGCCGCGGCCGCGATGGACCGCGTGCTCCGAACGCAGATCGATCCGCGCGTCCACGATTGCTACATGAAGGTGCTCGGCCGAGAGCCGAAGCCCGAGGAGCGCGTCGAAGGGACGATCACGGTCGCGGCGGACGGAAGCGTGAAGAAGGCGAGCCTCAGCACGGCGGTCGTGAAGGACAAGATCGTGAAGTGCGTCGGCGAAGCGATCGAAAAGGCGAAGTTCGAGCCGTCGCCCGACGGCGCCGATCGCACCGTTCGCTATCCGTAGCTACCCACCCGCCGAGCCACACGCGTCGAAGAACCGCGCGACCGTATCTGCGACGCGCGTCGGATCTTCGACTTGCGGGTAGTGGCCGAGATCGTCCCAGACCTCGAGCTTCGCGCCCGGGATCTCGCCGGCGAGCTTCTCGGCGATCGCCATCACCGCGACCGGATCGCGCCGACCCCACGCGATCAGCGCCGGAAGATCGCACCGCTCGAGCGCGCCGATCCACCGACGCCGGAAGCGCGCGCGCTCCTCGGTATAGCGGATGATGCTCGCGAGGCGCGCCGCGCCGTCATCGCGCGCGACGAGCTCCCACATGGCGTCGAGCTCTTCGTCCGGGGGCGGGCGCGCGAAGATCCGACGCATCTGCGCCTTGAACGTCGCGCGCGAGTTGAGCTTGGCGAAGAGCGGCCCGAGCGGCGACTTGAGAACCTTTTGGCCGAAGGTCAGCTGCGCGAGCTCGATGTGGACGCTTCCGTTCATCAGGACGAAGCTCGCGAGCTCGATCGGGAGGAGGCCGCGCTCGCGGCGCGCGAGGAGCTCGGTCGCGACGCTCGTTCCCATGTCGTGCGCCCAGAGGTGCACGCGCGTGAGACCCAGCTCGCGCGCGACGTGAATCGCGATGTCGGCCTGCTCGAAGAGCGAGTAGCCGTGCGACGGCGGCTTGTCGGAGAGGCCCATTCCGATGAAGTCGAACGCGACGACGCGGCGGCGCGCGGAGAGCTTTTCGATCGCTGCCGCGAAGTCCCACGACGACGTCGGGAACCCGTGCAAGACGAGCACGGGCACCGGCGCGCTCGCTCCGGCGAAGTCGATGGTGAAGATGCGACCGTCCGGCGTCTCGAGGTACCGCCCACGCTCTCGCCACGAATCGATCGAAATCATCGCTGCGGGAGGGTATCAAAGGTGCGGGAGATGCGGCGAGCGATGGCACATGGGCTCACGATGATCGCGCTCGCGATCGGCGTGACGTCGTGCGCGAAGGGTTGCTCGGAGGACGCGGAGGTCGCGGTGCCGCACGTCGACGTGTACGCGATCGACGACGAGACGCGCGCGTTCGCGGGCCGCGAGGGCGACGTCCCCTTCCCCGCGCTCGCCGACGGCACGAGCCTTCGAACGCCGCGAGAGCACGAACAGTCGCTCGCTCGCTTCGTCACCACCGTGACGCTCCCGGACGTGCGACGCATCTTGATCGGCGCGCGTGACGTCGACGACTCGTTCGTACGAACGTTCCTCGTCGTCATCCCAGCAGCGATCGGCACCGAGCACGTCGCGCGCGCGACGGCGCGACCGAACGGCGTCGTGCTCACGTTCGACGAACAGGGGCGCGCGTCGATGGCGATGTTGGCGCGCTCCGGCAAACGCGTCGCGTTCGCGATCGACGGCCGCGTGGTCTTCGCGCCCATCCCGACGTCCGCCGACGAGAAGAGCATGCTCGTGCCGCGCGGCAACGACACGCGCGACCGCTGATCATCACGGACCGATCTTCGGCACCTTCCCCGAAAGCGAGTCGACCAAAAAGCGATCGACGTCCTTCTTCGCGCTCGCGTCCTTGAACGCGACGAAGTGCCCGTCGAATCCCGACGGGGAGTACTGCCGCACGATCCCTGTGAACGACGCCGCCATCATCGTGATGTTGCCGCCAGCCGGGACCGCCAAGAGCATCGCGTCGTTGATCTTGTCGCCCGTGACGCCGGTCGGCGGCGTCGCCACGCCGAGCCCGGCCGCGATCGCGAAGACGCGCTCGCTCGCGGGCGGCGCGAACGTGTCGCCCATCCCGTACGGCTGAAAGACATGCTTCAAGCTCTGCGGTGCGGGCGGCGTCGCGAAGAACGTGCCCGCGTGGTTGAGCGGGTCGGCGACGTCGATCGCGTTCTGAAGGATCGAGAGTACGGGGTGGAAGATGTCGACGCCGCCCGACTCGACGAGGACGAGGGGGAGCGCATCGGCGATGTCCACGGGGCTCTTTTTTCCGAGGAGCGCGTCGATCAGGCTCGCCCCTTCGCCGCTGAGCACCGCGCCCGCGACGCCCGGCGCGTACGGCATCGCGATCCCGCCTTCGGTCGCGCCTTGCGAGTGTCCCCAATACGCGATCGTGCCGAATTTTATCTCGGCGCCCGTCGGCGAAGCGCCGCTCATCAAGTCGAGCGACTTCGCGAAACGCAGGAGCGACAGCTGATCCGCGGCGCCTTGCAGCGGGTTGCCGCGCGCCGCAGACGGGTTCGCGAAATTGAAGAAGAGGTTGTTCGGCGAATCCGTCGAGCTGCCGCGGCGCGGACCGTGCTGTACCTGATCGATCCCGAGCACCGCCATGTGAAACTGACCGCCGTTGCCGTCGTCCGCGCTCGCGAGTCGCGCCGCGACCCCTTCGGTGACGTGGCTGCGAAAGCTGCCGCCGGTTCCGTGCGCGTACACGACGAGCGGCCATCCGGTCGCGGGCATCGTGACGCCCTTCGGAACGGTGAGTGCCATGCACACTTGCTCGGTGCGCTGGAACTGCGGCGAGCCGTCGGCCGCGAGCTCGAAGTCGCCGCCGTCGGCAGGCGCGAGGTACGGGGCGCTCCCCTTCTGGAAGATCGGAAGCGTCACCAGCGCGTGGAGCTCGTCGAACGCGGGGTCCGCGGAGCCGCACGCGCGGTCGCCGGTCGCCTGCGGACACGGCGACGGACCCGTGCCGCACTTCACCCATCCCGTCGCCACCGGCGCCGTCGCCGCCGCGACCGTCGTCAGGAGCTTCGAGGGCGTGCGCGTCGGATGGCCGACCGTGAACAATGCCACATTCAAGATCGAGCTCAGCGCGAAGCTCTTCGACGCCGCCCAGTCGCGCAGCGGTTTGTACGCGGCGTACGGAGTCGCGAGGGCCGCGTCCGTCGGCGTCGACGCGCCGAGGAGCGCCGAGAGATCGTCGGACACCTTCACCGACGACTTCTTCGAATCGACGATCACGTTCGTGATGATCATCGCGTACGTGTGTCCGGGCTTCAGCGGCTCGCCCACGGACGGACGGACGGAAACGGAGTTGTTGCAGACGTACGAGGTGCGTCCGGTGGTCGCCGACCAGTAGAAGCCGAGATCGTTTCCTGCGCCGGTCGTCACGTCGACGAACTTGAGGGCGCCGTCCTTCTTCAGCGAGTCGAAGTCGACTTGTGCGCTGAATCGGAAGAAGATCGTCGGGTAGCTCGTGAAGCCGTCGGCGTTCTTTTCGACGTCGCGCAAGTAGCGATCGACGGGGTCGAAGCCGAGGAGCTCGGTGCCGGGCGACGGGTGCCCGGAGAGATCAGGATGCCCGCCTTTCATCCGCACGTCGTTCGGGAACGGGAGGCGATAGAAGTCACCGTCGTCCGTCCCGCGCGGGACGCGGAAATAGGCGGTCGTCTGGCCCGGTACATCGGTGCAATCTGCACCCTTCCACGTCGGGACGCCGATCGGCGGCAGCCCGGATCCGGAGCGCGCAGGCGCGCACGTCTTGTTGGCGCAGACGAGACCACCGAAGCAGTCGGCGCTCGACGCGCACGTGCCGCCGACGTCGACCATTCCCTCGGGCTTGCACGCGAGCGAGAAGCCGACGATGTCGCACCGAAAGCCGGATTGGCAGTCGCCGTCGCTCTTGCACCCGGCGCCGTCACCGCCCGTGCCCGACGCCGTGCACGTGCCCATCGCGCCGCAGTAGTCGCCCATCTTGCACTCTGCACTGATCACGCACGGCGTCCCGTCGCCGCCCGCGTGGCTCGGCGCGCACTTTCCGCCCGTGCACGCGAGGCCGGGGCGGCAGAACGTCTTGTCGTCGCACGTCTGGCCCACGCCTGCGCCTGCGGGGACCCCGCCTTCGCCGAGCACGCCTCCGTCGCTGCCCCCGAGCGTCACCGCTCCGTTGTCGGAGCACGCGGCCGCGACCGCTGCAGTCACCCCCACCAACACGACCGCACCCAACCAGCCTGGACGATGGATCATGGCAAGCTCCGCACGGAAATGGCCCTGCTCGTGTCGCTAGCGAGAGCGTCTGCCCTTGCGAACAGGCACGGGCACCGTATCGAAGATACAATGTTCCGCGTCGCCGTGCGCGCTCAGCCTCTCGCAGGGAGGGGGCGGCCGTACGCGAGCGCGATCGCCTCCGGGAGCACGGGCAGAATCAGCAGCTCGGTCGCGATTCGGACGTCTTCCGGGGTCCCCGTCAGCGCGAAGACGACGCACTGGTTGAAGACACCCGCGGTCGCGCGCGACAAGAGCGAGTGCACGCCGTGCTCGTTCCGGAGCAAGCGCCGGTACGCCTCGGCGAACCCCTCGATGTGCTTCTCGAAGAACGGCGCAAGCGCCTCGCACGTCTGGTCCTTGGGACCGAACCCGGTGCCGCCGAGGAGGATGAGCGCATCGGCCTCGTTGTCGTTGGAGACGTTTTGCACGAGCGTTTGCAAGTGCTGCTCTTCGCCCTTCACGACGACGTGGCGCACGAGCGTGAACTCCGCGCGCACGATGACCTCGTCGACGACGCGCGCGATCGCTTCGTCGCTCTGGCGCGGACGTCCTTGGGTCACCAAGCCGGTGATCACACGCCCCTTCGTCTTCACTGCCTCGTTCATGGTCGGGATGCTACGCGTCGGGCGTGACGACGTCGATTCCAACCAGCTTCATCAGGCGCAACGCGTTCGAGCTCTGCACGATGCCCTCGCGGAGCTGGTAATCGAAGGTCATCTTCTCGCCCTCGACTTGCTCTTGGAAATGCACGTTGCGCAGCACGCTCGCGCCGCCGGAGTCGGCGAGCTCGCGATCGAGATCGCTGATGCCGAGATCGTGCGTGGAGACAGCGCCCATCGCGCCACGCGCGAGGAGCTCTCGGATGATCGCGCGCGCGCCGAGGATTCGCTCGCGCGAGTTGGTCCCGTGAAGGATTTCGTCGAGCAAGAAGAAGACGGTGCCTTCGTCCTTCTTGCGCGCGAGATCGACGACGCGCTTCAGCTTCTGCAGCTCGGCGTAGAAATGCGACACGCCGTCCTCGAGCGAGTCGCGCACGCGCATGCTGCTGACGACGCGCACCGGGCCGATGCGGAGCGAACGCGCGCAGGCCGGAGCGCCCGCGAGCGCGAGCACCGCGTTCGCGCCCATCGCACGAAGGAGCGTGCTCTTCCCCGACATGTTCGAGCCCGTGACGATGAGACCGTAACCCGGCCCCGCGAGACCGACGTCGTTGGCGACGCGGCGATCGTCACGCAAAAGCGGATGCCCGAGCCCGCGCGCTGAAAACGTCGGCGCGTCGCACAGCTCCGGCATCGTGTCGTCTTTGCGCTCGAACGCGTAGCCCGCAAGGCTCGCCAGCGCTTCGATCTCGCCGAGCACGACGAACCAATCGCGCGCGCGCTTGCCGGCGCGCTCGCGCCACCGTTCGAGGAAGATGACGCAGTTGAGATCCCAGAGGAGCGCGGGCCCGATGAAAAAACGCCAGATCTCGTTGTTCCTCGCTTCGAGGAAACC
>JAYVXB010000250.1:0-6498 GCA_043785585.1 Deltaproteobacteria bacterium | reverse complement strand
GCCCGCGAGCCTCACGTCGAGATCGATCGCGGCGTCGCCACCCGGGTCGAGCGCGAGAAGCGGCGGTCCCGACATGAAGAACGTCGCGCCCTCGAGCGATGCCCCCGTGAGGCTGTTCTTGTCGCCGAGCGAGATCGGCGGCAGCGAAAACGAGACGGGGCCTCCCATGAACGCCGCCATCGGCGACGACGGCGTGAACACGACGTTGCCGTTGGTGACGGCGAGCTGCGCGTCGTTCACCTTCATGAGCGACTGCATCGTCGTGAACAGCGTACCGGCGATGATGCCGGCCTTCGTCGCGGTGAACGCGTCGGACGACGAAGAGGCGCCGTCGCCCGACGCCGCGGAGCAGCCGGCGAGCGTCGCGAAACCGAAGAGAGTGAGCGGGAGACCGGAGAGCATGTGCGTCTTCATGCCCGGGTCTTCGCCGACGCGTCGTGCGGTCTGACATCGTCCCGAGAAAACATCGACGTGCGAGCTCGCCGACGGAGGAGCGCTTCGGGTGATGGACGGGCGCACCACCTACCCAAGCATTGGCCGAACAGTTGCCGCGACTGCGCTGGCCTGCCGTATTGACGGGAGACGTCCCCCTCCGCCAGACGGATCGTCGCGACGGCGGACATACGTCGAGGCACCGTGGACTCCACCGAACCGCCGCAAACCGTCTTCGTCACGCCCGAGTCCGCGCAAGCCGAGCCACGCGCGCTCGAGATCGGCGCGGGGTCCTTCCTCATGTCCGGAGGCGCCCTCGGCGCGTACGCGGGGGGGAGCGCGTTCGTGATCTCGGAGGTCAGCGACTCGTGGGCGCTACGTCCTTCGATCGCCGTCGGCGAATCGCTCACGATGCTTCACTCGACGATCGCGATCGCGCGCTTCGACACGTGCGTTCGCGTGCCGGGCCACTACCGCAGCGGCAACGGCATCGCGCTCGATCTTTGCGGAGGGTTCGGCGCAGGCTTCTCGTACGTCGCCGCCGGCACTTACGCCGGCGCGCCGCCAATCTCGAAGACCCTGCCGTACATCGATATCGGCCCGAGCATCGGGCTGCGCGCGGAGGTCGGACGGCTCGCGGTGCACTTACGAAGCATCGCGAGCGTCGACTTCGCGCGCGACGGCTTCGACGACGTGACGGGCACGCACATCGCCCCGCCGGTGTTCGTCTTGCGCTGGGAGCTGGCGTTTTCGTGGGACTCGAGCGCGTATCCGAATCGACCCTCGACCTCGTCGCACCAGCGGGTGACGAGCTCGCGATGAATCTACCGCGCGCGTCCGCGTCGAACGCACATCGTTACCGCCGGACATCCTCGTTTGCGCGGACTTCACCTTCCTTGGAGAGAGACTTTGAGAGTTCGACTCGCAGCCCTCGTGATCGTGACGTCGGTGTCGTTCGCTTGCTCGTCCAGCTCCGACGTCGGAGGCGCGAAAGAAGACGCGGACGCCGGCGGCGACGCGCAACGCGCGGACGACGCGAGCGCCTCGGCGGATGCACGGCCATCGCCCGACGCATCGCAAGGATCCGACGGCGGCGCGCCAGACTCTACGACGCAGTCGTGCAACACGCTCGGCGTCCCTCCCAACGCCCAACAAGAATCGATCGCGAGCAACGCTCCCGCGGCGACGGGCGGTAACGTCGGCGATGGGACGTACGACCTCGTCAACGTCATCAACTTCACCGGCGTCGGCGGCACGAGCGGCATGATGGGGGTGTCCGGCACGGCCGAGCGCTACGAGATCCACGGCAACACCTGGCAGCTCGCGACATCTGTGAACGGGACGCTCGGCCACTTCACGCACACGGCCCTGCTCTCCGGAACGACGATGACGCCGACGACGACGTGCGGCACTGCGCTGGATGGTGCGACGCCGTATTCGGTCTCGGGGACCAAGCTCACGCTCTACGTCTTCGGTGGTCGCCTCGCGTTCGTGTTCGAGAAGCAGTGAGCGAGGGCGCCCGACGTCGTGGGTGAACAGCAGCGCTTCCGGGCCATGGCCATTCGCGCGCGTCCCGCCCCCCGCGAGCCCGGCGCACGCGCACTCTCCCAGATCGTCCTCGCTCTCCCCGCCGCTGCCCTCGGGCCGCATCGGGATGACAATCGCCGTCATCGCCGCGTTGGCGGGGAGATCGATGCGACGGCGCGTCGCGCCCGTGACGCTCACACCGGGCAATCGGCGTCACCACCCAGCTCGATGGGCGCCGAGCCCGCCGGGGGAAAGGGGTTCTTGAAGGAAAACGCGCGCCGCGTGGGTCCCTCGGTGCGCAGGATATGAAGCCGCTCCTCCGCCTCCGTGATGGTTGGGCGATGGCCAATAGGGACCCACCAAAGCGCGGCGTACGCCTCACGCATCGCCTCGAACCACGTCCGACGTCCGCGCATCACCTCGGCGTGCGCGCTCCGAAAGACGAAGTCCCCGAGCGCGTCGAGCGACTCCCACACCGACATGTTCACGATGAGACGGTCGTCGCCGAAAGCGCGGATGCCGCTTGCGTCGCCGTCGGGGGTCTGAAGTCGCCAGACGAAACCTGGACTTGCGTCGGCGAGCGCGTTGATGGGCGCGAGCGCGGCGACGAAGTCAGCGAGCAACGCCGACGTGAGCGGCTCGCGGGGGAGAGCGATGTTTACCTGGGCGATGTGCCAATGTGTCTCCGTCATTCGGTCGACCTCTACCACGGTCGGCATCGAGGTGCTCTCGATCGGGCGCCGTTACGGGGTCCGAACGCACGAGGAGCCGGTCGACGGAGTCGCCCACGACCACCCCGGGGCCTTCACGCGCGGATAATAGGCAGTGAATGAATAGCACATTTCGTCCTCGGTATTGGGTCCGAACGTGACGGGATGATCGGTCGTGTTCGTCCAGGCGCAGCGAGTCTTCACGATGTCACCCGCTTGGAGTGTCGCGTCGATCGGCCTCCAGACTTGCTCATCGAAGGCGAACGGATCGCTCTTGCCGAGGCTCACGGACCCCGCGTCGGACGACACGAGCTCCGTGGAGATCGCGACCCCGTGACGATGCATGTGCGGAAACGCCGAGAACAGACGAGCCCCCGCTAGCGCGGGCGGAACCCGGATGCTGCACGTCTCGTCGAGCGTCGAACGGCGTTCGACGTCGATGGATTGGGTGCCGAACGCGATGACGTCGGCGTCGTATCGGAGTGGCCTGTCGGTCGTGCACAACGCGAACCCGCTTGCGTCCGTCTGACCACTTCGATGATTGACGTTGTTGTAGTGGAGCTGCACCACCCAGTGCGTCGTTGCGTCGTAAGGAAAGCCGACGTCAGGCGGCAGCGCGAGCTCCCCTCCACCCGGCGCCCATCCATAGACCATTCGCCACGATAGAGATCCCCCTGGGCTGCACGCCGCGGGGACTGGGCTCTCTGCCGTGTCGCTCTGAAAGAGCAGCACGTGGTGGACAATCGTACGGTTGTCGATCTTGGGCGCGATTCCGACGACGTGTCGCTCCAGCGAAGTCGCCAGGTCGACTCCGAAGCAGACGTATTGATCGTCGAGATCCGAAGGCATCGCGTAGGGCGACGCCGGGGCGAGCGTGACGTCGGGCGTGCACCCTAGCCCCCCCGCGTCCTCGTTCGCGCCGGCGTCTCCAGCGCAGCGCGCGCCCGCGCCGGGCGGAGCTCCGTTCGCGATCCACGAGTCGAGCACGCGCGTCTCGGCGTCGCTCAACCGCGCGTTCGGCGGCTGAGGCATGGGGCGAACGTCGTCGTGAATGCGACTCGAGACGAGATCGTAGACCGCGCGCTTCGGGTCCGCTCGCGCCGGCGCGTGGAGATCGCTCCACGTGACGAGCGGCATCGGTGCGCCGCTCTGCGGTGGCGACTGATGGCACGAGCCGCAGCGGCTCGCGAGCACGTCCGCGACTTCGCAGGGAAGCGAGTCGCTCGTCGTTCCCCCATCCGCCTTCAAGGACTCGGTCGCCGAGCACGCGAAGTGGGACGCAAGAATGAACACCGCGAACGAAGAGAATCGCAATCGCATGGTCGGCTCCTCTGCGCGCCCTCCGACGTTCGGTGAGCAGCACGTGGACCATGCCAAGCGCACGTTGCGGACTCCGTGCGCCCGTGTTGCCGAATGTTCGCCGCGTAGGTAAGCCGCCTGCGACGGGCTAAAGTCCCAGGGATGACGGCGCGCCTCCCCTCTGCGTCCAGCATTCGGATGCTCCTCGTCGAGGACGACACGCGTCTCGCCGACTTCACCGCCGAGTACCTCACGCGGCACGATCTCTTCGTCGAGATCGCCCGCGACGGCGAGTCCGGCCTTCGGCAGGCTCTCCGCGCGCCGTTCGACGTCGTCGTGCTCGATCTGATGCTCCCGAGTCGAGACGGCATGAGCGTGTGCCGCGAGCTGCGCGACCGGTCCGACGTACCGATCGTGATGCTCACCGCGCGTACCGAGGAAGCGGATCGTGTGATGGGCCTCGAGCTAGGTGCCGACGACTACGTCGTGAAGCCATTCTCCGCGCGCGAGCTCTTGGCGCGCATCCGCGCGGTCGTGCGTCGCCACCGCGGCGAGTCGGGCCCGCCGACCCATTCGCTCGCGTCTGGTCGATTGCGGATCGATTCCGAGTCCCACCGCGCGCTCCTCGACGGTCGCGATCTGTTGCTCACGACGTTCGAGCTCCGACTGCTGCGCGTCATGCTCGAGAGACGAGGGCGCGTGCTCTCTCGCGAAGCTCTGCTCGACCTCGTGACGGGGACGGCCGAGGACTCTTTCGATCGCTCGATCGACGCGCACATCTGCCGCCTCCGTCAGAAGCTCGGCGACGACTCGCGTCACCCTCGTCTTCTAAAGACCGTCCGCGGCGCGGGCTACCTTCTCGCTCGCGAGGACTCGGAATGATGCGCTGGCTCGCCGAGCGCGGCTTGCTGGTCCGCTTCGTCGCGTACGCCGTCGCGCTCGTGGCGGTGACCGCCGTCGCTTGGTTCGGGACGCGACGAGAGCTCGATCCACCGCCCGTCGAAGACTTTGCTCCGCTCGCCGCGCTCCTCGGGAAGCACCTGTGCGCGGCGCGTGGAGACGCCGTCCACCTCGCCGACGAGACACGCCGCGTGCGCGCGAATTTTCATGTTCCGGTCGCGATCGATGCCGCGGACGGCACGGAGCTCGTGCCCGCGCGTGGATTGTCGCGCGAGTTCGTGCACGGCGCGCGCCTCGAGCCGCTGTCGCAAAAGGAGGTCGACCTCCTCGCGCGGCAACCCGACCACCAGCTCGACGAGCAGACGTTCGTCAGCGCCTGCATCGTAGAGGGAAAGGTCGAACTCTACGTCCTCATCGGTCGACCTCCCGTCGCGCGCTACGTCTCAACGTTCAGCCCACCGCTGATGGCGCTCGTGCTGGTGCTCGCGTTCATTCCTTTGGCGCGCTCGATCGTGCGGCCGGTCGAGCGAATCACGGCCGCGGCCCGCGCGTTCGGTGCCGGACAGCTGCGTGCGCGCGTCGGCATGAAGCGGCGAGACGAGCTCGGCACGCTCGCGAACGTGTTCGACGACATGGCGGCTCGGCTGGAGCGACTCATTCGCTCGGAGCGTGAGCTCTTGGCGAACGTGTCGCACGAGTTGCGGACGCCGCTATCGCGCATTCGAGTGCTGCTTGAGCTGGCGAGCGACGTCGAGGCGCACGACGTAAGGCGGTATCTGGCGGAGGTCGCGACCGACCTCGCGGAGCTCGAGCGGCTCGTCGACGACGTGCTCACGTCTGCGCGACTGAACGCCGACACGGCAGGCGCGGGCGGTCCGCCTCTGCGTTGGGCGCGTATCGCGCCGGCGGCGATCGTCGACGACATCGCGGCGCGATTCGCCGAGCGCCATCCGACGCGAGAGCTCCACGTGAAGCGCGACGGTCTACCCGAAGAGCTCGAGCTCGATGCGATGATGGTCCGTCGCGCGATCGAAAACGTGCTCGACAACGCCGTCACGCATTCGCGCGCGGATCGGGCTGTGGTGTTGCGGGTCGCGCCCGCGAACGGCGGCTTCGAGGTCGCGGTAGAGGATTCCGGCGTCGGAATGACGGACAGCGAGCTGTCGCAGCTCTTCACGCCGTTCTATCGAGCAGACTCGAGTCGAACGCGCTCGTCGGGTGGAGTCGGGCTCGGCCTCGCGCTCGCGAGGAGCATCGCGCGCGCGCACGGTGGGGACGCGCGCGTCGAAAGTGCGGCGGGGGTTGGGACCGTCGTGTCGCTGACCTTCTTCGGCCGCGACGGCATCCCCGATTGCCGAGCGTAGGCGTTGGCGTGACCGGGCTCGTCGTGCTTCTGGCAAACGCGAGCAAGAGCGGCGTTCGCCAAACATCGACGAGCGCGAAGCACGCCGACGCCTACAAGCGCGACGCCGTTTGGCGAACAAGCGCGGCGTGCGAAGCTTCGGCTCGATGAAGCTCCTCGTGATCGGCGGCGGATTCACCGGCGCGGCGGTCGCGAGGCTCGCCGTCGCGCGCGGCATGGCGGTCCGCGCGACGACGCGCAACGACGAGCGCGCCGCGAGACTTCGCG
>JAYVXB010000249.1:0-6508 GCA_043785585.1 Deltaproteobacteria bacterium | reverse complement strand
GTCGCCGCGGACGCACGCCTCACCGATGTGCGCCTTGTCCACGCGCGACCACGCGCTCTTCTTCAGATCGAACGTCCACACGTCGTCGATGAGGCCGCAGTCGGTCGCCCCGCCGAAGATCGTCCACGCCGATCGAGTCGAGTCTTGTACGGCGAGCTGCGACGAACGGCGATCTGGCGCGGCGAGGTTCGGCGTCGTGAAATCCGGCGGGAAGAGGCAAAAGCTCGGCGGTATCGTCTTGACCGTCTCGGGCGGGACGATCGCGGTCCATTTCTTGTTGGCGGGATCGAACGACCACGTGTCGTTGTTGTTTCCGACCGCGCCGTCGTCGTGACCGCCGAAGACGAGAAAGCGGTTGGCGGTCGCATCGAACGTCGACGTCGCGTTGATGCGCGCGCCCGGCGACGACGCGCCGCCTGCGTCTTCTTTCGTCCACGCGCCGCTCGCGAGATCGAGCGACCAGGTGTCGCCGAGGAACGGCCCGGTGAACGCGTTCGCGTCGCCGCCGCCGAAGACGTAGAGCTTGTTGTTCGCGCCGTCGATCGCCGCGGTGTGAAAGAGGCGCGCTGCGGGCGCGGCGCCGGTCGTCGTGATGGAGCGCCACGCGTTCGTCGACAGGTTGAGCGCCCACACGTCCGCGAGCGGCGAGAACGACGCGCCGTTGGTGCTCGTGTTCCCGCCGAAGACGACCAGCTCTTTCGTCGACGGATTGAACGCGGCCGCGGTGCTGCTCCGCGCCGACGGCGACGTGCCGGTCGTCGCGAGCTTTTGCCAGGTGAGCGCCGCGAGATCGAGCGCCCACACCTCGTTGTAAACCGTGTACGTCCCCGTCGGCGCCGCGCGAAACCTGCCGCCGAAGACGATCATCCGATCGCCGTCCAGATCGTGGATGCCGACGCCGCGTGTACGGCCACCTGGCCCGTCGGTGAAGTCGACCTTCGTGAACGAGTTGCACGCGAGATCGTACGTCCAGAGCTCGCCGTTCGGCGAGGGGGCCGGCTGGCATTGCCTCGGAACGCCGGTGTCGCCGCCGAAGAAGACGATGCGTCCGCGCTTCGCGTCGGCGACGCCCATCATCTCGGAGCGCGCTTTGGGACGCTGGCCGGTATCGACGCAGGCCGATCCACCGTCACCACCACCCGCGTCGCCGGCGTCCGCCGCGGGAGCCGCCGCGCCGTCGCTCTTCGTGCCGCATCCGACGAACGCGATCGACGAAGCGATCGCGAGACCAAACGAGATCCACTTCATCCTCGACATCATGCTCTCACTTCCCGGCGTCACCGCACGTCTGGCCGAGAACATATCCCTTTTGGCACTCACACAGGCACTCGGCCGCGTACGCGGGCTCGCCGCAGAACGGGACGACTTGGATCGTTTTGGTCGCGGTGTTCCCGGCGGGGTCTTTCACAGTCACGGTGAGCTCGAACGAATGCTCGAAGGCGTCGGTCGACGCCCAGTTGTTCGGGCAAAGGGGAAGGTTCGAGAACGTCGAGATGTCCCCGTCGGAGCTCGAGCCCCAGCCGTCGGCGCCCGCTCGAAGATTGACGGTGCGCGCGTCGATGCGCACTTGGCGCGTCGTCGTGTCGCGGATCGATCCGGTGAGCGTCACGCCGCACGCACTTAGGTTCGTCGCGCTCGCGCCGATGAAGACGACGCGCCCGCCTTGCGGCGGCAAGATGAGCGGAATGCGCGAGCCGTCCGCGATCTCCGTCGACATCGAGTCGGCGCCGCGAACGACGAGCTTCAGCTGCACCGGCTGCCCCGCCGTCCCCAAGAAGCCGAGCGCGCACGACGGATGCGAGCTGTCCGTCCCCGACCCCGCGTCCTCGGTCGCCCCCGGATCCGAATGTCCGCAGCCCGCGACGCTGGTGGCGATCGTGAGCGAAGTTGCGACGAACGCGAGCCGTGGGAAGTGTGCCTGCATCGGGTCGAGAAGCAGCTCACGTGGTGATGCTTCGGTCGAAGTCTACCACCGACCTTCGCGCGAGCTACGCCAGCTCGGCGGGCAGCGCGCGCATGAAGCGCACGCCCATTCCGCGCGAGCCCGTCCACGCGACCCGCGCGTGAACCTCGACGTTGCCGCGCGGCGTCGTGACCGCGAGGACCAGCGGCGTGTCGACCTGCTTCGGTTCGGACGTGCGAACGAACGCACCTCCGCGCGAGAAATCGGCGGCCGCGGAGACGCGATGCACGTCGCTCCCGAACACGCGCCAGTCGACGGCGAGCGTCGTGCACGTCCGGTCGTACGCGCGGCGCCACGGGAGGAACGAGAGGGCGCGGCGGAAGAGATCGGCGAGCTGCATGCGCTCATCGGACGCCGGTCGCGGGACCTCGGCAAGTTTGCTGCAAAGCGCGGGGAACGTCCTCCGTCATAGCGAGGTACGATCCCCACATGCTTCGACTTCCTTCCTCTCTCCTCGGCGCGCTCGCGCTCACCTTCGCGCCGATCGCGTTCGCATGCGGCGGCACCTCCACCACCTCGTCGCCGCAAGACGCTGGCGCCGACTCGTCCGCGATGGACGCGAGCGCGAACGTCGACGCGAGCACCGACGCGAGCCCCGACACCTCCGTGCCGATCGGACCGGCAACGCTCCTCTTCGCGGGCGACGGTCCTGCCTTGCTCAAAGACACGTGGGAGTGGAGCGGCACCGCATGGACGCAGCGCACCGTGCCCGGTCCGTCGGGTCGCTTTCATCACGCGATGGCATCGCTCGGCGGAAAAATAGTTCTCTTCGGAGGCAACGATCTCGCGAAGGATCTCGACGACACGTGGGAGTGGGACGGAGCGACGTGGACGCAGAAGATGGTGACGGGGCCGAGCGCGCGGCACGGGCACACGATGGCGACGTTCGGCGGGAAGATCGTTTTGTATGGAGGCTCGGCCGGATCGTTCGTCGGCGACACGTGGGAGTGGGACGGCGCGGCGTGGACGCAGAAGATGGTGACGGGGCCGGGCAATCGCTACGGCCACACGATGGCAGCGACGTCGACGAAGGTCGTCGTCTTCGGCGGCGTCGGCGCGTTCGCGGACACGTGGGAGTGGGACGGCGCCACGTGGGCGAAGAACCCGGTCGCGATCGCGGCGAGCCCGAGCGAGCGCGCGTTCTCGTCGTCCGCGTCGCTCGGCGGCAAGGTCGTCCTCTTCGGCGGGCAGCACGACGCGAACAACATCTTGAGCGATACGTGGGA
The DNA here is from genome assembly GCA_043785585.1 of Deltaproteobacteria bacterium. Lineage (GTDB taxonomy): Bacteria > Myxococcota_A > Polyangia > Polyangiales > Polyangiaceae > JBBQXV01. The sequence goes on along the minus strand of JAYVXB010000249.1, from coordinate 3,319 downwards.
GTGGGACGGCGCGGCGTGGACGCAGCGCACGATGACGATCGGTCCGAGCCCGCGTTACCACCACGGCATGACCACGTTCCAAGGCAATGTCGTCGTGTTCGGCGGCAGCCCTCCGAGCGGATCGCCGACGCCGTGGCTCGGCGACACGTGGCAATGGGACGGCGCGAGCTGGACGAAGCCGACGATGACTGGGCCGGGCGCGCGTCTCGTCTACACGCTCGCCGCGCGCTGATCATTTCCGCGACTCGTCGAGCTCGCGCTGCGCCTGCGCGATCTTCTCGCGCTCGGCGAGGCACGCGAGGATCATGAACCTTCGCGCGTCGTCGCACTGGAGCATGAAGAGAAACCACAGCGCGCCCGTGCCGCAGACGAGCATCATCCGCGCGTCGACGTCGCCGCGAATCATGAGCCACGAGCCGAGGATGAAGACGATCGGCGCGGCGATCGCCAGCGCGTACGGAACGCGCATCGGCATCTCGCGCCGCGTGAGCGATTCGTTGATCGCTTTGCAGAAGAGAGACAGCCCCGTGAAGATCCAGACCGTGCCGTAGCAAGGGATGAGCAGGCGAACGATCGCGCCGAACGCCGAGACGCGGCCGAACGGAGTGAAGTGGCGATCTTCGGGCGGGAAGTTCCACCACGCGACGTAGAGCCACGTGACGCCGACGAGCTCGCCCGCGCCGAGCGTCACGCTCGGGATCACGGAGGCGTCGGGCGTGCCCCGAAGCTTCGCGAGGGCAGCGGCACCCGCGACGAAGCACGCGGCGAAGATCCATTTGAGGAAGAGGCCGTGCACGCGCAGCGGCGGAGGCGCGGTCACTTCTCCACGACGAGCCCCGGCCCAACCGTCCGTCGATCGATCGCGAGCGCGATGGGCGATGCGAAGAGCGGAAGCGCGCGCATGCGGCGTCGAGCTTAGCGCGTCGTGATAACCTCTGCCCATGAGCACACGATCGAACCGTGCCACCGCCGCCGTATCCGCCGCCGCGCTCGTCGCGCTCATCGGCACGGCGACGATCTTCGCGCTCGAGAGCTGCGGACCGTCGCCCGCGCCGACGGTGCCGGGATCACCGACGACGACGGACACGTCGGCCCCCACGACGCCGCCGACGAACACTGCGCCTCCTCCGACGTGAAGTGCGCGCGCCGGCAGCCCCTGCGATGGGCTGGCTTCGCGGCCCGACCTTCGATCTCGGTCTGATCGTCGGCGTCCTCGCGCTCGCGCTCGCGCTCGGGTGTGTCGCGCTCGTGCGGACGGAGCTCCTGCCGTGGGTGCTCGCCGCCGACCTCTGGCTCCTCGCGTATCCGCACGTCGCGTCGACGTTCACGCGGATCGCGTTCGATAGACGGGACGTTCGCTCGCACCGCTTCCTGCTGTTCGGTCTGCCGCCGATCATCCTTGCAGCGACGGCGAGCGCGACGTGGCTCGGCGGCGTCATCGCGCTCAACACGATCTATTTTCATTGGCAGGCGTGGCACTACACGCGGCAAAGCTACGGCATCGCACGCGCGTACGATCACCGCGCGGGGGCGCGCACGTCGGATCGACTGACGACCGCCGTGATCGTCGCGTTCCCGGTGTGGGGACTTCTCCACCGCGCGCACCAGCATCCGGGGACGTTCTACGGAGCGCCGCTCTACGCGCCTCCGGTTCCGAACGCGCTCGTCGTCGCCTCGGCGATCTTCGCGCTCGGTGCGCTCGCCGCGTGGACCTTTCGACGCCTTCGCGCGCCGACGAACGACGTAGGTCGCGATCTCTTCGTCGTGTCCCACGTCGCGATCACCGTCATCAGCTACATCGTCGTCACCGACGTCACGCGCGGCTGGCTCTTCATCAACATCTGGCACAACGCGCAGTACCTCGTCTTCGTCTGGGCGCAGAACGCGAAGCGCTTCCGCGGCGGCGTCGATCCGGAGCGGCGCTTCCTCTCGCGCATCAGCCAGCGTGAGAACGTCGGCGCGTACGTCGTCGTCTGCGTCGGGCTCGGCGGCGCGTTCTACTTCGCGCTCGGGCAGGCGACCTCGCGTCTCGCTTGGCAGGTCGTTCCGATCTTCTTGGTGTGCCACCAGGCGGTGAACTTTCATCACTACCTCGTCGACGCGGTGATCTGGCGACGTCGCGCCCGCGTGACGTAGACGCGCGCGCACAAAGCGCAGACCATCCGCGCATGCTGACGGCGATCAAGATGGCGGGCTGGACGGGGTGGGCGCTCGTCTTCCTCGGGTTCGTCGGCGCGCTCGTCAGCGTCGCGTGCGTCTCGCTCATCGCGGCGCGCGGAGCGGATGCACGGGCGCGCAAGTTGGGCTTCTTCCTCGCGGCGATCCCGATGCTCTTCGCGACGGCGGCGTTCGGCCTCGGGATGATCGGGCTCGCGCTCGGACGTCAGCGCGTGCACGCCGTGCTCGCGGGCGTCGACATGCCGTCGGTGAACGAAGCGATCCTCCACGAAGGCTACTTCGAGACTCTCTACTGCGTGCGCATCGGGCTCGTCGCGGGCGCGCTCCCCGCGCTCCTCGGTCTCGCGGGGATCGGGATCGCGCTCGCGCGGCGAAAGTCGGGCGACGCGGCGGTGGCGATGATCGCGCCGATCGCCGCAGGCGTCCTCGCGCTCGGTGTCGCCGCGGCGTGCTTCGTCGTCAACGCGCGTCCGCTACCTGGGCGCGACTTCTCGGGCGCAGATCCCGGCGAGCGCGATCTCTACGACGCGGCGATCATCATCCCGCTCGGACGGATCGACGTCGGCTGCACGAAGCTCGTCGACGCCGTGCGCGAGCGCCGCGAGTTTCGCGAGACGTTCGAGAACGGAACGATGCGAAGCGCGCGGCTCCCCGACCTCACCGAGATCGAGAAGATCGCGCCGCCGTTCCTCGCGCTCACCGCGCAATGCGGCGAGCGAATCGTCGCCTCCGTAGAAGCGGATCCCAAAGACTCGAACACGCCGCGACGCCTCTCCGACTTTCGCGTGCTCTCCGCCGGCATCGCGCTCGACGTTCGCGCGCACCTCAACGAGCGCGTCGACAGAGTCTTCTCGCCGCCGGCGGTCGAGGCCGGAGGGCCGGGCTACGGGATCGGTCTCGGGAATGTCGGCGGCTTCGCCAGCGGATTGACGACCGCTCCGAGCGTGACGGCGCCGAGGATTCGTGAGGGCGCCACGAAGGTCGACGGTCGTCTCCCGCCGGAGGTCATCCAACGCATCGTGCGGCAGAACTTCAGACGCTTTCGCCTCTGCTACGAAGCCGGCCTTCGCGACGATCCAAAGCTCGCCGGCCGAGTCGTCACCGACTTCGTGATCGATCGCAAGGGCGCGGTCACATCGGT
>JAYVXB010000248.1:0-6527 GCA_043785585.1 Deltaproteobacteria bacterium | reverse complement strand
GGCACGCGACGTACGCGGGGATCCCCTTCGTTCATACCGAGACGACCGGCGACGTGAAGATCCCGGAGTGGCGACCGTGGCCGGGTGAAGAGGCGACCTTGACCCTCGTGCGCCCCGAGGGCGTCGAAGGGCAGACGCTCACGATCGATCACAGCCGCGCGCAGATCACGCCCGGCGTTCGCGCGACCGACGTGACGTTGACGCTCGGCGTGCGATCGAGCCGCGGCGCGCAGCACACGATCACCCTTCCCGAAGGCGCGCAGCTCGAGTCGTTGAACGTCAACGGCCTCGTGCAACCGATCCGTCAAGACGGCCGGCGCGTCACGATCGGGATCGTCCCCGGCGCGCAGACGGTCATGCTCGCCTGGCGCGAGCCGCGCGGGATCGATTTCCGCTTCACGTCGTCGAGCATCGATCTCGGCGCGCCGAGCGTGAACGCGACCGTCGCGATCGAAGTGCCCGCCGCGCGCTGGCTCCTCTTCGCGGGCGGACCGCGCCTCGGCCCCGCGGTGCTCTTCTGGAGCCTCTTCCTCGTGCTGCTCGTCGTTGGCATAGCGCTCGGTCGCGTGCGTTGGACGCCGCTGCGCGCGTGGCACTGGATGCTCCTCGCGATCGGGCTCTCGCAGGTGGGCGTGATCGCCGGCGCGTTCTTCGTCGGTTGGTTGCTCGTGCTCGGCTGGCGCAAAGAGCGGCCGACGCCGACCGCGCACGCCATCACGTTCAACTTGCGTCAGATCGCGATCGTCGTCTGGACGCTCGGCGCGCTCACGGTGCTCGGGATCTCGATGTACCAAGGCCTCCTCGGGTCGCCCGACATGCAAGTGCGCGGCAACGGATCGTCGTCGCATTCTCTTCAGTGGTTCACCGATCGCAGCGGCGCCGCGCTCCCCGACGCGTGGATCGTGAGCGTCCCGATCCTCGCGTACCGCGCGGTGATGCTCGCGTGGGCGCTGTGGGCGGCGCTCGCGCTGCTCCGGTGGATCAAGTGGGGATGGGGCGCGTTCACCGAGGGCGGCGCTTGGAAAAAGCTTCCGCCGCCGCCGCCGCGTCCGCTTCCGATGGCGCCCCCCGGATACGGCGCGCCGCCTGGATACGGACCGCCCGCGCCGCCGTGGCAACCGCCCCCTCCGCAAGCGCCGCCTCCTCCACCGACGGGTTAGGCGTTCGCGGAACGCTCGCGTCCGTTCGACGCTACAATGCGACGAGTGCAAGAGTTCGACTCGCTTCTGTCGAGCCTCGTCACCGAGCTGCGCGGCGCCGCGACGTTCGAGCGGGCCGCGCTTCTCACGCTGCGTCCGATGCTCGCGATCGCGTCCACCGCGCTCACCGCGAGCCCGTTCGCCTCGACGGGGCGCCTCGTGCGCGCGACGGTTCATCTTCGTCCGGACGACGGATACCGCCGACTCGTCGCGCTCGAAGTCGGCGCGAACGCGGTGGTCTCCGTCGCCGCCGCCGACGCGCGCCTCCCGTCGGCGACCGCGTGGCGGTGGGTCGCCGAGCACGGGCGCGCCATCTCCGTCGACGTGAACGTGGGCCGCGTCGAGGTCGACGGGGCGGACGCGACGCGCGCGCTCTCCGACCACCGCTTCAGCGGCGAGCTCGCGAGCCAAGAGAGCCGCGCGCGCCTCCTCAAGCGCGACGTCTCGCACCTCTACGTCGTTCCTTTGCGCGGCGCCGGCGATCGGGTCGACGGAATGATCTCGCTCGAGGCCGACTGCCGGAGCGCGATGGGGCGGCCGTTCATCTGGTCGGGCTGCGGGGCGCGCCTCCAGCTCCTCGCCGATCTCGCCGCGACGAGCCTCACGTCGCTCCCGGTCCTGCCGACGCGATCGTCCGACGCCGATCCGCTTCTCCCCGTCGTCGGTGCGTCGATGGCGCCGCTCATCGAGCTGCTCCGCGTCTTCGTGAAGCAAGACGATCCGATTCTCATCAGCGGCCCGACCGGCACCGGGAAATCACGCCTCGCGCGCTTCTGCCACGAGCACTCCGTGGTGCGCACCGGTCCGTTCGAGATGCTCGATCTCTCCGCGCTCCCCGAGGATCTCCAGCTCGCCGAGCTCTTCGGCTGGCGCAAGGGCGCGTTCAGCGGCGCCGTGCGCGACAACCCGGGCGTGATGGCGCGCGCGAAGGACGGCACGCTCTTCATCGACGAGATCGACAACCTCTCACCGCGCGCGCAAGCCGGACTCCTCCACGTGCTCGAAGAACGCACGTACCGCGTGCTCGGCGACGACGCAGGCGAGCGACCCGCGGACGTGCGCTTCATCGTCGGCACGAACGCGAGCTTGCAAGACGCGGTGCGCGCGAAGCGCTTCCGCGAAGACCTCTACTATCGACTCAACGTACTTCCCGTGAAGCTTCCGGCGCTTCGCGAGCGCGCCGACGAGATCACTTTGGGCCGTGTACATGGTGGGACGCACGCACGCGAAGCGCGCGACCGGCGGGCGTGCCGCGCTCGACGCTGCGGCGATGCCCGCGTTGCTCCGCCACGCGTGGCCGGGGAATCTCCGCGAGCTCGACAATGTGCTGCGCCGCGCGTACGCGATCGCGTTGATGGGGCAGTCGGGGGCGGCGTCGCGCGATCTCGTGATCGAAGAAGAGCACGTACGCCACGCGCTCGCGTACGACGGCGCCGAGCCGGGCGGATCGCTCATCGACGCGCTCGTTGCGGCCGCTGCTGCGTTCGTCGCGGAGGTCGAGCGGCGCGGGCCCGGCGCGCTCGATCTCGATCTCACCGACGGCTTCAAAGGCTTCGTTCTCGGCGTCGCGACGGAGAAGCTCGGCGGCAACGTCGACGCCGCATTCAAGCTGCTCGGACGCGAGAAGCTCGTCGCAGGGCGCAACCACCAAAAGGTCATGAAGCGCGAGATCGAGCGCGCGCAGGCGCTCTGCGTCGCGCTCGGCGAAAAGGATCCGTTCCCGTTCACGCGCGCGCTCGACGGCGAGCCAGGCCCCAGCTCGAGCAAAGGCTGAACGAATGACCGACGGAGCCCCGCGCGAGGTTCGCGTCGGCGACGTCGTCGCGGGCAAGTACGAGGTGCGAAGGGTCATCGGTCGCGGCGGCGTCGGCGTCGTCGTCGCCGCGCACCACACCACGCTCGACGCGCCGGTCGCGCTCAAGTTTCTCCTGCCGCATCTCGCGAACGACAAAGAGATCGTCGCGCGGTTTCTGCGCGAGGCGCGCGCCGCAGTGAAGCTGCAAGGCGAGCATGTCGCGCGCGTGATGGACGCGGGATCGACCGACGACGGCGCGGCGTTCCTCGCGATGGAGCTGCTCGAGGGGCGCGACTTCGCCGCGATACTGAAGTCCGACGGAGCGCTGCCGATCGCGGACGCAGTCGACTACGTGATGCAGGCGTGCGACGCGGTGGCCGAGGCGCACGCGCTCGGGATCGTCCACCGCGATCTGAAATCGGCGAACCTGTTTCTCACGCGCGGCGCGGACGGGCTGCCGCTCGTCAAGGTGCTCGACTTCGGCCTGTCGAAGACGGAGACCTCCGAGTCGCGCTCGGGGCTCACGTCGGAGCATCACGTCTTCGGGTCGATCCATTTCATGTCACCGGAGCAGATGCGCTCGTCGCGCGACGCCGACGTCCGCAGCGACATCTGGGCGCTCGGGGTCGTGCTCTACGCCTTCGTCGCGGGGCGCGTGCCGTTCGAGGGGAAGTTCCTGCCCGAGGTTTGCTCCGCGGTGCTGACGGGTGCGCCGCCTTCGCTGACGTCCTTGCGGCCCGAGGTTTCGCCGGAGCTCGAGGCGGTCGTGATGCGCTGCTTGCGCGTCGAGGCAGCGGAGCGTTTTCAGTCGGTCGCCGAGCTCGCGCGCGCTCTCGCGCCGTTCGCGCCGGCGCGGAGCGCTGCGGACCTCGCGCGGATCGAGCGTCTGATCGCGCAGCGTCGAGGCGGAGCGTCGGCGCTTTCGGGATCGATCACGTCGGAGCCTCGCGTGGAGCGATCCATCGCCGCTCCTCCGTCACCACCGCGACGCGTGCGCGCGATCGTCGCGATCGCGCTCGTCTCCTCCGCGATCGCGGCCGTCGTGTTCGCCGTGTCGCGCGACGGCGATCCGCCCAGCGTCGCGCGAGCCTTGGTCGCCGGATCGGCGGCCGCATCCGCCGCGCTCGTCGTGCCGCCCGCGCCAACCGACGCGCTCGCCGCGCCCACGACCGTCGCGACGCTGACCCCCTCCGCCGCACGCACGAGGCCGCCGGTCCCCGCCACGCAGCCTTCGCGCAAGACAAAGACCGACGAAGACCTCATCATGAAGCTTCCGCACTGAACGACGCGGTCGCTCGCCATGAAGCAGCACCCTAGAAAAGTCGCCGCTCTCGCTTTCGTGGTCGCGCTCTGCTCGGCGAGCATCGCGCGCGCCGACGCGCCGACCGCCGAGGCGCTCGACGCCGAGGCGACAGCGCTCATGGAGCAGCGACGCTACGCGGAGGCGTGCCCGAAGCTCGAGGAGAGCGATCGTCTCAAGCCGGGAACGGGCGTCATTCTCCGCCTGGCGCTGTGCTACGAGCGCCAGGGGAAGACGGCGAGCGCGTGGTCGACGTTTCGCATCGCGGCGACGCGCGCCGAGCTCGCGGGCGACGTCACGCTCAGGGAGCTCGCGACGAAGCGTGCCGAGGGCATCGAGCCGCGACTGCCGACAATCCACGTGCGCTTGCCGGCCGACGTCGACGTGGACGCCATCGAGGTGCAGTGCGACGGCGTTCCGATCGATCGCGCGACGTTGCGCGCCGACCGCCCGATCCACCTCGATCCGGGTCCGCACACGCTCCAAGCGACCTCGACGGGGCGTCGCACGTTTCGTACGGCGTTCGTCGGCGTCGAGGGGGCGGCGCCGCGCACGATCGCGATCGAGCTGCCGCAAACGCAGGCGAACGCGATCGCCGCAGAGCCGGGCGCGGAGCGGACGGGCGATTCGCAGCGAACGCTCGCGGCGATCGCGGGCGGTGTCGGGATCGCGGGGATCGCGATCGGGAGCATCTTCGGGCTCACGTCGGTGACGAAGTGGCACCGCGCGCGGAGCGAATGCGCGAGCGCGCCGACGGGATGCAGCGCCGAGGCGCTCGATCTCGAGCAGACCGTCCGCACCGACGCGCTCGTGTCGACGATCGCCTTCGGTGTCGGCGCCGCGGGCGTGGTCGGCGGTGCGATCCTCTGGTGGACTGCGCCGCGCGCGGCAATCCGCACGGGCGCTACGGTGACGCCGATCGTCGCGAGCGATCGCGTCGGCGTCGCGTTCGGAGGGCGCTTTTGATCCGCGTCACGCGGACGCTCACGCGCGTGCTCTTCGTCGCGACGTCGCTCGTGACGGCGAGCTGCGCAGATCTCATCGGCGTCGAGTCGCTGTCTGGCGTCGACGGAGGGATCGACGCGGCCCCCGACGCCGCGCTCGCGGACACGAACGCCGCGTGCGACATCGCGTGGATCGACGCCGTGTCCGGGGCGGTCCCGAGCGGCGCCGTGCCGAGCTCGATCAGCGACGCAGGTCCGACGCTCTTCGTTTGTCGCGCTTCGTCCGAGAGCGACACGATCCCAGGCAAGCTCCTCCCTGCGTGGGGCTGCTACTACAGCGACGGTCAGACCGAGCACCTCGCGTCGACCTACCAAGTGCTCGTTCCGAGCCGATGCACGATCGGCTGGGCCGGCGCGCCGGGCGGCATCGCGCCGCCGAATGCGATCGCGTGCGGGCGCGACGCGCGAGGCGCGCTCTACGCGTGCCGCGTCGGTCCGTCGGCCGACCACCCGCGCGAGCTCGGGCACATGGGTTGGGGAACGAACCACACGTGCGTCTACTCGTACGGCGGCGCGTCCCTGGGAACGAGCGACTTCGAGGTTCTCACGGCGCAGTGATGCTGCGTGCGATCGCGTGCGCGGCGTCATGGTGCAACGACGATCCACATCACGATACGCGCCTGCGTACCCTTCGTACGCGATCGCCTGCGCCGAGCGTGCGCCTACGAGCAGGATTTCCCCGGCTTCCATCAACGGACGCGCGTGGCATGGACGCTGCGTAGTAGCTCCGTCGATGAATCGACACATGCCCGATGGACGACGACGGACGATGACGCTCGCAGCGGTGATCGCGTTGGTGGCGGGCTGCACCGCCCGCAGCGCGCCGCAATCGGAGAGCCGGGAATCGGCAGGCGACGGCGGAGCGTCCATGAACGGCGACGGAGGCGCAGGCGGCGCCGACGGTGGTCTCGCGAACGATGGCGCGGCGACGACCGACGGTCCGACCGACGGCGCCGTCGGGTCGAGCATCTCGGCGACGTTCCGAACGCTGCAAACCTCGCAGTACCTCTCGGCGGTCGGCGGCGGCGGCAGCACGATGAACGCGGCGGCCGCGAGCGCCGGGAGCGCCGAGACCTTCGCGCTGACCGACGTGAACCGCGGCGCGCTCGTCGACGGCGACGACGTGTACGTCGCCGCGGCGAACGGGAGCTACCTGTCCGCGGCGAACGGCGGCGGCGGCGCGCTCAACGCCGACGGGGCGACGCCCGGCGCGAACGAGGCGTTCGTCA
>JAYVXB010000247.1:0-6531 GCA_043785585.1 Deltaproteobacteria bacterium | reverse complement strand
CGAAGGCCGGCGCGTGGACGATCACGGACCTCGACAGCCGAAACGGGACGATGGTGAACGGGCGTTTCGTCCGCGAGGCGACGCTCGCGCACTTCGATCAGGTTCGGATCGGCGACGCGATCTTCGAGTTCGTCGCCGCGGGCGCGGGCGCCTACGAACACCATTGGATCGACGGGACGGTGTCGCCGCCAGGTCGATTGTCGCAAGCGTCGGAGCTCGTGGGTGGCGCGCAGATCGACAAGCTCATGGCCGAGGCGGAGACGGTCGCCACGACGGAGCTGCCCGTGCTCGTGCAAGGCGAGACCGGGACGGGGAAGGAGCTCGTCGCGCGCGCGCTCCACGCGAAGAGCGCGAGGAGCGGGAGGTTCTGCGCGATCAACTGCGCGGCGATCCCGCCGCAGTTGATCGAGAGCGAGCTATTCGGCTTCAAGCGCGGCGCGTTCACCGGCGCCGATCGCGACAAGGTCGGTCTCGTGAAGAGCGCGAACGGCGGCACGCTGATGCTCGACGAGATCGGCGACATGCCGCTCGACGCGCAGGCCAAGGTGCTGCGGATGATCGAGTCGCGCGAGGTCGTCCCGCTCGGCGCGACGGAGAGCGAGCCCTTCGACGTGCGACTCGTCTGCGCGACGCACCGCGATCTCGCGGCGCTGGTCGAGAGCGGAGCGTTCCGCGGCGATCTGTACGCGCGGATCCACGGCTACACCGTCCGGCTGCCACCGCTGCGCGAACGCAAGGAAGACATCTATCGCCTGTGCCGACACTTCCTCGCGAAGGCGGGGCGTCCCGACGAGATCCCCAGCTTCGATCTGATGGTGAGCCTCTGTCAGTACGATTGGCCGTACAACGTGCGCGAGCTCGAGGCCGCCGTTCGGCGCGCGGTGGCCGTCGCGGCGGGCGCGCCGCTCGACGTGCGCTTCCTCCCCGAGGAGGTGAAGGACGCGATGCGCACGTACGGGCGACGCGCGAGCGATCCGGGGGCCGACGCACCGCAGCCGCCGCCGCGCGAGAGCCCTCCGGCGCTACGCGTCGCGCGCCAAGCCTCGCCATCCGAGGGAAAGCTGCGAGAGCTGCTCGCGCAAACGGACGGGAACATCGCCGAGGTGGCGCGCGCGCTCGGGAAGGATCGCGCGCAGATCCATCGGTGGATCCGGTACGCGGGGATCGACGCGGGGGCCTACCGGAAGAAGTAACGCGCGTCGCCGAGCATCACGCGGCACGCCCGGACCGATTCGAACGGTCGACCGTCGGCTTAGAAGGCCGATGCTCTATCCAGCTGAGCTACGGGCGCGTGTCTCTCATCCCTAGCGCATGCCGCACGCGACGCGAAGGGGCGGCGACGTCCTCTCGTCACGGACAGTCGATCCGTCCGACGATTTTTTTCTCGTGCGAATCGAAGCGGAGACCCGACTCGTCGAACCGCATTGCGCCGCCACCGCTCGCCGGGTGCGCGCACAAAAGGACGAGATCGCTCCTCGGCTCGCCCGTCGCCAAGTCGAAGTCGAGCGTCGTCCCCGCCCCGACGAGATCGATGTTCCCGCCCGTGCGGAGGACGCGAAAGCCCTCGAACACGTCGGCCGGCCCGACCTCGACGCGCGGTCCCGGTGGGACGAGCCGCGCGATCGCGCGCGACAGCGACGCCCCGGTGAGCGGCCCGTCGCCCGCGACGAACGCGGCGTACGCGAGCACGTAGACGCCGTCGTACGGCTCACTCGGCGACTCGGGGAGCGAGACGCGCGTGGGCGCTCTCTCGTTGTAACGCATCACGAGCTTCACGTTGGTCGGCGTGTTGACGGGCGGCATGATCCCGAAGACGCGGCGCCTCAGCGCAGCGTCGCCCGAGAGGAACGACAGGAACTCCTCGCGGTGCGGATAGTCCTTGATGAAGTAGTAGGGACGAGTCGTCTCGCCGCGCGGCCAGCGCGCTTCGATGGGCGCGTAGAGCGCGCGCGTGAGATCGCGCCTCGCCGCATACACGAGGACGAGGTGCGGCTTGAACGCGACGAGGGCGTCGACCGACGCGACGAAGTCACTCGGGTTCTCCGTCTTCGAAGGGAGGACGATCTCTTTGAAGCTCGCGCCGTTCTCCATCACGGATTTTCCGTTGAAGCGAAGCGACGTGAAGAGCGCGCTCGACACGCCGAGGCCGACCGAGTTGTCCGTGCGCGCGAGCACGATTCGAATGGGCGCCTTCGATTCGTTGCCGAGGCGCTCGCGGATGCGAGGCTCGAAGAAGTCGGTGACGAACGACGCCATCTGCTGCGCTTCGTGCGCGGCGTTGACCGTCGCGCGCCAGACGAGGCGGGGCCCTTCGGGCTGCGGGATCGCAGCGATGAACGGGCTCGGGTTCGTCGTCACCAGCATGAGGACGCCGTTCGGCAAGAACACGGATCGCGCGAGATCGATGACCTCCTTGCTGTTGTCGAAGCCGATGACGGCCGGCACGCGCGCGACCTCCGCGAGGTGCTTGGCCACGCGCGCCGGGTCGACGCTGTCGTCGCAGACGATGAGACCGAGCGGGCGCGCCGGACCGACTCCCGACGCAGGCGGCAGTCCGCTCGTTTGCGCCATGAAGTCTTCGCGCGCGAGCTCGGCGGCGCGGACGTCGTTCGGGGCGGCGTTCGGTCCTTTGAGCGGGAACATCACGCCGAACCACACCGTCGCGTCGTTCGTCACGTCTCCAGGCGCCGCGACGACGTGGCAATCCACCGACGCCAGCGCGACGCAACGACCCGCGCGACAGACGCGCGCGCCGGCGTCGTTCGCGGCGCAGTCGGCGCTCGCGCGGCACGCGGGCGACGCGTCGGCGACGAATGCGGGCGCTGCGACGACGCTCGCACGCTCGGCGCTTCGATGCCCTCCGATCCACGCGAGCGCCGTGACGCCCGCGAAGACGGTCGCGACGACGGCGACGAGGATCAAGCGCCGGCGCGCTGCGGACGAGAGCGCGTGGCTCTCGTCCTTCACGGGACCGGTGACCGTCGCCTTGGTGAACGTGTTGGCGATCACGCGGACCGAAGGCTCGTTCACCGTGAGCTGCTCGATCGCGTCGGGATCGTCGAGGTCGGGTGACGACTCGCGCGTGATCGCAATCTTCGCGAGTCGCTCGTCGATCCGCGCGCGCGTCGCCGGCCGTGTCGTCGCAAAGAGGTCGCTGACGTACTTCGCGAGCAGACGCGGTCCAATCCGCGGGTTCGTCGTCTCGAGGTACTCGTCGATGCTCGTCTGAAACTCCGCCGCCGTCGCGAACCGATCCTCGGCCTTGGGCGCGAGCGCGCGCTGGCACATCGCTTCGAGCGCGGGCGAGACCTCCTTCTGCACCGACCGCGGCGAAGGAATGTCTCCCGTCGACAAGCGCTTGAAGATCTCGAAGTCGCTGAGCTGAGCCCACAGTCGCTTGCCCGTCACGAGCTGCCAGAGAATCACGCCGACCGCGAAGACGTCCGCGCGTCGATCGATCGCCCCGCGCGTCGCCTGCTCCGGCGCCATGTACGCGACCTTGCCCTTGATGAGCCCCGTCTCGGTGCGAACGACCGAGTCGTTCGCCTTCGCGATTCCGAAATCGAGCACCTTGACCGCGCCTTCGTAGGTCACGATCACGTTGTGCGGCGAGACATCGCGATGCACGACGGACAGCGGCGTCCCATCCGAAGCGCGGAGCTCGTGCGCGTAGTGGAGCCCCGCGAGAACCTGCCCGAGTATCCAGAGCCCGAGCGAGAGCGGGATCCCGCCGGCGGTGGCGCCGCGTCGCACGATCGATTCGAGCGACTGCCCGTCGAGGTACTCCATCTCGATGACGTACTCGTCGCCGTCGAGGACGATCTCGTGCACCTGCACGATATTCGGATGATTGAGGAGCGCCGTGACGCGCGCCTCGGCTGTGAACATCTCGACCGCGCGCGGGTCGGACGCGAGATCGTGATGAAGGCGCTTGATGACCGCGAGCTTGCTGAAGCCCGCAGGCCCGTACGACACGGCGAGGTACGCCGTCGCCGTCCCGCCACGCCCTAACTCGAAGAGGAGCTTGTGCTTCATGGAGACATCGCCCTACGCGCTCCCAAGCGCTGTTTGAATATACGGCAAAGGGCATTTGCCGAGCGTGTCCTTCGGCGTAGTCTCGCGGGCCATGCGAGCCTCCCTCTTCGGCCATCTCGGGTTTTCCCTGCTCCTCGTCTCGACGTTCGCGTGCGGCGGCGGCGCTGCGCCCGCGCCCGGCGGCACGACGCCGACGTCCGCCGGTCCGGCCGGAACGAGCAAATCGCTCGGCGCCGGCCCCGATCACCCGGACTCGGACAAGGTCACGTGGAAGAAGGACGCCCCCGCGAAGAACTGCCACACCGGCAACAAGGGCGATGGCGATCTCGTCGCCGGCGTGACCGCGATGGCGACCGGCTGCGTCGGCAGCAAGATGAAGCAAGTCGGCGCGCCGATGCAGGGCGAGGGCGGCGGCGCGAGCGCAGGCACGCCGGGCGGGATGATCAAGACCCTCCCGTTCAAGGCGCAAGCAAACAAGTGCTATCGCTTCTTCGGCCTCGCGCAAAACACCGTGACCGACTTCGACATCTCGGTGATGGACTCGGCGAGCAAGAACATCGCCGAGGATCTCACCGACTCGAACGACGCAATCGTCCTCGAGGACGGCGTCATCTGTTTCAAGTCGGACGACGACATCAGCATCAACGTCGCGGTCGGGCTCGGGTCGGGCAAGTGGGCAGTCTCCGTCTGGTCCGATTGAAGATCGGCGACGCGCGCGTCGAGCGGCGATAGGCTCTCTTCGTGGCGCGCATCGTCTCGTCTTCGTGTCCGCAGTGCGGAGCCGTCCTCGAGGTCCAGCCGAACGTCGAGATGGTGCAGTGCCACTACTGTGGGCACCGCTCACTGATCGAATGGCAAGGTACCAAACGGCCACCCACTGTTCAGGTTCAGCAGTGGCAAATCGATCCGAGCTTCGGCCGGATTGCCATCCCCGTCGCGCGCGCCGCCTCGGGTGCGCTCGGCGTGCTGATCGTGCTCGGCGTGGCCGTCCCGCTGGTCATTGGCGGAGCGGTTTTCGCTCTGACGATGAGGCGCGCGAGCACGACGACGTCGGGGTACACGTACAGCCCGCCGATCCTGCCCATTCCCGGCGGCAACGGTGATCCCCTCGGCGGCGCCGCAGGATCCGGCCAAAAAATAGACGCTCCCGACCTCCACAAGGTCGACATCGCCGATCTCGTGCGGCAGGCGCACGCGATCGCGCTCGTCCAAGAGCCGCACGCCGACAAGCTCAGCTCGGTCGTCGCGTTTCAGGTCGTCGGCGGGACGCTCGACACCACCCAACAGAACGCCGCCAGCATCGACTTCTCGTTCCATTACAATGATCCGACCAAGGCGCCGGGCCAGAAGGACGTCGTCGAGGGCTCCGTCAGCGTGCACGTTCGTGCAGGCGCGATGGAACCGCGCACGATGAACGCCTTCTATCGCGACAAAGCGCTGACTGCGCCAAAGTGCTCGTCGAAAGACGCTTGGGCGGCGGCCGTGAAGAGCGGTGTACCCGACAATGCGGTCTCGACATTTCACCTGTATGACAACTCGCCATTCTCTCCAAAGTCGCCGACAGTATGGAGCATTCGCGTCGACGGACACGACGAGTACAGGCGCGAGATCGACGCGACGAACTGTGCGCTCGTGAAGAGTTGGGCCTCGAGCACGAAGGCGCCGAAGCACTGACGCACACTGTGACGTAGTGGTTCGTTGACGAGTCCCACTATGCGCCTGTCGTGTAAGTCGAAGTCGGGCTTTGGCGTATTGAACGTTCAGTAGACGCTCGCTGCCGCGCGTAGAAGGGTCGACGCATGGTCAAGGCCCTGACGACGTACCTGCTGACGGCGATGCTGGCGTGGATGCCAGCCAAGAATCAGAAGGCACGCGAATCGCCCGAAGCCGCGAGCGCTCGTTACGAAACGATCGCATCGGACGTGGCGACGGTGACGCTCGACCCCGCGGAGCCGGCTCTCTTCGCGGGAGGCGACGGGCGCGTGAAGACGGCGCTCGTGGTCTTGTCGGTCGCGTTTTGGGAGAGCGCATTCCGCGTCGACGTCGACAGCGGGCAGTGCAAACCACCCGAATGTGACAATGGACATGCGTTCACTATTTGGCAGCTTCACCCGGAGGACGGGTTCATTTTCGACCGCGACGTCTTCACGTTTGCCCGCAATCGGCCGGCACAGTGGCGGACCGATCACGCGAGCGAGATCATGGACGGCCCGGGGCTCCTGCGGGATCGAAAGCTGGCCGCGAAGGTCGCGCTCCACATGATTCGGTATTCGGTGAAGAACTCGGGCTCGCTCGCGATCTACACCGGAGAGCGCGGCAACGGTCCGAAGTCGCAAACGCGAATGAACCACGCCGTGCAATGGCTCAAGGCGCACCCGTTCGGCGGGTAGTCGCTCACGCGACGCGGCGAATCGCGTCGACGACGCGAAGCCTGCTGGCGCGATAGGCGGGTAGCGCGCCGGCGACCGCGGAGAGCGCGACGGCGAATCCCAGCGC
>JAYVXB010000246.1:0-6538 GCA_043785585.1 Deltaproteobacteria bacterium | reverse complement strand
GCAGCACACGAGGCGCAGGCCATCGAGCGCGGGAACGTGACGCACGCGCGCGTAGTAGCACGCGACCGAGTGATACTGTTCTCCCAGGATGCCCGTGTTCCTCGCCGCGCTCGTCGTGCTCGCCTTCGCGTTCGCTGCGGCGGCGTACCTCGGGCGCGCGCGACGCATCGTCGTCTCGCGCGACACGAAGCGCATCGACGACGCGCTCGCGCTCACGGGACTCGACGTCGGGGGGGACGTGCTCCGCTCGTATGTGCTCCGAGGTCGCGCGCACGGGATCGATCTCATCATCGACAACGGCAGCTGGCAGCGACGCCCCGGTCCCGGCGACGGGAGGCTCGGCGTCTGCTCGGTCCGCTTCGCGGCGGCCATGCAGGATCTGATCGTCTGCCGCGTGAGCGAGATCGATGCGGTCATGGGCGCCCTGCCTGCGGCGCCGCGGGTGCGTACGGGTCACGAGCGCTTCGACTCCATGTACGCGGTCTTCGTCGGCGGCGGTTCGAGCGCCGAGTACCGAGGGCCCGCGCCCATCGAGCTCGGTGGACTCGCCGTGCCGAAGATCCTCGACCGCTTCCTCGATCTGGATCTCTGCTGGATGCGCGCACAAGCTGGCAAGATCGAGATCGCTTTCACGCCGCTCGATGCCGAAGACGTCGGGCGCGCGGTCGACGTCGCCGCGAGCGTCGCGCTCACGGCGCGCGGAGAGTCGCCGCTCGACGTCGCGAGCGGACCGCGCGAAATCCGCGTCCCCTCGCGCCTTCCAGGTCACCCGATGATCGCGTGGGGCGCGGCCACGCTCGCGATGTTCTGCGGCATCCCCGTCGCGTTCCTCCCACCTCTCCGCGATCTCAACGCCGAGAGCGTCTGCGGCCCCGGCGCGACGATTCGCTCGGTCGGCTGCGGCGACGGCGGTTGTCTCGAATGCTCGAACGCACCCGACAGCTGGGTGCTCGGGCACTACGCGAGCGTCTTGTTTTTCGTGTTCGCGCTGACCGCCGCGGCGATCATGGCGATCATGGGCGTGCGGCACCTCGGGCGCTCTCGCACCTTCGAAGGCTGAGCGGGCTACGTCGGCGCGAGAGGCATCCTAGACGCTCGCCGGTTGCGTGAAGACGCGCGGTCCGTGCTCGACCAGATACGAGCAAAACGCCGCGACCTTCGGGGCGAGCGGCTTCGCAGGCGGGTACACCACCCACGCCGATCCGCCTGTCAGTCGGTACTCTGGCAAGACGCGCGTAATCCTCCCGGTAGCCAATTCTTGGCTGGCGATGAACCACGGCAGCGCGCCAATGCCGACGCCCGCGACAATCGCGCCGCGCACGAAGAGAAAGTCGTCCCCGCTCACTCGTCCCGAGACCCGAACCTGCGCGACGCCCTTCGGTCCCTTGAGGTGGTACGTGGTGGTGTCTCCCGGAAAGAGGAGCACGTTGTCGTGGTCGGCGAGGTCCCGAGGGTGCTTCGGGAGCTCGCGCCGCGCCGCGTACGAGGGACTCGCGTAGAACCCGATGTCCCCGTTGCCGAGCCTCTTGGCGATCAGCGTCGACGAGGGGAGCCGAGGAGCCATGGTCAAGCGGATCGCGACGTCGTAACCCTCGCGAACGAGATCGACGACCCGCAACGTGTGGACGATCTCCGGACGGACGCGCGGATGGCGCGCCAAGAATCCCGCCAGGAGGGGAGCGATCACGACCGAGCCGACGTCCGTCGGGGCGGTGATGCGCAGAAGCCCGTAGGCCTCGCTCGATGTACGGCCGAGCGCCGCGGTCGCATCGTGCAGCGCGGCGATGTGCGGCGCGGCGAGATCGGCGAGCACCCGGCCCGGCTCCGTCAACGCCGGGCCGCGCGTCATGCGCCGCACCAGAGACACGCCGAGATCGTCTTCGATGCGGCGAATGGCGCGACCGACGGTCGACTTCGGCACGCCGCGGCGCTTGGCCGCCGCCGTGAGCGAGCCGGACTCCGCGACGTCGACGAGCATCGCCAGCTCATCGAGGCGCGCGCACCGAAGCTTTTCAGGCAGCATGGCCAGGCATGGTTGCATTTGTGCAACCTGACGTCACCAACTCGTCATCTACGCAACCAACCATCGACGGGCCATGCTCCGCTCACAAGGAGCAAGCAAGGCCATGTCAATCTCGAAACGTTCGTTCCTCATTGCCTCGGGCACCCTGGCGGCGTTCGGGGCGTCGAGCCTGTTGTTGCGAGGCCTCGGACGCGCCGAAGGCACGGAGCTCGCCCGCACGCCTTCCGGTGATCTTGGTCCCTTCTATCCCGTGGAGAGCCCACTCGACACGGACGCGGACCTCACGCGCGTGCAGGGCCGCAGCGGGCGTGCGAGCGGCGAGCTCATCGCAATCTCGGGCCGTGTCCTCGCGAAAGACGGCACGCCACAGCCCAACGCCCGCCTCGAGATCTGGCAGGCCAACGCGGTCGGTCGCTACGCGCACGCCGACGATACGCGCACGGACGTGCCTCTCGACCCGGCGTTCCAGGGGTACGCCGATGTGCAGACCGACTCGGGCGGGAACTACCGCTTCTTGACCGTCAAGCCCGGCCTCTATCCGGTCGCCGGCCACGGCTTCAAGCGCTCGCCGCACATCCATTTCGACGTGCGGGGGCGGCGGCGACGGCTCGTCACGCAGATGTACTTCGCCGGCACCGACGCCGCCCTCCTCGCGCAAGACAAATTGCTCCAGCACGACATGTGGCAAAAGGCGAACCTCCCCGCGAACATCTTCGCGCAGCTCCAGAAGAACGGCTCGTCGCTCGATGCAGGAGCAGCGCACTACGTATTCGACGTCGTGCTCTGACGAGCGCCGGGCGGAGCGTCATCGAGGGAGAAGGTAGTGCAACGGCGCTTCACGAGCTAACGTGTAGTGATAACCACTACGGAGCCGCCGATGACGTCACGCAAGCGAGTCAGCCCCCCCGGGGTTCCCATCAGCGTGCGCTTCCCCGCCGATCTCCGCAGCCGAACCGAGCGGTACGCGCGCGCACACCGGGTCCCCGTCGCGAGCGCGATCAGGATGATCGTGGGCGAGCATCTCGACGAGATGGATCGCGATGAAGGGCTCGCGCGAGCGGAGCTGTGGCAACGCGCGGAAGCGTGGGCGACCGCCGGATCCATCGTCGACGGGACGGCGAAGGAAGCGACTTGGGACGAGCTGCGTGCCGCGCACGCGTCCGCGACGAAGCGCGGCCGCGCAAAGCGAGCTGGCTGATGCCGCGAGCGGTGCGCTTGCACCGGCGGTTCGTCGACGACACGCGCCGCCACACCGCTTGGCTCTCGGCAAACGGACACGACGACTGGACGGATGGTCTGCTCGTCGGCATAGAGGAGGTCGCCGGTCGCCTCGCTCGCTTTCCGATGGTCGGTCCCCTCGTGCAAGAGGACGAACGAGTCGTGCTCCGCAAGCTGATCTTCCGGCACCTCCCCTACGTGGCTTGGTACGCGTACGCGAAACCGGTGGGGGACGTTTGGCTCCTTCGCCTCTTCGGTGCGCATCAAGACCGCGCAGATCCCGATTCGGCTTCGTGGTCCGGTGTCTCGAAGCGGAAACGCGTGAGGTCCGGTCGCTGACGGCAGCCGCGCGCCGCGGCGCATCCCCCTCTCGACCTCCGTCGCCCCTCGTTTCCGATCTTTCGAGCCGCATGCCGCGTTCTTCGCCGCGCACGGCGTCGCGATCGGCAGGATTCATCGGTCGATCGAACCACGCGCACGTCCCCGGATCGAGCTGCGAGCCCTCGCGACCTGCGGCGCGCGTCGCGCGTTGAAAGGTCGCCGTGCTCCCGATGCCGCCGCCGGGCCACGTGATGTCATGGGTGATGTTGCCGCCTTTGCAGAAGAGCGGGTAGTAGGTCGACGCGCTGTCGGCGCTCGTCGATGCGACGATCAGCGTGGACGCGACGACGCCGATGGTGAGAGCGACGATCTTCATTGGGTAGCCTCCGGGTTGCGAAGATCGAGAGTACGCGAACGCCGCGCGCGTACATCGCGTTCGCCAAGCGCGTGCGCGCGAAATACCCGAACGCGTTCATCGTGTGCATCGACGCGACCAACAGCGGCACGGCCGACATCGCAAAGGTCGTCACGGCGACCAACGGCGGCGGGGCTTACCCGCTGCACGCTTCCGCGCCACGCTTGGCGCAAACAGCCACGCGTGCAAACGGTCTATGGACGAGAACGTCCGGGCCCGGAAATCGCAATTACCCCTTTGCCATGAAAACCCAGCCGTTCGCCGACGACGACTATCACTACCGTGTTCCCAAGAATCACGCTGTGGGAGGCACGATGGCTGTGCTCCTGCTGAGTGCGTGCGCGATCGCTGCCGTCGCGTACGTCATCGATCGATCGCCGCCGGTGACCTCGCGGTTGAAGTCGCTCATCGGCGCGCCGGCGATGACGACGAGCGATGCGGCCACGCGGCCCGCGTTCGAATCGGTTGGAGGACGCGACCGCTCGCCGTTGCGTGCGGAGCAAACGAAGACAGACCCCGAAGCTCCCATCGCTACCCCGTCAGGGCTCGCGTCGACGCGCGAGCTCACGACGACCACTTCGCAGCGCCCCGTCTTTCCGCGCGCGAACGTGAAGCAGCCCCGCGGCGCACGCGTGACGGCGGCCGCGAGCGAAGCGAACGTCGACGAGCACGTCGGGCGCCCGCGCAAGTGAGCGTTCAATTGGGAACATCGAGGCGTCCCGCGGGGGTAGCGGGCGCCGTCGGCGTCGTCGAGCCGTTGACCACGCCGGGGCACGAGCGCTTCGCCTCGAAGCGCTTGGCCGCGTGAATGGCTCCGGCACGGCGATCGTACGCAGTCAGGAAGAGGTCCTTCAGCTCTACGGGCACGCCAAACCGCAACGGGCTCGCCGAGAGGCAAGAACGTGTCGGCGAAGTACGCGAGCGACGCGGCGACGTCCGACGCGTCGCGCGCGTGAACGGCGTACGCCAAGCGTATGAGCGCGTGAAACCCTGCTCCTGCCACGCCAGCCATGAGCGCGGGGAGATACGCACGCACCGCTGCGTCGGCGCCGCCCCCGTGCGCGACCTCGCCCTCGAAGAACGCGAGGTAGTCGGCGTAACGCCGGTGCGTCCCGGTGTGGTCGCGCCACGCGTCGCGCGTGATCGGCTCGCTTCGCGCGGGGACGGGCTCGAGGCGCGTGCGGTAGCGAGTGAAGAAGTCCGATAGGCGCGCGTTGGATGCGCCGAGCTCGTGGAGCGTGATGATCGCCATCGATAGATGATTGCTCGGCCCGTTGCGGTACTGAGCGTCGTAGTGGCGATTGGCTTCGAGTATCTGAGCGATCATCGTCGAGTCTCCCGGCGGCGACGAGACGGGCAACGGCTGCGACGTCGCGCCCGCGGTGGTCGTCGGCCGGTCTCGGCAGCCGAGCGCAGGCATGACGAGGGCGCAGGCCGCGCCACCCAACAAGTCACGGCGCCGGAGCATCATCGGGAGACAGGGTCGTGCAAAAGCGCTCGAGGGCGATGTCCCCCGGATGCGGGTATCCTTTGCGCATGGCCTTCGCATCCGCTCTTCTGTTCGTGGCGATCGCGTCTCTCTCTCTGCTCGCGTGCGGCGGCGGCGACGACTCTGCCGCGGGCGGCGCGGACGGCGGATCGATCGACGGAAGCACGCTCGACGGAAGCGCGCTCGACGGAAGCGCGCTCGACGGCGGCGGCACCGACGGCACCGTCGTGACACCCGACGGCGGCGCGGACGCCGCGCCGCTCCCTCCCGGCGTGCGCTTCGTCGGTCGCTACGACACCGTCGACGGCGGCGTGACGCGCTTCGAGTGGCCGGGCGTCAGCCTGCACGCGCGCTTCACCGGCAGCGGCGTCGGCCTCGATCTCGGCGACACCGGCGGAAGCGAGCTCGCCGTGTTCGTCGACGGGAACGAGCACCCGAAGATCGTCGCGACGGCCGGCCGAAAAACGTACGTCGTCGCGGGCCT
The DNA here is from genome assembly GCA_043785585.1 of Deltaproteobacteria bacterium. GTDB lineage: Bacteria > Myxococcota_A > Polyangia > Polyangiales > Polyangiaceae > JBBQXV01. The sequence continues at coordinate 588 of JAYVXB010000246.1, read as the reverse complement.
CGACGCCGGCACCCACGATCTCCTCGTGTGGCGTCGGAGCGAGGCGTTCGTCGGCCTCACGCAGTTCCACGGCCTCGCGCTCGACGACGGCGGCGCGCTGCTGTCGCCGCCCGCCCCGCTCGCGCGGCGCATCGAGATCGTCGGCGACTCGCTCACGTGCGGCTACGGCAACGAGGGCGCGCCCGGCTGCAACTTCACGTCGGGCACCGAGAACAACTACCTCGCATACGGATCGGTCGCCGCGCGCCTCTTGAATGCGGAGCTCTCGACCGTCGCGTGGTCGGGCCTCGGCATGTACCGCAACTACAACGACGTCGACGCCGCCGCGAAGCCGCTGCCTTACTACTATGACGATGCGCTCCCGACGAACGGCGCCAAATGGGATTTCTCCAAGTTCGTGCCCGACGTCGTCGTCATCAACTTGGGAACGAACGACTCGTCGACGCACGGCGATCCCGGGCAGCCCTTCGTCGACGCGTACATCGCCTTCGCCAAGCGCGTGCGCGCGAAATACCCGAACGCGTTCATCGTGTGCATCGACGCGACCAACAGCGTCACCGCCGACATCGCAAAGGTCGTCACGGCGAT
>JAYVXB010000245.1:0-6539 GCA_043785585.1 Deltaproteobacteria bacterium | reverse complement strand
CGTTCGGCGCGTCGATCCGCGCGACGCAAGGGCTCGGCACCGCGTTCGCCGGGTTCCTCGTCTTCTACGTGAGCTGCATCGCGATGACCTGGTGGTTCTACACGCGGACATCGGTCCTCGCGGCGCGCGCGCCGAGCCTATCGGAGGCGAACGTTTAGCCATGCGCCTTGCCCGATTCTTCGCGGTTGCTTCGTTCGTTGCGTTTCTCCTCGGCTCGATCGACGCACGCGCGGACGAATACCCTCCGACGCCCGAGCCGACGCCTGCACCAACGCCGCCGCCATCGACCTACTCGCTTCCTTGGCAGCTTCGTCCCGTCACCGCGTCGACCGGCGTGCGCGCCGACACGTCGTTCGCGAAATACGAGGACGCCGCGTCGCGCGGTGGCCTCACGATCGCATCGACGCTCACCGCGACCTTCAAGATCCCCGGCACCGGCCCAGCGACGGCCGGTCTCGCGCCATTCCTTCGCCTCGCCGCGGTGAACGACTCACCGCCGATCGGCAACGGAGGACTCGCGATCGTCAACCCGCTCGTCGGAGCGTCGTACGCCATCCTCCTCGGCGGCGGCGTGAGGGCGAGCGCCTTCCTTGGCTTCACCATTCCCATCGGCATGGGCGGTGGCGACTCACCCGACGGCGGCGTCGCCAACTCGCGTGCGAAGGGCGTCCTCGCGCGCGCCGCGATGGACAACGCGCTCTTCGCGGTCAACGACTTCACGGTGGTCCCGGGCGTCGACGTCGCGTACGTTGCAAACGGATTCACCGTGCAGCTCGAGGCGACGCTCTTGCAACTCACGCGCGTTCGCGGTTCGGCGCTTCAGCACGAGGCGACGAAGACGAACTTCACGACCGGCCTTCACGTCGGCTACGCGCCGATCTCGATGCTCTCCATCGGCGCGGAGTTGCGCCACCAACGGTGGTTCAACGCGCCGTTCGCCGTCGACAACGACAAGACCGACACCCTCGTCGACAACACGACGTTTGCCATGGGGCCGCGGCTTCACCTCAAGGTCGGCGAGACGATGTGGCTGCGTCCGGGGATCGCGTACTCGCGTGGGCTCGACAAGCCGATGGCGGCGGCGGCGCCGAACTACCACATCGTACAAGTGGATCTGCCCATCGTGTTCTGACGAGCGGCCCGGGCGCCGCAGCGCTGGGTCTCGTCCGTGTCGCCTGACTACCGAGGCCACGCCTGCGCGATCGCATCCACGACGCGATCCTGTTCGTCGTCCATCAAGATCGGATACATCGGGATCGAAATCGTCCGATCGCCCATCTCCTCGGCGACCGGCAGAGCCCCGCGCGGAATCTTCAAGAGCTCGACGAGGTACGTGAGCGTGTGGATCGCGCGGTAGTTCACCGCGGTGCCGATCTGCGCGGCGCCGAGGCGTGCGAGCACGAGATCGCGCGCTTCGGCGGGCGTGTGGATCGTGAAGAGATGGTGGCTGCTGGTCCCGCGCCGTTCGATGAGGCCGACGCCCGGAACGCGCTCGCGAAGCAGCGACTCGTAGCGGCGCGCGATCTGCTCGCGTCGCGTGCGCTTCTCTTCGACCTTGGGGAGCTGCACGCGTAAAAGCGACGCGTCGAGATCGGTGAGGTTCGCCTTGTAGCCGAGCTCGACGAGATCCCAATGCTGGTAGACGCTGCCGTGACGCTCGGTCGCGGCTTTCGACACGCCGTGGTTGCGCAGGCGTCGCAGTCGCTCGGCGATCTTCGCGTCGCGTGTGGCGACCGCGCCGCCGTCGCCGCTCGCGAGGTTCTTCGTCGCGTAGAACGAGAAGACCGCGGCCTCGGACAAATCGCCGGGGCGCACGCCGTCGCGCTCCATCTCGATGCCGTGCGCGGAGTCTTCGACGATGAACAGCGAGTGCGCGTCGGCGAGCGCTCGCAGCGCGCGCATGTCGGCCAGTTGGCCGTACAAATGAACCGGCAGGATCCCCTTCGTCCTCGGGCCGATCGCAGCCCGGACGGCCGCCGGATCGATCAGACCCGTCCCGCGCTCGACGTCGACGAGCACCGGCTTCGCGCCGAGATGCAGGATCGCGTTCGTCGTCGCGGCGAACGTCATCGCCGTCGTGATGATCTCGTCACCCGGCGCGACGTCGAGTGCGCGCAGCGCGAGGAGCATCCCCATCGAGCAGCTGTTGGTCCCGACGACGTGCGGCGGCGTCGCGAGCTTCCCTGCGGACGCGTCGCGCCCGCGCACGAAGAACTCGCCGAGCTCCTTCTCGAACGCCGCGACTTGCGGCCCGAGCGTGAGAAATAGGGTGTCGAGGACCTTGCGCCACGCCGAGGCTTCGTCGTCGCCGAGCTGATGGCGATAGAACTCGACCTTGCCTGCGCCGCTCACGACGTCTTCGGCGCGCTGAGGAGCGTTCCGTCGATGCCGAGGTCGCGCACCGCGCGCTCCGCCTCACGCAAGAAGAGGTACTGCTTCATCGTGTACCAGCGGCGCTCGTCGGGATCGATGTGCCCGTCCTTGAGCGCGGCGAGGACCTCGCGGATGCCGTCGTCGATCGACATCGCCTCGTGGAAGCCGAGCACCTTGTGCGCCTTCTCGAACGCGACGTTGTAGTCGCGGAGATCCGGATCGGTCGGTGCGTGGACGACCTCTGTCCCCGGGATCGCGTCCCGCACGCGGAACGCGAGGTTCAAGATCTGCACGTTGCTCGCGTCGCTTCCGACGTTGAACACTTGGCCGGCGACGATCTTCGCGTCGGCTTCGAGCGCCATCATGAACGCCGTCGCGACGTCGCGGACGTGCACGAACGGCCGCCACTGGCGTCCGCCGCCGTCGACCGTGATGCGCCGCCCGACGTAAGCGTTCTTCGTCATGACGTTGATCGCGAGATCGAACCGCATGCGCGGCGACAGCCCGAACACCGTCGCGAGGCGGAGCGCGACAGCTTCGACCTTGCCGCCCGAGCTCTTGCCGGTCTCCATCAAGAAGTCTTCGACCTCGACCTTCGCGCGCGCGTAGAGCGACACCGGGTGGCGGTTCGACGTCTCGGTGAGGCCGAGCCCTTCGCCGTGGCCGTAGATCGAGCACGACGACGAGTAGACGTAGCGGCGGACGCCGGCTTCGCGCGCGAGGACGACGAGGCGTTTGCCGCCGTCGATGTTCACGCTCTTCGTCAGCTCGGGCTCGAGCTCGCACGACGGATCGTTCGAGATGCCGGAGAGATCGATGACGCCTTCGACGCCGGTCATGACCGACGGCGAGACCGAGCGGATGTCGGCCTTCACGATCGTGAGCTTGTCCCGCCCGGCGACGGACGCCTTCGCTTTCGCGAGCGTGTCGCCGAAGTAGAGGCGATCGAGGACGGTGACCTTGTGCCCTTTTTCGAGGAGCAGCGGGACGAGAACCGAGCCGATGTATCCGGCTCCGCCGGCGACGAGGACGTGCATGCCGCGGGCGATAGCACGGATTATGGGGGTTTTCGAGGTCGTCACGCGCGCGCGAAGCGATACGCGCAGCGGCGCGGTCGTGGGAGCTAGCATGGAGGGTCATGGCGGCAGGAACGCTTCGCACGCAGCTCGGTCGAGTCTTCGTCGTACGTTGGCAGTCACGCGACGTCGCCGATCTGAAGCGCGTGTGGACGGACCTCGAGGCGGCTTGCCAGCAGTCCGGCGAGCCGCTCCTCTACGTGGGGATCATGACCGAGGCGACGTCGCCGGCGACGCCCGAGTTTCGAGCGCAGCTCGGCGGCTTCGCGGAGGCGCGCACGTTGCTTTGCCAAGGCGTGTACCTCGTGTTCGAAGGCAACACCGCGGACGCGGCGGTCGAGCGCGCGAACGTCGCGACGATCCTGCGCGCGAGCCACTTGAAGCCGATCGTCGCGCGCTCGGTCTCCGAGCTGCTGCGGCTCGCGGGTCGGCACGTGAAGGGCGAGCTGCGCGCGGCGATCGAGGCGGCGGGAGTGCCTATTTCGACGTGACGTCGCGCTCCGGTGCGGGCTTCGCGCACGCCCTACGTCACCCCGCCGCCGCAGCCGCCGCGGCCTCCATCTGCTTCTTCATGAGCAGCGGCATCACGTACGGCACGCCGACCATCATCGTGTCGAGCTTCGGATCGATCTGCCCGCAGAGCCAGAACATCAGCACGCTCGCGCGCTCGACGTAGAACCACCCCTCTGGGTAGTGGAACGAGCGCATCAGATCGCGCAGCTCGGCGCGCTCGACCTCGGGATCCGCGAGCTTCTCGAGATCCTTGCGGTCCGCCTTCATCAGCGCCTCGGCCGTGCGGTTCTGCAGCTTGAGGAGCTTCTTGAAGTACGTCTTCACCGTCTGCTCGAGGAGCGCTTTGTTCCCCTCTTCGGAGACGAATCCCATCTTGCGGAATCCCGCGAGCGCCATCGCGCCGTCTTCGGTGAAGAGCGCTTGGAGGATCTCGAGCAGGCCCTCGACGAGGTTCGGTCCGACCTCGCTGATCGCGCCGAAGTCGAGCACCACGATGCGCGGTCCATCGCCGTCGCGCTTGCCCGGTTGCACGAGGAAATTCCCCGGGTGAGGGTCGGCGTGGAAGAAGCGGTGGATGAAGAGCTGCTTGTAGAACGACTCGACGAGGCGCGTGGCAACCTTCGTGCGATCGATCCCGCGCCGCTCGTACTCGGCAAACTTCGTGATCTTGATCCCCTCCATGAACGTCATCGTGAGGATGTCGCGCGTCGTCAGCTCGTGGATCACCGACGGGAAGAGGAGATCCTCTTCTTCGGCGAAGTTCTTCGCCATCCGCTCCATGCACTCGGCTTCGTGCAGGTACTCGGTCTCGCGCCGGAGCAAGTCGACGAGCGCCGAGTGCACGTGCTCGATGTTCCCGAACGGGAAGAACTTCTTGTAGACGCGGATGACGATGCCGAGGACGCGCATGTCGACTTTGATCATCTCGCGGATCATCGGATAGAGGATCTTCACCGCGACCTTCGTGCCGTCCTTCATGTACGCGAGGTGCACCTGACCGAGCGACGCAGCGGCGAGCGGCTCGCGCTCGATCGACGTGAAGCAACTCTCGGGCGACTTGCCGAATGCTTTCTGGAACGCGCGCTCGACGTCCTTGAACGGATGCGGCGGCACTTGATCTTGAAGCGACTCGAGCTCGGTGCCGTACGCGCGCGGGAGGAAGCCGCCCATGATCGAGAGCACTTGCCCGAGCTTGATGAAGACGCCGCGCAGCTTGAGCATGCCGCGGTAGAGGCGCTTCGCGTTCTTCGTGTCGACGCGCTTCCGACGTTGGAAGAGCCACTCCGGGAGGCGCTCCTTCTCCCTGCCGTTCTCGTCCTTCTCCCAACGACGAAACATCCGGACGAGCGCGAGCTGCGTCATGTAGCTGACGAAGATCGTCGCGAAGAGCGTCAGCGAGCGTGTGAGGCGGAGGAAGAGCACCGGTCGACCGAGGATAGCGTGGAAGCTCCGCGCCTTCTCCTAGACTGCGCTCAAGGTGTGCCGTCGCTCGGCAGCCCAGCCGTGTCGAACGCCCAGTATTGCCCGTGGTGCGACAAGAGCCTCACGTCGTACTCGTCGCGCCCGAAGACGCGGTGCCTGAGCGCGCGCTCGCCGCCCGCGTCGACGGCGATGTCGAGCGGCGCTTTGACGATGACGAGATCGTAGTGGCGCGCGTAGCCGCAGCGCGGGTTGTAGTCCCACGCCGAGAACTCCCAGCCCTTCTTCGGCCACGCGGGCTGACTGCCTCCGCGAAAACGGACGGGCACAGAGAGGTAACGCGCGAACGAGAACGCCCACTCGCCGTGCTTGCGCGCGCCGTAGTACGCGGCGAGGTGCGTCAGCGTCCCGTTGTGGAAAGACAGCGTCGCCGGATCCCACATCACGGCGGTCGCCGCGCGCCCTTCGGGGAGATCGTCGATGACGCGCGATGCGTCGTTCGTCTCGCGCGCGAAGAGCGTCATGTGGACGATGAGGTTCACGCCCGCGGCGAGGCCGATCGCCAGCGCGCCACGCGCGACGCGCGCGCCGACGGCGCCGCCGAAGCTGGGCGCGGCGAGGATCGCACCGAGCACGACGCCTTGCGCGAGGCGCGGGAAGATCAAGTGCGTGCCGATGAGGACCATCGGCGTCGCGAGGTACGCGAAGCCGAGGACGACGAGCGGAACGACCAGCGGCGCGGGCGTGCCGTCGTGGACGAGCGACGGGCTGTTGCCGCGGCGTCGGCGCCACGCGAGGAACGCGGTCGTCGCGAGGAGAAGGAGCGACGCGCCGATCATCACGTGGTCCGTGCGATCGCCGAAGAGGTTGCTCGCGAAAGCCGTGAAGAGGCCGATCTTTTGCCAGAGCGGCGGCGCGGTCCCCTCGACCGTCGGGTCGCGGTACATCCTCGGATCCCACACGTACTGCTCGGCATACACCGCGATGCAGAAGGCGCAGCCGATGAGGAGCGGCGCGAGCGCGGTGACGATCCGAAGCGCCGCGCGGAGCGTGTGCCGCTTGCGCGACTCGCCGATCGCCGCCGTCGCGCGCCACGCGAGCTCGGGCGCGAGCGAGATCGCCGTCACGCACAAGATGAGCATCCCGAGCACGTGCGCG
>JAYVXB010000244.1:0-6549 GCA_043785585.1 Deltaproteobacteria bacterium | reverse complement strand
AGTGCTGAAAGCGCTCGACGATTCGGTCGGCGAGCGGGCGCTCGATGCCCGTCGTCGCGACGATGTCCTCGCTCTTCGCCGCGAACATCGGCTCGAGCGACGAGAGCCCGGCTGCGTAGAGCTTGTCGATCGTGACCTTGCGGACGCCCGGCACCTGGAGGAGCAGCGAGTGGATGATGACGCTCTCGCGCTGCGACTGATCGACTTCGAGCGCGAACGCCTGCGGCATCGCCTCGGCGAGCTTTGCGTACGCCGCGATCAGCGTGTCGCGCGACTCGCCGGTGACCGTCGACGCGCGCACGGTCGCCGCCTGTTCGAGCGCTGCCGCGAACCCATCGAGCGCATCGGCGAGCTCGCTCAACGTCAGGCGCTCGGCCGCGCCGCGCAGCGATCGCACCGCGGGCTCGGACACTGCGAGCCAGCTCTGCGGCGCCTCTCCCCACTTCAAGTCGATCATGAAATCGCGCACCGGGCGCATGTGCTTCGCGGCGAGCTGACCGAAGAGATCACGGACGTCGGCGAGATCGTTCTCGTGCCCCGCGCGTCCGCTCTCCGGCGGTCGCGAGCCGCGGACGCTGGCCATCATGTCGTCGAAGCTCGCGTCGACGTCGTTGAGCAGCTTGTCGAAGGTCGCTTCGATCGACGGCGACGTGCCCGTGTCGAAGAGCGACGCGCGGTCGTCCATCGCAGGCCGCGTCGAGTTGGGGCCGCTGGCGCCGGCGAGCGCGCTGCGGAAGTTGGGATCGGTCGGAGGATCCTCTTCTTCGTCGGTCGGGGCGGGCGGCGGCGGCGTGAGGACGGGCGCTTGAAGCGGAGCGGTGATTCGCTGCGGCGGCATCGGAGGCCTCTGCCCGGGCGGGGGCTGCGCGGGCGCGGGAGGCTGCTGCACGCGCGGCATCGTGCCGGTCGTCGCGCGACGCTCCCAGCTGACGTTGACGACGCGCGAAACGACGACCGCGGGAGGCTGCGGCGGCGGCGCTTCGACGTTGTCCTCCTTGTCCGATGCGGTCGACGATGCGTCCCCCTTCTCGCCATCCTTCGAACCGCCTTGCGGTGCGCTGCGCGAGAAGGTGCTCATCGACGCGCCTCGGAGAACCTGCGGAACATGGATCCCCTCCGGCTGACGACTTCCGTGAGCCGTCGATCATAGCAAGGTCGCCACGCCATCCTTCGGAAACAATCACGCGACGATCGCGATGCGGTTCACATCGTCGTACTGGTCACGCGGTCAGGCGGCGCGCAGGCTCGCACGCCGCCACTTGTCGACGCGCCTTCAGGCGCGCTTGAGGAAGCGAGCGAGGATCTTCTTTTCTCCCCAGCCCGGGAAGAACGCGACGACTGCAGGCTCGCCCGCCGAGACCACGCTGCGCACCTCGCCGTTGCCGAAGCGATCGTGATGAACGCGTGAGCCGCGACGGAGCGGCTCGTCGGCGTCGGACGACGCGTCGTCGTCGAAGAACTCGCGATCGACGTAGCGATCGCCGGGCTCGACATCCGGCGGCGGGCGCGGAGGCGGCGCGCTCGAGATCGACTGCGGATGGCGCCACGGCGTCGAACGGTCCGACGCGAACGCGCGCGTCGGCGTCATGCGATCGACGAAGCGCTCGCTCGCGCTCGACGAGAGCGCGCTCGTCGCCGAGTGGCGCACGGCGTCGTCGGGCATGTCGGCGATGAATCGACTCGGTCTCCCCCAGCGCGTCGTCCCGAAGATCTGCCGCGTCTGCGTGTGCGTCACGACGAGCCGCGTCCGCGCGCGGGTGACCGCGACGTACGCGAGGCGTCGCTCTTCTTCGAGCTCCTCGTGACCGCCCGGCTCGAGGCCGCGGTACGGGAACATCTCTTCTTCCATTCCGGTCAGCATCACGAGCTCGAACTCGAGGCCCTTCGCGCCGTGCACCGTCATCAACGTCACGCGCGGCGCGTCCTTCATCGCGTCGCTGTCGGCCTGCAAGCTCACGCGCTCGAGGAACGCTTCGAGGCTCGGCGCTTCGCCGGCCGCGCGCGCCTCTTCTTCGTAGTCGAGGAGCGAGCCGTAGAGCTCTTGCAGGTTCTCGAGGCGCGCGTCGCTCTCCGCGCTGTTCTCTTGCTCGAGCGTGTTCTTGTAACCGGTGCGCGACAGGATCGCCTGCAATAGCTCGGACGGCGTGCGTTCGAGCGCCGTCGCGCGCAATCCGTCGAGGAGCTCGCGGAACGCGGCGAGCTTCTTCTTCGGCGCGTTGCCGAGCTCGCCGATCTCGTCGAGGAGCTCGAGCGCGTCGAAGACGCTGACGCCGCGCATCGACGCGAACGCGGTGAGCCGCTCGGTCGTCGTCGAGCCGATGCCGCGCGCCGGTGTGTTGACGACGCGGAGCAAGTCGACGTCGCTCTTCGGATTGACGAGCACGCGCATGTACGAGAGCGCGTCCTTCACCTCGGCGCGCTCGTAGAACTTCATCCCGCCGATGATCTGGTACGGCTGATCCGCCGCGCGCATCGCCTCTTCGAGGACGCGCGACTGCGCGTGGATGCGATAGAAGACGGCGATCTCTTTCGGATCCGTCCCGCCTTCGCGCGCCTCGCGGATCGCGCGCACGACGAGCGCCGCTTCGTCGCGTTCGTTGAGCGTCGCGACGACGTCGATCTCCGCGCCGTCGTCGTTCGCCGTCCACAGTTCTTTCGGCTCGCGGTTGCGCGAAGGCGCGATCACGCCGAGCGCCGCGCGGACGATCCGCTTCGTCGATCGGTAGTTTTGCTCGAGCTTCACCACGCCGGCGTCGGGGAAGTCCTTCATGAAGCCGCGGATGTTGCGAACGTCGGCGCCGCGCCATCGGTAGATCGACTGGTCGTCGTCGCCGACGACGCACAAGTTCTTGTGCTCGCGCGTGAGCTGCCGGAGAAATTCGTACTGCGTCGCGTTCGTGTCTTGGAACTCGTCGACGAGGACGTACTGAAAGCGCCGCCGGATCTTGTCGCCCTCCGGGCTCTTCGGATCCGCCAGGATGCGGGCGGTGTAGAGGATGAGATCCTCGAAGTCGACGGCGTTGGCTGCGTGGAGCTGCTTCTCGTACGCGACGTAGATCTTCTTGATCGCGTCGTCCATGTACGAGTCGAGGCTCATGTCCTCGGGGCCGCGCCCCTCTTGCTTCTGCTTGTGGATGCCCGCGAGCACCGCGCGCGGCGGGTAGCGCTTCTCGTCGAGGTCGAGCTCGCGGAGCGCGCGCGTGACGACCGCTTTTTGATCGGCCGCGTCGTAGATGACGAAATTCTTCGCGAGGCCTGCCGCGTGGCCGTGCACGCGCAGAAGCTTCGCGCACGTCGCGTGGAACGTGCCGGCCCAAAGGTCGCGCGCGATCTCGGGGCCGAGGAGCTTTTGCAATCGCGCGCGCATTTCGCCCGCGGCCTTGTTGGTGAACGTGACGGCGAGGATGCGGTACGGCGGCACGCGCGCGCACGCGACGAGGTTGGCGATGCGGTACGTGATGACGCGCGTCTTGCCGCTCCCCGCGCCGGCGAAGACCAAGAGCGGCCCCTCGACGTGCGCGACCGCCTGCGCTTGAGGCACGTTGAGCTCCGCTTCGTACACGCGCGCAACCTAGCGCGACGGCACTCCGTCGTCAGCCCTTGGCGTTCGCGACGACCGCCGGATGAGCAAACGCGCCGAGCGGCTCGACGCGACGGCCGTGGATCACCAGATCGCTCGGCGAGGTCGCCGCGTCCGCGTGATGGGTGTCGAGATCGACGCCGGCCCTGCGCGTCGCCCACGCCACGAGCTCGGAGCAGAACCAAGCGTTCGGATCGACCTTGCGTGCGCGCAGATCGAAGAGGCGGAACGTGATGAAGTCGAGCGCGAACCAGTAGATCGGCGTCATCGCGTACGGGAGCCCGACCTTCGTCCTCGCCTCGGCGACGGCTCTCTTTCCGTCGTACTTCTCGAGGTGCGGCGGCTTGATGCGCCAATGCTCCATTCCGCCTTCGAACTCCTCGACCTGTTGCGAGAGGAGCTTCGTGTGCACGCCGTTCTCCTTGGTCGCTTGCACCAAGTGGACGCGCCTATCGCCCGTCGTCGCGTCCGGCTCGATGAAGGCGAGCGCGGAGTGGCAGTAGATGCCGGCGGTGCCCATCTCGATCACGCGATCGCGCAGCGGTCCGCCGCGGAACATCACGAGATCGCCCTCTTGGATCGTCGGGCGAATGGCGCTCGCGCGTGTGTACGGTTGGACAGTCACTCTCATCGGCACCTCCCTTGCCGACGCATCTTCGCAAAGTCGCGCCCGCGCTACCAGATTCCGGGGACGATGCGCCAACGCACGCGCTTCGCGTACGCGGCCCATGCTTCGTCGCGCGCGAGCACTCGCTCCTCGGCGAGGACGCGCGCCGCCACCGCACCGAGCGCAGCGACGCCGACAGCGACCGCGAGCGCGTCTCCTCGCGCGGCGGAGCACCCCGCGATCATCGTCAGCTCGCCGACGTACGCGGGGTGACGCACGAGGCGATAGGGACCGCGCGTGACGACGGCGCGCAAGGAAGGGAACACCGCGAACGATCGACCGAGCGTCGCGAGCGACACGACCGTCATGGCGCCGCCGATCGCGAACGCGATCTCCGCGCCGAGCGGCCACGCGAGCGGCGCGGGGGCGAGCCTCAGCGCGATCCCCGCTGCGACCACCGACGGTAGGCTCGCGACGACGGCGCGCGGCGACGTGCCCGCAGCCGCAGGAGCACGCACGACGAAGAGGATCGCGACGCTCAGATTCAAGAACGCGACCGTCAGCGTCGTCGCCGCGAAGCGCTCCGCCGGTGCGGCGCTCACGACGCGCATCACCGCCCACGCCGCGGCCGATGCACCGAGCGCGACGTCGAACGCGCGCTCCGGCGTCAGTAGACCCAGAATCCCCAGTGAAGCAGGTACGAGAGGAGATTCACGAGCCCGAGGATCCCGACGAAGACGAGGATCCGCACTCCGGTGCTGCTACCGCCCTGCGCCATGGCCCGCTCCCCTTTCGACGATGTGGGCGTCGAGTCTTTCACGCACGCCACATGATTTCCAGCTCGAGGTCGCGCGCGAAGCTGCTCGCGCCGCTGACGATGCGCACGGTGGCGTCGCGGATCGCCGCGCTCTCGAGCAGCGCCTCGGTCGTCCCGACGAAGGTCCATCGGATCGGGAGGCTCGCCGCTTCGAAGGCGTCGACGACGAGGACGATACGCCCCGCGTTCGCCTCGCCGACGCGCACTTTGCCGAAGTCGAAGATGCGCGCCCAGCCGGTCGCCGAGCGCTCGAGGAGCTTTTGTGCGTCGACGAGCCGCGACGACGGCCGGAGGATCGGGCCGAGGTCGGTCGCGAAGTTTTCGCGCGCGAGGAGCCGCCATCGCGCAGCGTCGCCGCCGAGGAGCATCGACGTCGCGGCCTCCATGAGCATGTCGACCGGCTCGAGCTCGTGCCACACGAGCGCGTTGAACGCATCGCCGCGAAAGTCGTCGGCGTGCTCGCGCGGCAAGACGTCGAGGACGGCGTTGACCGCGTCGCGTCCGTACGCGCGCTCGAGCCAGCGGAAGGCGGCTCGCGGGAACGTGCCGCGCGCGTGGCACCGTCCTTTCACGTGGCCCGGGAGCGGACGCGGCGTCCACGTCGGCTGCGACGGCGTCGTCAGCATGCGGCGCGACGAGGTGGGTACCGGGCGCGAAGGGCGAACGGGAGGGGACGACGCGCGACCGGGAGGAGGAGCCGACGCGCGCATCACGAGCTCGGTCGGCGCGAGCTGCGACGGAAGATCCGCGTCGCGCGGTGCGACGCCCGACGAGCGGACGCGCTCGGTGACCGCCGCCTCGAGCAGCTTTGCCAGGAGATCGTGCGACGACGCGTCGCCCACGAGCGGCGCGAGCGCCTCGGCGAACGCCGCCGCCGTCGCGAAGCGATCTTCCGGACGCTTCGCGAGCGCGACGTCGAGCGCCGCCTGCAACGCGTCCGCGGTGACTCCGAACGTCGACAGTCGCGGCGTCGGCTCGTGCACGATCCGGTACGCGGTCGCGATCGCGTTCTTTGCTTCGAACGGCTTCTTTCCGGTGACGAGCTCGAAGAGGACGATCGCCAACGCGAAGAGATCGCTTCGTCCGTCGACCGTCCCTTCGCCGCTCGCCTGCTCCGGCGACAGATAGTCCGGCGTCCCGAAGATCACGCCCGTGTGCGTCTGCGGTCGCGACGTCGCGTCGCTCGTGTCGAGCACCTTCGCGATCCCGAAATCCAAGATTTTCACGCGGACGTCGTCGCGCGACTCGCGCGAATCGTGAGAGCCGCGCGCGACGAAGATGTTCTCGGGCTTCAAGTCGCGATGGATGATCCCCTGGCGGTGCGCCGCGTCGAGCGCATCGAGCACCGGGAGGATCACCGACACCGCGGTCGCCACGTCGAGGCGCCCGACCCGCGCGAGCGCGCCGCTCACGCTCGTGCCCTCGAGGCACTCCATCACGACGTACGGCCCCTCTTCGCTGAATCCCGCGTCGAGGACGTCGACGATGTTGGGATGGCGAATGCGGTTCACCGCTTGCGCTTCTTGAAAAAATCGCCGCGTCAGG
>JAYVXB010000243.1:0-6549 GCA_043785585.1 Deltaproteobacteria bacterium | reverse complement strand
TGCCGAGCGTGCGCCCTTCGGGGACGAGGACGACGACGTGCTCCTTGCCGCCGCACGCGCGCCGAATCTTCGCGGCGAGCGCGCTCGCCTCGTCGTCGCCGACGGCGCGCACCAGGCGGACGAAGCGGAGGCCTGCCGCGCCTTGGAGATCGAGCAGCCCTGCGTCGACGATGCCCATCGGCAAGACGATCTTCTCCGCGGCGAGCGGCGCGCGAACGCCGAGCGCGTCGCGCATGCGCTTCGCGAGGCGCGCCGGGCGAAGCTCGAACATCGCGAGCGCGCCGGCGGCGACCGTTCGCGCGCGCACGCTCGGATCCTCGGCGACGGCGTAGTGCTTCCCGACGTCGGCCTCGTTCGTCAGCGCGAAGCCGCGCACGCGCGCGCCGAGCGACGCGTCGCCCTTCGACGCGACGCGCGCGCCGCTCTTCTTCGACGCGACGCGGACGAGCAGAGCGCGCTTCACCGCGCGCGCGAAGCCGTCGTCGCCGAGGACGTCGCGCCAGCGCCACTCGGGATGAAGCCACGGCGCGAGCGTCACGACGTCGTCGGCGATCGCGCCCGGCTCGAAGACGCCGAGCGAGCCGAGGCCCGCGCGCGCGGCGCGCTCGAAGCGTGCGTCGCTCACGCTGATCCGATTCGGGAGCTCGATGTACGCGTCGACGGCGGACGCGCCGCGATCGAGGACGAAGCGAATCGTCGCGGACGTGAGGTAGCCACCGCGGCGCATCTCGCCTTCGAGCGAGCGAAGGGCGTCCTTGCCGTGCGCCTTCTTGCGCGCGCCGCGCCCGTCGTAGAGCTCGAGCGCGACGACGTCGACGGACGCGACGGGCTCCGGAAAGCGGACGCGCGCGAGCCCGGCGGATCCGAGCGACTGGAGCTTCTTGAGCGTGAGGGCGGCGCGGCCGAAGAACGCGGCGGCGTCGCCGTGCGTCTTCGCGCCGACGGCGCGCGCGTACGGGGAGACGAGCGACGGACGCGATGTGGTGATCGAGAGGCGCGCGCCGCGAGCGTCGAGACGCACGACGTCCGTCGCGAGCACATGACGCGTCGTGCGTGCGATGCGACCGTAGGCACCGACGTCGGCGAAAGCGTCGCGCGGCGAAGCGCGCACGACCGCGCAGACGAGCGCTCCGTCGTCGTCCGTCGCGCACCACGGCTCGGCCCAAGCCGACTCCTCGCGCGCGGCGATGGCGAGCGCGTCGCCTACCTCGTCGTGCGGAAACGACGCGCGATCGTCCTCGGTGATTCGCGAACGCTGCGACGCGAGCTCGAACGGGATGAGCGCCGGCAAGAGCCGCGCGATCGCGTGCTCCGCGCGCTCGACGACGACCACGAGCGCGGGCTCGCGCGCGAACGCGAGTGCCAGGCGCGCGGCGAGATCCACCGCGGGCATCTCGGGCCAGGTCGTCGTGGGCGCACCGGACGCGGCGAGCGCGCGGTCGAGCCTTCCATCGTCGAAGTGCCCGCGCGCACGCGCGTCGACGGCCGCATCGACGAGCGCATCTTTCGCGCGCGCATCGCCGAGCCGCGTGATCCACGCGAGGCGATCGACGAGCGCCGCCGGCGCATCGCTCCCCCAGAGCCATCGCGCGACGACGCGAGGATCGCGTGCGGCGCGCTTCTTCCACGGCGACGGTGCGCCGAACGCGGCGAACAGCGACGCGAGGATCGCGGGATCGATCGAGAGGGAGAGATCGGGACGAAAGAAGACGCGAGGCATCCGAGGCGCGAGCGCGGGCCGGGACTCAGACGAGCTTCACCGACAGCGTGATCGGCGTCGCCGCCAACGCCTTCGACACCGGGCAGCCCTTCTTCGCCGCCTCCGCGATCGTCTCGAGCTTCGCCTGGTCGATCCCCGAGACCTTCGCCTCGAGCTCGAGCGCGATCGTCTTGATCGAGAAACCGCCGTCGCCCTTCTGGATGTCGACGCCCGCCGACACGCGCAGCTCCGCCGGCGGATGCCCCGCGTCGCTCAACGCGAACGACAGCGCCATCGCGAAACAACCGGCGTGCGCGGCCGCGATGAGCTCTTCGGGGTTCGTTCCCGCTTTGCCGTCTTCGTTCTGGAAGCGCGTCATGAACGAGTACGGCTGATCTTTGAAGGCGCGGCTCTGCGTGGTGAGGCTGCCTTTGCCGTGAAGCCCATCGCCTCGCCAGACTGCGCTGCTCTTGCGGATCATGTCGTCCTCCGTTGTGTGGTTGCCGCGCGCAGGGTGCCACAATCTCGCCGCGGTTACTGACTGCAAAGCTTCGAGTGCCCGAGGTGCCCGCCGATTCGCACGCCCACGCCCACGCGCACGCCCACGCCCACGCCCACGCGCACGGTCACGCGCCCGTGTGTCGACGGAGGCGCAATACATCTACTACGGCGTCCTCGTCTCGAGCGGCGGCGAGCTGTGGATCGGCGAAGCGTTCCTCGAGATCGTCGACACGAGCGTCCCGACGACCGGCTGAGCGGCGCTACGCCTCCGACCAAACCGCGAGCTCGTTCCCGCTCGGATCCAAGAACTGAAACCGTCGCCCGCCCGGAAACGTGAACGGCTCCTTCACGATCTTCGCCCCCGCCTCGCGCACCTTCGCGAGCGTCGCGTCGAGGCCTTGCGAATACATCACGACGAGCGGAGCGCCCGCGCGCACGTTCACATCCTTGAGAAACCCACCGACCTCACGCCCCGCGCCCTTGATGCCCGCGTAGTCGGGCCCGTAGTCGTTGAACTCCCACCCAAACGCCGCCGCGTAGAACTTCTTCGCCGCCGCGACGTCGGTGACGGAAATCTCGATGTAGTCGATGGCGTGATGCACGTGCGCGGCATGGCTCTCGGACATCCCCAATCTTCCCGCCTTCCCGTCTTCCTGTGAATCTCGAAGTTCCGTCGCGCGCGACGTCGCCCGGGCAGCTTGCGCCTCGATGTAGCGTAGAACTCCGCACCCATGATCACCTCTGGCATCCTCTCGCGCATCGTTCCTCCCGTCGCGCTGCTCGCGCTTCTCGCGACCACCGCCTCCGGCTGCAGCTTCTTCCGCGGCCTCGCGGGGACGAACTCCGTCGATCTCACGAAGGCCGACGTGAAGACGATGGCCGTCGACATCCGCAAAGACCGAAAGACGATCTGCCCGCGCGAGCCGGTGCAAATGGCGATCTTCGCCGAGGTCGTCCTCGAGGGCGAAAACGCACCGAAGAAGCTCGAGACGTGGGCCGGCCACGAAGGCGCGAACAAGAACGACAAGCTCGACTTCCCCGACTTCGCGTTTCACTCCGACCAAGGCGCGTTCGACAAAGACGGATGGTTCTCGCCGGCGACGAGCCTCCTCGCGACGGTCGACAAAGAGTTCGAGATCAAGAGCGTCTACAAGCGCCGCCCCGATCAGTTCAGCTTCACGACGAAGTACAAGCCCGACTACCAGTGCATCAAAGGCGCGGGGAAGGACGGCGCGTTCGGACCGAGCGGGAGCGCCGGCGACTCCGGGAAGCAAGGGACGTCCGGGCAATCCGGATCGAGCAGCAGCGCGGGCGGCGACGGAACGGCCGGCGGGCTCGGCGGGCACGGAGGCGATGGTGGAAGCGGCAGCGCGGGAGCAAAGCTCGTCGTCTTCGTCACGATGGCGAAGACGCCGTTCTACGACAAGCTCGTCGCGGTGAAGATCGGCGGCGACATGGATGACTTCCTCCTCGCGCCGACAGACCACCCGATCGTCCTTCGCGCGTCGGGCGGCGGCGGCGGATCCGGCGGCGCCGGTGGTCATGGCGGCGGCGGCGGAAGCGGCGGAAGCGGCAACCCCGCGGGACAAGGCGGCGCGGGTGGACAAGGCGGGAGCGGAGGCAAAGGCGGCAGCGGCGGCGCGGGCGGGCAGATCGATCTCGTGTATGACGCACGCTTTCCGGAGCTCGCCGGCGCGGTGAAGCTCGACGTCTCCGGCGGCGGCGGCGGCGCGCCCGGATCGCCCGGCGGCGCAGGCTCCGGCGGAAGCGGCGGGAGCGGGCAGACGCCGAGCGGCGCGACGACGTCGGTGCCGACGGGCACGCGCGGAGGCGACGGCTCGCAAGGGAGCAGCGGCGCTGCGGGTCAGCGCGGCGCGGACGGACGCGCGTCGACGAAGGCGGGCGACGTGAAGGCGCGCTTCGACGGCGTCAACGGGATCACGCTTCTGTGATCGCGTCGCGTCGCGTCTTCTCGCTCGCGCTCGGGACGTCGCCGCTCTGGCTGCCGTCGTGCGCGAAGCCGGCGGAGACGCCGCTCGCGCATCTCTACGGACAGGACTGGGTCCACAAGTCGTACGAGCTCTACGCGCAGAAGTATCAAGGGCTGCAGACCGGTGCGGAGACGAGCACGCAGAACGCGTACAGAGTCCTCGCGCAGAAAGGCGTGACCGCGCTCGGCGCGCTGCAGTCGCGCGAGGTCCCGTTCTTCGTGAAGGTCGACGAGAGCGCGCGCGGCTTCGCGATTGAACGCAGCGTCCCCGAGCGTCTGATGTTTCGCGCGGGGATGACGGACGCGGAGCGGCAAGAGGCGACTGCGCAGTGGGAGAAGGCGCGCGAATTCATCCACGCGGACTACGAAGAGATCCGTCGGCTCAACTGGGCGCTCACGACGCTCCTCGAGCAGCTCCAGCAGATCCGCGCGGCGATCGAGAACGGGAAGCTCGAGCAGTTTCAGATCGTCCGTCAGCTCGCGGCGCTCGGCGAAGGGGGGACGCCGCCGTACGAGCTTCCGTTCCAAGTCACGCCGAAGGACTACGAGGCGATCCTCGTCCTCTTGCTCGAGCGCGTCGACGACGACAAGAAGCGCCTCGCGCGCGTCGAGGCGGAGATCGTCACGGTGGGACTCGCGGCGCGCGCGACCGACTCGGGATCGGCGAGCCTCGCGGCGAACTTGAACAAGGTGCTCCTCGCCGTCGTGCAAGACACCGAGGCGACGGCGCCGCGTGAGGCGACGTACCCGCTCGCGCAAGACGCGCGCGATCCGCTTCTCGCGACGGGGCGCGCGCTCTACGCGAGCATCAAGGCCTTGCCGGAGTACATCGAGTGGGAGAAGCACGAGCGCACGAAGGAGTTCGAGAAGATCGGCGCGTTCCTGCAGATCTTCGACGCGGTCACCGGGCTCGGGACGTCGGCGATCTACAAGATGGTGCTCGACGTGTGGCGCGGCGACGCGGACTACTTCTCGTACTTGAAGACCGCGGTCGGCGTGCTCCCGTTCGGCGGCAAGGTGATGGCGGTCGTGAACGAAGCGATCGAGTACACGGAGAAAGCGCGGAAGCTGATCGCGACGGCGAGGAAGGTCGTCGCGACGGCGCAAGAGGTGGCGGCGACGGTGAAGCGCGCGCAGGACGCGGTGAAGAACGGCGATCCGAAGGACCTCGTCGCGCAGGCGGCGAAGGACTCGGGGCTCCTGAATACGGCGACGGCCTTCGGGCTGAAGAAGCTCGATCGGCAGCTCGCGTTCTTCAAGGACCGCGACGAGGTGAAGAAGGTCGAGGGATTCCTCGGCGAGACGAAGCTGATGCGCGCGGCGCTGCCGACGATTCCGAAGGTGCCGGGCGTCGAGGAGTGACCTACCGCTTGCGGCGTCGCGCGAGGCGCTCTTCGATCTGCTCGGCGTCGAGGCCGGCGTCGACGAGCTGATCGATCAGACGATCGGCGTCGACGTCGCCCGCGAGAATGCGATCGAAGATCTCGTCGAGCGGATCGCCGACGGTTGCCGGCGGCGGCGGCGACGTTCTCCGCGCGCGCGGACCGCCGAGCGTGCTCCAGAGCTCGTCCATGACGCCGGTGACCGCGCTTCCGATGGTGCTCTTCTGGAGGAAATCGTCGAGCGTGTGGACGAGGTCCGCGCTCACGATGGGCTCGCGCACCGTGCCGCCGATCGTCACGGGGACGGTGACGCGCTCGGCGAGCGCGGCGGGCACGGCGAGGAGCAGGCTGCGACGCAAGTACCCTTGGAGGAGGTGCGCGCGAATCTCGCCGCTGAGCGCGCCGTCGAACGCGACCGTGACGTCGCCCTCGATGTCGATGCCCTCGAGGCGTGCGGCGATCGGCGCGATGCGCGCGATCTGCTCGCGGACGTCGAGCTCCGCGTCGATCGGTCCGGCGCCGCGTGTCTCGGGGGCGGGCAAGCCGTAGCTCGCGAGCTTCTCTCCAGCGGACGTCATGAACAGAAAGTCGGGCTCGACGACGCGTAGCGGACCGCGAACGAGAAACGCAGGGACCGCGCCGGCCGCGTACGTCACGCGCAGATCGGCGTGGAGCGCGCCGCGGAGCTGCGTCGCGAGGGGCGTCGTGCCGTCGGCGTTCGACGGGAGAGCTTCGAGGCGGATCCCCGCGCACGCGACCGACGTGTCGAGACCGACGTCGTCGTCGAAGCGCACGGAGCCCGACGACGTGAGCGTGCCGCCGAGGACGCGCGCGGCGAGCTCTTGCCACGCGAGGCCGCGCGCATCGACGCGGAGGCTCGCGGCGACGTCTTGGAAAAAGATCGTCGGCAGCGTCGCGTCGTCTCCGAGGCGAAGGCGCAGGTCCGCGCTCGCGACGCGCCCGGCGAGCGCGGGATC
>JAYVXB010000242.1:0-6554 GCA_043785585.1 Deltaproteobacteria bacterium | reverse complement strand
CCGTCAAGCCGAGACCGGTTCCGACGCCGAGCGGCTTCGTCGTGAAGAACGGCTCGAAGATGCGCGATAGATTCTCGGGTGCGATGCCGGCACCCGTGTCGCGCACCTCGATCGAAACCTGCTCGCCGACGCCTCGCGCGACGACCCGTATCTCGTTCTCCTCCACGTGCCCTTCGGGGATCGCATGCGCGGCGTTGATGAGCAGGTTCAGGAACACCTGACCGAGGCGCGAAGCGTTGCCTAGCGCGAGGGGCACGGCATCGAAGTCTTGAACCAGCCGCGCGCGCTGGCGGATCTCGCTGACCGCGATGCGCGCCGTCGACTCGAGGATCGCGCAGATGTCGATCGGCGCGACGACGTCCGACTGCGCTCGCGCGAACGTCTTCAGGTCGCGAACGATCACCTCGACGCGCTCCGTTCCGCTCGCCGCTTCCGCGGCCATCTGCGCGAGCTCGTCGCGCGGGAGCGTCGACGTGGGCGACGAGAGCGCTTCGCTCAGGCGGCGAACGTTGTCGGTGACGTACGTGAGCGGGTTGTTGATCTCGTGCGCGACGCCGGCCGCAATCGTTCCGATCGACGCCATTCGCTCGGCGAGCGTGGCCTTCGCGTGCAGATCCTTCTTCTCGGTCACGTCGTGCGCGACGAGCACCGATGACGTCATGCCGTCGAAGTCGACGTCT
This sequence comes from Deltaproteobacteria bacterium, assembly GCA_043785585.1. Taxonomy (GTDB): domain Bacteria; phylum Myxococcota_A; class Polyangia; order Polyangiales; family Polyangiaceae; genus JBBQXV01. Next base: position 5,874 of record JAYVXB010000242.1, on the reverse strand, counting down.
TTCGCGGGGAAGAGCTCGAGCGTCACGGTATGGCCGTCGGCGCGTATGAACTGGACTTCCGGCCGCGCGGTGCCGCGCGCTGCGTTCGGCACGATGAGCGCGTCGAAGCCGTCCCTCGCCGACGGGACGACGAGGTCTGCGACACGAAGGCCGACCGGATCGAAGCCGAGCGTCGTGGTCCAACTCGGGTTCGTGTAGAGGATGACGCCGGCGCGGTGGATGAGCACGCCGTTCGGAACGCTGTCGATGACGGCGCGAAAATCGCGGCGCGAATCGAGCAGCGCCTGGTAGCTGGCGCGCAGCTGGTCTTGCTGATCGGAGAGCTCCTGGATCGCGCGTCGCGCGCCGAGCGCCGCCTTTACGGCGCGGCGTGCGCGCGCGACGATCGTGAGATCCGGCGGCGGCGTGATCGTGTAGATCGCGCGGCGTTCCTCGAGACGCATCTCGACGATCGCGTCCGGCTGACCGAGCATGCGTGGCGCGGCGCGGTACGAGCCGAGCGTCAGGTGGAAGAAGGCGATCGACGGCCGATGCGCTGGCGGCACCTCGACGGTGATTCGCGCGCGGCCGTCCGGGAGATCTTCGTACGTGAGCACGAGGTTCTCGACCGCGGCGGGCGCGAACCAGCGGACGATCGCGCGGTAGAGCACGCGGCTCGACGCGAACGCGCCGGCGATGACGCGGATCGACTCGGCGAAGGCGTCCTCGACGGTGCGCGCGCCGGCCTCTTCGACCGCGCGCATTCCGGTCTTCGCCATGAAGCGATCCATGAGGCTCGCGAACGCGTCCCAGTCGATGCGCCCCGATCCGTCGTCGATCTTCTCGAGGCCGGCGAGCCCTTGGGCGATTTCGTCGAATCGGAGGCCCTCACGCGCGCAGGCATCCCGCAAGAAGATCGCCGATTTGTTGGAGACCTCGCGCATGGCCGGCACGAAGCGTAGCGCGTGCGGCCCGGCGCGGACACGTTCGAGCCGAGCTCAGCCATCGGAGATGAATGCGGGCGTGGTGCCCCGCTACAGAACGTGTCGTCATAGGGGCGCGTTTTTCGCGCCTCGCCCCATGGAGGACGGGATGCGACGAGTCATCGTGTGCGCCGCGATTGCGGTGCTTGGGATGTGTGTGCAGACGGTTGCCGTTGCCGACTTGATGCCCATCGAGCAAGAGGCGGTTCGCGCACGCGCGGAGGTGTCGTCGGCGGTCGCGACGTTGGAGAGCACGTCGGATCGCGTTCGCGCTCTCTTGCGACGCGCGAGGACGCGGGGACACGCGGCCGAAGCGGCGTGCCTCGACGCGGCGCTCTCGCGCGCGGACACGGCGACGCGCTACGGGCGCGACCATGCACAGCGCGCGCTCGCGGCGTGGCGAACGGGCGACGCGCTGACCGCCCGACAAGAGATGCTCCGCGTCGCGTGGCGGCGAGACGCTTCGCGCGACGCCTCGCGGGCGGCGGACGCTTGCGCGGCACCGGAAGAGCGTGTCGTTCGGCAGGGGACGACCGTTCGCGTCTGGATCGATCCGTCGCTCCCGCGCGACGTCTCGGACTATCCCTGACCGTCAGCGCGGACGCCACACCGGCGCGCGGCTCGCGAAGAACGCGTCGACCGCTTCGTTGTGATCGTCGCTCGTCCACGTTGCGATGAAGCGCTCGCGCTCGCGCGCACGGAGCAAATCGCCGCCCGACGTGGCGTCGCGGAGGAGCCCCTTCATCTGGGCGACCGCGTTCGGCGAACCCTCCGCGATGTCGAGCGCCCACGCGAGCGCGATCGCGACGCAGGCGCCGTCGTCCGATACCTGGTCGACGAGCCCCATGCCGCGCGCTTCCGTCGCGCGGACCTCGTGCGCCGTGTAGAGGAGCCGCGCCGCGGTCGCCGGTCCGACGAGCTGCAGCAGCTTCGGCAGCGTCCCCCACGACGTCGTCAGCCCCATGCGCACGTGCTTGAAGCACAGCTTCGCGCGATCGTCCGCGACGCGCAGATCGCAGGCGATCGCGAGCTCGGCACCTCCGCCGATCGCCGCGCCCGGGAGCGCTGCGATCACCGGCACGTCGAGATCCGCGATCCCTCGGCACACGGCGCGCCCCGCGTCGCAAAGTCGCTCGGCGTCGGTCGACGTCGTCGCCGTTCGGAGCTCGCGCAAATCGCCCCCCGACACGAAGACGTTCCCCTCGGACGTGAGCACGACCGCGCGAAGGCTCGTGTCCTCCGAAGCCGCTTCGATCGCGCGCGCGAGCTCGGCCATGAGCGCGAAGCTCAGCGCGTTCTTCGCCTCGGGTCGCGCGATCGTCCAGACGCCGATGGCGCCGTTGCGCTCGACGCGAAGAAGGCTCATCCGCCGCTTACCGCGCGCACGCGCGTGCGCCGGCGCTCGTCGTCGATGACCGCGTCGCGCCGCTTCTTCGCGCGCCGCTCTTTGCGCTTGGCGAGGAAGCGCTCGGCGTGGATCACGATCGCGCCCGCCACGTCGATCCCGCTCGCGCGCTCGATTCCTTCGAGGCCCGGCGAGCTGTTGATCTCGAGGATCTTCGGACCTTGTCGCGACTCGAGCATGTCGACGCCCGCGACCTCGAGCCCCATGACCTTGGTCGCCGCGACCGCGGCTTGTGCGTACCGCTTGTCGAGGTTGACGCGGACGCCGAGCCCGCCGCGGTGCAGGTTCGACCGGAACTCGCCGCTCTTTGCTTGCCGCCGCATCGCCGCCACGACGCGCCCGCCGACGACGATCGCGCGCGTGTCGCGCCCCTTCGACTCGGAGATATACTCCTGGAGAATGATGTCCTGCCCCATCGCCCAGAGCGTCTCGAGAAGCGACGTCACGGCCTGCGGCGTCTCGGCGATCATCGTCCCGATGCCCTGCGCGCCCTGCTGGAGCTTCACGATCGCGGGCACGCCGCCGACGTGCGCCAGCGCCAGCTCGACCGCGTCGGGCGTCCGCGCGCACACCGTCGTCGGGACGTCGATGTTCTTCTTCGTCAGGAGCTGCAGCGCGCGCAGTTTGTCCCGCGAACGCGCGATCGCGACGGCCGTGTTGAGGACGGGGATCCCCATCATGTCGAACTGCCGGACGACGGCGAGGCCGTAGTTCGTGATCGACGCGCCGATGCGCGGCAAGACGAGGTCGCAGCGCGGGATCGGCTTGCCGCCGAGGTACATCGACGGGTGCCCGCGCTCGACGACGATGCGAAAATCGAGCGGATCCGCGACGGTGACGCCGTGGCCGCGGGCCCGCGCGGCGAGCACGAGTCGGCTCGTCGAGTAGAGCGTGGCGTTGCGGGAGAGGATGAGAAGCTGCATCGCGGGCGTGCCGGTCTGGCGCTCGGCTCCGGGAGGCTACGCGCTGGCGGGCGGGATGCAACGTCGGTTTGCGGCCGCGGGTTGATGCCTCGCACCCGCGGGCAGTCGGCAGCACTTTGGGCGCGACGCCATGACGGGCGTGCCCGACGTAGCGGGCGCCTCGAACAAAAATGCTTACCGACTGGCGAGGCTCGTGACGCCTGCGACCTCCGCCGACGCGGCGCTTTGGGCGCGCGGCGCGGCATCGCGCGAGGCGAGGTGCGGGAAAACCTGCGCCAGCACGATGACGCATAGGCCCGCGATGCGGAGCCAGAAGTGCGCGCGCTGGGACATGACGAACGACAATGCATCGGGCGTACCGAGCACGATGCGGCCGATTCGCGGGGCGATCGCCGTCCGGACCGTGGCGTTCGCGTCAGGGAGGGCGACGCTGTGTCGCAACTTGGACACGCGTGATCCAGGCGTCGACGCGCTGCTCCAAGACGTCGAGCGGCACGGCGCCGCCGCCGAGGATCACTTCGTGGAGGTCGCGGACGTCGAAGCGATCCCCGAGCGCCGCCTGCGCCTTCGTCCGGAGCGCCCGAATCTTCAGCTCGCCGATCTTGTACGCCAGCGCCTGACCCGGCCACGCGATGTACCGGTCGACCTCGTTCACGGCGTCCATCTCCTGCCGCGGCGTGTTCTCGAGGAAGAACTCGATCGCCCGCCGCCGCTCCCATCGCAGATGGTGCATCCCCGTGTCGACGACGAGGCGCACCGCGCGCCACATCTCGAACGTCAGCTGCCCGAGCTTCGCGAACGGATCCTCGTAGAGCCCCATCTCGTCGCCGAGCGACTCCGCGTAGAGGCCCCACCCCTCGACGAACGCCGTCCACCGCGCCTCCTGCCGGAAGAGCGGCGTGTCTTTTCGCTCCATCGCGAGCGCGACCTGAAGGTGGTGACCGGGCATCGCCTCGTGGAGGACGAGCGCGGTCATCTCCCACTTCGGGCGGATCTCCGGCTTGTAGAGGTTGATGAAGAAGGTGCCGGCGCGCGAGCCGTCGGCGGCGGGCGGGCGGTAGTAGGCGGTGGGGGCGTCGGGCGCGGTCGCGGCGGGGACCGGCTCGACGCCGTACGGCGTTCGCGGGAGCCTGCGAAAGAGCTTCACGAGCTTGGGATCGATCCGCTTGGCGAGCGCCGCGTACGCCTCGAAGAGCTCGTCGGCGGTCTTGAAGTAGAAGCGCGGATCGGTCCGGAGCATCGCGAAGAGATCGGCGAGCGTCCCCTTCATTCCGATCGTCTCCATCACGCGCTGCATCTCGCGCCGAATGCGCGCGACCTCGCGGAGCCCAACGTCGTGGATCTGCTGCGGCGTCATCGCGGTCGTCGTGAACCGGCGCGCTTGGAACGCGTAGAGCGCGTCGCCGTCGGGGAGCTGCCACGCGCCGACTTGGTCGAAGCACGACGTGAGGTACTCCACCTCGACGAAGTCCTTCAGCCGGCGAAACGCGGGCACGACCGCGGTCGCGATCGTGTCGCGGATCGCTTGCGTGAGTCGCGCGCGATCCGCTTCGGCGATCGAAGAGGGGAAGCGCTTCAGCGGCTTGAAGAGCGCGCTCGCCTCGGGATCGCCAGAGGTGAGCTTGTCGATTTGCGCCGGCACGCGCTCCATGACGATCTTCGGGTGGACGACGCGCGCGCGCATCCCTTCGCGAAGAAGAAGCGTGACCTGCTCGACATGCGCGGGGAGCGCGCGGAGGCGAAGCAGCCAGTCGTCGTAGTCTTTCAGCGTCTCGAAGCGAAGTCCGTCGGCGACGTCGTGGACGTGGTGCACGCCATCGAGCTGGCTCATCGCGAGCAGATGCAGCTTGAACGGGTGCGCGTCGACGGCGAGCTGACGCGCGCGGACGAAGAGCTCGAGATCGAGCTGCGACGCGGGCGCGAGCGTCGCGCGATCGATCGTGCGGAGACGCGCGAGGAGATCGACGTCGTGGCGGTGGCGGCGTTCGATCGCGGCGAGCGAGAGGTCGTCCCAGCGATCGCCGTGGCGACGATCTCCGCGCAGCGACGCGCGCACTGGGTGCTCCTCCATCTCGTAGTCCCACTCGGCCGCAAAGAGCGCGTCGAGCGCCGCGGTGGAGCGAGAGACCGCCGACGCGGACGGAGGCGCCAGCGCAGTCGGCGCACACGACGCTCCCGTGGCGACGAGCGCGATCACGAACGCGGCGTGGTACCGAATCGCCATCGTCGTCAGCGACGCATGCGCGGCTGCGTCGCCGTCTCGGCGCCAATCACCCGCGACGTCGGCAGGTACGTCGCCCAGAACGCACGCGCGTTGTCGTTCGTCCACGCGCGCCCGACCGCGCACTTCGCGAGCGCGGCGTCGAGATCGCGGATGCGCTGGAAGCGCGCCTCGGGGCGCTTTTCGAGGCACTTCAGGATCGTCGCTTCGAGATCGTGTGGAATGAGCGCGCCGAGGCGCTGGCTCGGCGTCTCGGGCGTATCGTTGACCTGCGCCATCATCAGCGCCGCGACGTTCTCCGTCGTGAACGGCGGCGTGCCGGTGAGAAGAAAGTAGATGACCGCGCCGAGCGAGTAGATGTCG
>JAYVXB010000241.1:0-6557 GCA_043785585.1 Deltaproteobacteria bacterium | reverse complement strand
CGGCCGCGTCGTCGGCGGCGAGCGCGGCGAGCGCGAGCGCGGGCACGGGCGCATCGGTCGGAACAGGGGCTGCCGGAGCTGCCGGTGTCGCAGGTGCGGCGGGCGTCGCCGGCGTCGCCACGACGATCGCGCCGATCGGAATCGGCATGAAGCTCCTGCTCGTCTTCGGTACAGCAACGGCGCTCGGCGTCGGCGCGGTGAGCTACGTCGAGTCGACGCCGCCCGCGCCCACCACCGTCCGCGCGCCGTCGTCCATCACCGCGCCGCGCGAGCCACCTCGCGCCGCACCGATCGCACTGCCCGCTGCGTCGCAAGTCGCCGCGCCGCTCGCCGCGTCGTCGACGAGCGCAGCACCCGACCGATCATCCGCGCCGTCCGCGCCCTCCGCGCCGATCCCACCGCCACCCGCCGCGACCCCCGCGCCCTCTGCCGACGCAATCGATCGCGAGCTCGGTCTCATCCGCGAAGCACAGGTCGCGCTCCAAGCCGGCGACGGCGCGCGCGCTCTCGTGCTTCTCGACGAGCACGCACGTCGCTTCCCCGCCGGATCGCTCGGCCAAGAGCGCGAGGCCGCGCGCGTCTTCGCGCTGTGCAGCCTCGGTCGTACCGACGATGCCCGCGCCGCAGCCGATCGCTTCCTCCGCGCGTTCCCGCAATCGCCGCAAGCGGGACGCGTCCGCGCGTCGTGCGGCGGCAAGCCGATTTGATCACGACCGCGTTCGCGCGCGGCCACTTACCTTTTCGAGGAGACAAAATGCGAACCTTCACACTGACGTCGTCGTTGTTGCTCGCTGCGGTCGGAGTCTTCCCCGTTCTCGTCGCGTGCGGAGGCCGCGAGGTCTCGCTCGGCACGAACAAAGCGCAGCTCTCGCAAGTGGACCCGCACACTGTCGGCGGGAACGTCCCTTCGTGCGGCGCAGGCGATGCGCACCCGAACGTCTGCTGCGAAGCGGGCGCCGGCAAAGCGGGCACGTGCGGCGTCTACTTGGGCGCGCCGTTTCAACCGTGCGACACCGGATGGACCACGTACCCCGATCCGCGCAGCTGCTGCGCGCTCGACGATCCGCAGAACTGCGTCGCGCCTCCTCCGACGCCGCCGCCACCTCCTCCGGGAGTGTGCGGTTACGCGTGCGAGCCGGGTTGGTATCCGATTCAGAACGGCTGCTGCCAGAGCACGTCGAACGGCGACGGCGTCTGCTACGGCTGGGCGAGCGGCGGCAGCGACGGCGGACGACCGGACGCGGGCGTCATCGATGCGGGTGGCGTCGATGCCGACGTCGGCGATGCATCGTGGAGCGACAGCGGCTGCGCGCCTTCGATCGACGGTGGCGGATCGTGCGATCCGCAACCGCCACCGTCGTCCGTCTGTGACTTCGCGTGCCCGAGCGGTTGGCAACACCCGACCGGAACGCCCGACGTCTGCTGCCGCGACGTCGGAGGCCAGATCGAGTGCTTCTCGCAAGCGACCGGCCCGACCGGCCCGGGCACGGGTCCCGACGGCGGCGTCGTCGACGCGGGTACGCCGTCGACCGACGCAGGCCCAGCACCGTTCATCTGCGGTGGTACGTCCACCGGCGATTGCTCCTGCCAAGCGACCGTCGGCGGTCACAACTACGAGCTGCAGTGCTCGGACTCCGCGCAGCTATGCACGTGCATCGAAGATGGCGTCGGTACGAGCACGAGCGGTGTCATGGTCTGCGGATCGGGTGACGGCGGCGCCACCAAGGTCGATTCGTTCTGGACGACAAACTGCCACTTCCCGCGCTGAAGGCGCGTCGATGAACGTCGGCGAGCGACTTCGCCGACGGAGTGTCATCCGCTCGTGCGACGCCGTCCGCTGGGCGTTCTCGCACGTTCGCTGATATCGTCCCTGCGTGACTCTGGGGGATCCCTTCGGCCTCATCGGGCAGGTGCTCGACGGGCAGTTTCGCGTCGACCGCGTCATCGGCGAAGGAGGCTTCAGCGTCGTCTACAAAGGGCACCACGTCGGTCTCGACGAGCCGATCGCGATCAAGTGCTTGAAGCTTCCAGGCGCGCTCGGATCGGCCGTCGTCGAGTCGTTCGTGCGGCGCTTCCGCGACGAGAGCCGCATCCACTACAGGCTCTCGCAGGGGAACTTGTACATTGCACGCAGCATCGCGAGCGGCACCACGATGGCGCCGGTCACGAGCGCGCTCGTGCCGTACATGGTGCTCGAGTGGCTCGAAGGACGCTCGCTCGCGCAGGACTTCACGCAGCGACGCGCGGACGGACTGCGCGGTCGCACGATGGCCGAGACGGTGAAGCTCCTCGACTCGGCGGTCGACGCGCTCGCGTACGCGCACGCGAAAGGCGTCGTCCACCGCGACGTCAACCCGGGCAATCTGTTTCTCACAGAGAGCCGCGACGGGATGAAGCTCAAGGTGCTCGATTTCGGCGTCGCGAAGGTCGTGAGCGATCACGCGCTCGAGATGGGACCGCGCGCAGTCACGCTCGGTCACATTCGGATCTTCGCGCCCGCGTACGCGTCGCCCGAGCAGTTCGACGACAAGATCGGCAAGATCGGTCCTGCGACCGACGTCTATTCGATCACGCTCGTTATCCTCGAGATGCTTCGCGATCGAACGGTGAACGAGGGCGAGCACCTCGGCGAGTTCGCGATGAGGACGCTCGACGAAGTGAACCGACCGACGCCGCGCGCGCTCGGCATCGCGGTCGGCGATGCGGTCGAGGCGCTGCTCGGTCGCGCGGTGTCGATCGCGCCGAGCGAGCGGCCGCAAGACGCGGGTGAGCTCTGGGGGATGCTGAAGAACGCGATTCGGATCGACGCCGAGTCGGGGCGTCCGCCGCACGCGCATCGTCCACAGAGCATTCCGCCGCGGTCGTCGGCGCTGCCGCACGATACGCACGTGATGCACGCCGTGGGATCGCCCGCGGTCGAGGTCGTGCGTCCGCAGAGCGCTGCGCCACCGCCGGTCACCACGGCGACGAGCCGATCGACGCGCCCGATGGCGGAGATTGCGTCGGCGTTTGCGCCGGGAGCGCCGCGTCCCCGCGCCGGAGCGTCGACGGTGCGGATGGAGAACGCGCCGACGCGGCCCGGTGGAGCGAGCGAGCCGCCGCCGGCGATCGGCGCGCTCGAGGATCGCCCGCCGAGGACGCTGCGCACCGGATCGGCCGCGCTCGCGGCGACGCCGACGACACCTCCTCCTCCCGAAGCCGCGCAAATGCCCTCCGCGCCGCCGCCGATCGCGACGCCTCCGCCCGGTGGGATCTGGCTGCACCCGTCACTCCCGCCGCCGCGAGCCTATTCGGCTCCGCCGAATGCGCCTCCACGATCGCACCTGAGCACGCCGGGCGTCGCGCCGCCCGCGGCCTTGGCGGCCGAATCGCTCCCGCGATCGAAGGGGCCGATGATCGCGATCGTCCTCCTGATCGTCGCGGTGGTCGTCGCGGTGGGGATTGCGGTCGTGCTCGTCGTCCTTCCGCGTCACGCACGCCCCATACCGTCGGCGCCGAATCCGCCGCCGAGCGCCGCCCCTTCCGCGATATGATGCCCTGAGATGGCTGGCGACCCCTTCGGGCTCAGCGGACAGGTGATCGAAAGTCAATTCCGCGTCGACAATCCGATCGGCGAAGGAGGCTTCAGCATCGTCTACAAGGGGATGCATCTCGGTCTCAACGAGTGGGTCGCGATCAAGTGCCTCAAGCTCCAAGCGTCGCTCGAGACCGACATGATCGAGTCGTTCGCGAAACGCTTTCGCGACGAGAGCCGCATCGCGTATCGACTCTCGCAAGGCAACCTCGACATCGTTCGCAGCATCACTGCGGGCACGACCGTCGCGCCGATGACGGGCGCGCTCGTGCCGTACATGGTGCTCGAGTGGCTCGACGGCGTGTCGCTCGCGCGCGATCTGTTCGATCGCCGCCAACGCGGAATGACGGGGCGGACGATCGAGGAGATCATCGAGCTCTTCGAGCCGGCCGTACTCGCCATCGCGTACGCGCACGCGCAAGGCGTCGTTCATCGCGACATCAAGCCGGGAAATCTCTTCCTCGCGCACACGCGCGCGGGGATCCGCCTCAAGGTCCTCGACTTCGGTCTGGCGAAGATCATCGACGATGGGATCGGCATCGCGCCGAGCGTATTGACGGTCGGCCAGCAGAGCATCGTCTGCTCGCCGTCGTACGGCGCGCCCGAGCAGTTCGACGCGAGCGTCGGCAAGATCGGACCATGGACGGACGTGTATGCGCTCGGGCTGCTCCTTCTGGAGACGCTGCGCGATCAGCGTGTGCGCACCGGCGAAGGGCTCGCGCGGTGCGCGCTGCAGGCGCTGACGCCGACGTTCCCGATGACGTGCCACGCGCTCGGGATCAAAGTGCGGCCGCAGGTCGAGCTCGCGCTCGCGCGTGCCGTCGCGATCGACATCGGGACGCGGCCGGCCGACGCGGCGACGTTCTGGGATGCGCTGAAGCGTGCGGCGGTGAGAAGCTCGCCGCGATCCATTCCCGCGGCGCCGATCGACGCGCCGCTCCCCGAGGCCGCGACGATGTGGGATCCGCGCGGTGCCGCATTCGACGAAGCGCAGCCGCCGCCGCCGTCGCGCGAGGCGTCGCGCGATCCGTTCATGGGCACCGCGATGATGCTCGACGCGCCGTCGCGTCCTATGCCCGGCACGCTTCCGCTATCGAGCTCGCCGACCGTACCGAACCCCAACGTGCCGCTCTCGGGTCGAATGAACACGCCGCCGATGCGCGTGCCGTCGTCGCGCCCGCCGGCGCCCGTCGCACCGCAGCTCGGTCCGTCGCCACAGTCGCCGTTCGCCGCGTCGCTCAATGCGCCGCAACGCCTCGCGCCCGCGTTCGCGCCCGCGCCCCCTCACGCCCACGCGCCCGCGCACGCCCACGCGCCCGCGCCCGCCCACGCGCTCGCCCACGCGCCCGCGCACGCCCACGCGCCCGCGCCTCTCCCCTTGCAACCCGCATGGTCCCCGCCGACGCCCGCGATGCAGGACGCCCCCGTCCTCCCGAAATCGCGCGCGCCGCTGATCATCGTCCTCGTCATCGTAGGTCTCGCGGTCCTGGTCACCGTCGCCGCCGTCGTCGTCCTCTTCGTCCTGCGCCCGCATTGACGACTGCTGGTACGCTGGGCGCCGCATGACCGACTCCACGTCTCTCTTCGAGCGCGCCCAGCGCGTCATCCCCGGCGGCGTCAACAGCCCGGTGCGCGCGTTTCGCGCCGTCGGTGGCACGCCCGTCTTCGTCTCGCGCGCGGAAGGCGCGTACCTCTACGGCGCCGACGGCGGGCGTTACATCGACTACGTCGGATCGTGGGGGCCGATGATCCTCGGCCACGCGCACCCCGCCGTCATCGCGGCCGTCGTCGAGGCCGCCGCGCGCGGGACGAGCTACGGCGCGCCGACGGAGCTCGAGGTCCGCTTCGCCGAGCGCATCATCGCGCTCTACCCGTCGATCGAAATGCTCCGCGCCGTCTCGAGCGGAACCGAAGCGACGATGAGCGCGCTCCGCGTCGCGCGCGGCTTCACCGGTCGCGACGTCATCGTGAAGTTCATCGGCTGCTACCACGGCCACGCCGATTTTCTCCTTGTGAAGGCCGGCTCGGGCGCGGCGACGTTCGGCGTCCCCGACTCGGCGGGCGTCCCCGCTTCGACGGTCGCGAACACCGCGACGCTCCCGTACAACGACATCGGCGCGCTCCGCGATCTCTTCGCGAAGAACGGCGCGAGCATCGCGGCGGTCATCGTCGAGCCGGTCGTCGGCAACATGGGCGTCGTCGCGCCCGAGGCTGGATTTCTCGAAGAGATCGTCCTGCTCTGCAAGCAGCACGGCGCCGTCTCGATCTTCGACGAAGTGATGACGGGGTGCCGCGTCGCGCGCGGCGGCATGCAAGAGCGCGCCGGCGTGCGCCCCGACATGACGTGCCTCGGAAAGATCGTCGGCGGCGGAATGCCGCTCGCCGCGTACGGCGGGCGTCGCGACATCATGGAGAAGGTCGCGCCGCTCGGGCCGGTCTACCAGGCAGGGACGCTCAGCGGGAATCCGGTCGCGGTGAGCGCGGGGCTCGCGACGCTCGCGTGCCTCGACGACGCGCTCTATGCGCGGCTCGAAGCGTCGAGCGCGCGCCTCCACGAGGGGCTCGTCGCGGCTATCGAAGATGCGAAGGCGACGGCGTGCGTGCAGCGCGTCGGCTCGATGATCACGCTCTTTTTCGCGCGCGGTCCCATTCGAAGCTGGGACGACGCGAAAGCCGCCGACACCAAGCGCTTCGGCCGATGGCACGGCGCAATGCTCGCGCGCGGCGTCTATTGGCCGCCCGCGCAGTTCGAGGCGGCGTTCGTCAGCGGCGCGCACACCGACGCGGACATCGACGCGACGATCGCGGCGGCGAAGGCGGCGCTGACGGAGACTTGAAACGCTTGACGAGCGACTAGCGACCTCGTGGAGATCGCTGTCGTACGTATCCTCGTACCGTCTGGATGCTTGCGACAAGAAGGAGTCCGCGCATAAGCTCGCGGGGGACTTCGAAGACTCACTTGGAGGCAGCATGACAAGGACTC
>JAYVXB010000240.1:0-19557 GCA_043785585.1 Deltaproteobacteria bacterium | reverse complement strand
CTTCGCGCGCTGAAGCAGGGTGACGAAGTGACGCTCGGGCGCTGGTCGCGGATGAAATTGCGAGGACGTCCGTGACGGCGCTCACCTCGCCGCCGTCGGTGCAGATGACGGCGCCTGGCGTTCCGACGACGTGGCCGACGCCGCGGCGGATGCGCGCGTTCATGCTGCTCATCTGGATCGGCGCGGCGCTCCTCTTGCTCGTCGGCGAAACGACGCTCAACCGCGCCCGCGGCGCGATGAAGACGATTCAGTCCGACGCCGCCCCGAGCATCATCGCCGCTCTCGAGATCCGCGCCCTCCTCGCCGATCTCGACGCGAACGCCGCGAACTACCTCCTCGACTCGGTCGAGCACTCCGCGCAAGCGTCGCAAGTCTTCGAGACGCAGCGGATCAAGGCCGCCACGCGCCTCGTCGAGTCGGCGCAGAACATCACCTACGGCGACGCCGAGAAGCAGCCCATCGTCGCGATCGCGACGGACCTAGGTCGCTACCTCGAGCTCTACGGCGAGGCGCACTATCGGCACGACGCGAAAGACATCGTTGGTGCGATCGCGACATACCGGCAAGCGACGGATCTCATGCACACCAAGATCCTTCCGGCCGCGGAGGCACTCGACAAAGCCAACAAGGACATGATGAACGACGTGTACGACGCGCAGGCCTCCGCGAGCCGCGGCTCCGAGGCGCTCGCGGTCGTCACCGGCGGCGTGCTCGGCTTCGTTCTCTTGTGGACGCAGCTGTTTCTCTTCCAGCGCACGCGGCGGATCGTCAACGTGCCGCTCTTGATCGCGACCGTGCTCGTCGCGGTCTTCAGCGGCTACCTCATCACCCGCTTCGGCGCTGCGCGCGCGGATCTCAAGCTCGCGAAGGAGGACGCGTTCGAGTCGATCCACACGCTGTGGAAGGCGCGCGCGATCGCGTACGACGCGAACGGAGACGAGAGCCGTTACCTCCTCGATCCCGAACGAGAGCGCCTCTACGCCGACGCGTTCAAGGCGAAGGTCAGCCAACTCACGACCGCCCCGGAGTTCCCGACGAGCTACGCGAACGAGGTCATGCGTCTGAAGGCGGGCAAGCAGGTGGCGGCGCGCGGTCTCTTCGCCGACGAGTTCAACAACGTCACCTTCGACGGCGAACGCGAGCTCGCGGTCGCGATGGCGAGGACGTTCGCGGCTTACTACGCGATCGACGTCCAGATGCGCGCGCTCCAGCAGAAGGGCGATCGCGCCGGCGCGATCCGCCTCTGCCTCGGTCGATCTAACGACGAGTTCGCGCGCTTCGACGCCGCGACGTCGGCCGTCATCCGAGTGAACATGGACGTCTTCCAGCGCGTCCTCAGCGACGGCGATCGCGGACTCAAGAACGCGGAGTGGCTCGATCCGTTCTTCGCGCTTGCGATTGCTCTCCTCGCGTTCTTCGGAATCCGAGCGCGGCTCCGCGAGTATCGATGAGCGTCGAAGCGATCGACCAGCTGCTCACGGCATGGGAAGAGCGCCTGAAGCGAGTGGACGACAACCTGCTCGCGCTCGAGGCCGACGCGACGTACCAGGCGCTCTCGGGATCGACGACGAGCCGTCGCGCGCCGCTCGAAGGGATGACGAAGGCGCGCGTGGGGCCTGCGCTCGACGCGCTCATCGAGCTCTTCGAGCATCGCGAGCGGCTGACCGAGGTGCTCGATCGCGCGAAGGCGGTGCGCGAGTCGATCTCGACGTTGACGTTCTGGAACACCGACGAACGTCTGAAAGAAGTGCAGGCGCTCCTGCACGGTCCGTCGATCAAGATGGGGACTATCCCCAAGCCACTTGCCGCGCGAAACCTCCTCGACGCGGCGGCGGAGGACGTCGCGGTGGTTCCGGAGAAATTGCTCGAGGCGATGGCGCACGCGTACCACGTCGCGCGCGACGCGGTGACCGACGTGCATCGCGCGTGGGAGACGCTCGAGCCGGCGATCGAGCGGACGTCGCGCGAGGCGGGAGCGCTGCGCGATCTGGCGGTGTCGCTCGGGGTCGAAGGGGCGGTCGCGGGCGAGCTCGAGTCGGTCGAGCGCGATCTCGCGGCGATGAATGCGCGCGTGGCGCGCGATCCGCTCGGCGTCTCCGGGAGCATCGATGCCGCGCTCGCGCCGCGTCTCGCGTCGATGCGTCGGACGCTCGACGCGCTCGTTGGCTTGCGAGACAGAGTGAGCGCGGAGCTCGCGCGCGCGCGCAAGCTGCGCCAGCGGCTCGCGGAGCTCCACGCGGCGGCGCTCGACGACGTCGCCCACGCCGGCGACGACATCGAAGAGGCACGCGCGCTTCCGACGCCCGTCGACGACACGCTCCTCGACGGTCTCGATCCGTGGCTCGCACGGCTCGAAGGGACCGCGCGCGCAGGGCGGTGGAACCCGGCGTCGGTGGGGCTCGCGCGCTGGTTCGAGTCGGCCGAGCAGTACCTCGCGACGGATCGCAGCATCAAGGATCGCGTCGATGCATTCAGGGCGCAGCGAACGGAGCTCGTCGGACGATTGTCGGCGCGTCGCGCGCAAGCGCGTGCGATCGGCGCGCGTGGAAAGGCGATCGATCCGGCGTTTGATCAGAAGGCCGAGGACGCGGACAAGTTGCTGCGGACGCGTCCGACGCCGCTCGCGGCCGCGTCTGCCCTCGTGGAAGCGTATGAAGCCGCCGTCGTCGCAGCTGCGCGCAAGTAGCGCGACGGCGATCGCGGTCATCGCGATCGCGGTCGGCTGTCGCGATCGAAAGACCGCGCCGTCGACCTCGACGACCTCGACCCCGACCCCGACCTCGACCCCGACCTCGACCCCGACCCCGACCTCGACCCCGACCCTCGACTCCGAGACGCCGTTCATCGCGCTCGCGGTCCCCGGCTTCGCCGACGCGGTCGTCTCCGTTCCGACCGGCGCGCATTCCCCGCGCCCGATCGTCGTCGTCGCGCACGGCCTCGACGATCGACCCGAAGGGCAATGCGACATCTGGCGCTGGATCGTCGACGGACGCGCGTTCATCGTCTGTCCGCGCGGCGTCCCCGTCGTCGGTTCGCGCTCCGACGGCTTCACGTACGGCGGCGGCGACGCGCTCGCGCGCGAGATCGACGCCGCGCTCGATGCGCTCCGTGTCCGCTTCGCTCCGTGGATCGCCGACGGCCCCAACGTCTATGCCGGCTTCTCGCTCGGGGCGAACCTCGGCGTGCACGTCGTCGAGCGCGCGCCCACGCGCTTTCCGTTCGTCGTGCTGACCGAAGGGGGAGAGGACGCTTGGACCACGTTCGACGCGAAACAATTTCACGCGCGCGGCGGCAAACGAATTCTCTTCGCGTGCGGCCTGGCCATTCGCGTCGCGACCGCGAACGTCGCGGCGTCGCGACTCGTCGCCGCGGGCGTCGACTCGAAGGTCGTGCTCGCGAAGCTCCCGGGCAAGACCGAGTTCATGCACTGGTACAACGGCCCGGTCGCCGACGAGATTCGAGGCCAGCTCGACTGGCTCGTCGACGGCGATCCGCGATGGGCGCGGCGAGGAAGCGAGTGAACGGCTACCGCGCGGCGACGCTCGCGCCGCGCGCACCGGCACCGCGGCGCGCGAGCTCGTGCGAGCGCTGCGCGAACGCCTGCGCCGTCATGACTGGCGCGATGACTGGCGCGCGTTCGCGGTAGGGCTGCAGCACGCGCGACAAGTAGCCGAGCGTGATCGCGACGACGCCGAGATCGTCGAGCCAGCCGATGATCGGCACCAAGTCGGGTACCACGTCGAGCGGCATCACCACGTAGGCGACGGCCGCAAACACCCACAATTTCCCGAGCAGCGAGGCGTTTCGATCGCCCATGAACCGGAAGAACGCGTGCACGTATCCGATGTGTGCGCGCGCGGTCGCAGCATGCAGTGCGCCACGCGGAGCCATTTGATTCGTCATGCAGAT
Organism: Deltaproteobacteria bacterium; assembly: GCA_043785585.1. Taxonomy (GTDB): domain Bacteria; phylum Myxococcota_A; class Polyangia; order Polyangiales; family Polyangiaceae; genus JBBQXV01. The sequence continues at coordinate 15,648 of JAYVXB010000240.1, read as the reverse complement.
CCCTCCGTCCCGATGAAGCTAAGTCGCCATTTCTCCCGCGCCAGTCCCTCTCAGCACGAAGCCGAAATCGTGGTACGGACTCGCGCATGCGCTCAAAGCTCTACCTTTCGATCGCGATCTCTCTGGCGCCCTTCGCGCTCGCGGCGTGTGGCTCCGATGCGGCGACCACGGCGTCGAACGATCTCGACGCCTCCGCGGCGGACGGAACGTCCGGGGATGCGACGGCGGACGTCTCGTCGACACACGACGCCGGCAGCGGTGACGCCGCGAGCGCCGATGCGTCGAAGAGCGATGCATCGAGCGACGGCGCGACCACGAACGACGGCAGCGCGAGCGACGCGTCCGACGGCGGCAGCACGACGGACGGCTCCTCGTGCGGCACATGCGCGACGGGCTTCAGCTGCGGCACCGGGGGTTACTGCGTGAGCGCGACGGGCGTCCCGCAGTTCGGCCGCGTCTTCGTCGTCGTGATGGAGAACCACTCGCAGTCGTCGGTCCGCGGTTCCGCAAGCGCGCCGTACATCAACGGCCTGATGAATTCGTATGCGTACGGGACGAGCTACGCGAACGTGGCGCACCCGAGCCTCCCGAACTACGTCGCGATGACGTCGGGCGACACGCAAGGCATCACGTGCGACTGCCACCCCGATCCGCAGCTCGGCGCGTGCACCGCGTTCTGCCTCATCATCTCGAGCTGCGGTTGCAACAAGGCCGTCGCGCACCTCGGCGATCAGCTCGAGGCCAAATCGCTCGAGTGGCGCGAGTACGCCGAGGGCATGGGGACGCCGTGCAACCTCGCGGACAACGGCTCGTACGCGGCCAAGCACGTCCCGTTCCTCTACTACGACAACGTCCGATCGAACGCCGCGCGCTGCGCCGCGCGCACCCGCGACTACGGCGACTTCGCGACCGACCTCGCCGCGCGCACGTACCGATTCAGCTACGTCTCGCCGGACCTCTGCCACGACATGCACGACAGCTGCGCGCCGACCAACGATTCCATCAAGCAAGGCGACGACTGGCTCCAGACGAACATGGCCCCTATCATCACCTCGCTCACGGGCACCGATGTCCTCTTCATCGTCTGGGACGAGCAAGACAACAGCATCGGCAGCGCGCCCGTGCCGTTCCCATCGTTTCGCCGGTCGTGCGGACCGGATCGACGTACGCGGCGGCGAGCAACCACTACAACCTGCTCGCGACGATCGAAGACGGTTTCGGCCTGCCTCGCCTCGCAGGCGCCGTCGGCGTGACACCCGTTACCGGAATTTGGAAATAGTCCGCTTGCCGGCAGCCCCCCTCCGCCCCTAACCTCTGCGCGCCCTCCGGCCCTTTGCCGCACGTGCAAAGAGCAAAGACCCCAACAGTCTCAGGGGGTCACGACGAGGTTGTACTGGCGGACGCGATTAACGTATAAGCGCGCCGACTGTCGACCCGGGAGCGTCTCCAAAAGCTCGGCCCCTCATGCAAATCTTTCCCCGCTCGCTCAACAAGCTCCCGCAAATTGCGGGCGCCATCACTGTGCTCGCCCTGCCAGGCATCGTTTTTCTCGCCTGGTACTACTTTTCGCCCCTCTACACGGACGTCGGCTACGAGCCGCGCCAGCCGGTGCCGTACAGCCACCGACTGCATGCAGGGCAGCTCGGCATGGATTGCCGCTACTGCCACGTCAACGTCGAGCGGAGCGCCATCGCGATGGTGCCGCCCACGCAGACGTGCATGAACTGCCACTCGGTCATCAAGACCGACTCCGCCGCGCTCGCGCCGATTCGCGTCAGCTGCGGATGGGACGGCAAGGCGTGCGACTGGACCAAGGGCAAGGCGATGGAGTGGGTGAAAGTGCACAAGCTCCCCGACTACGCGTACTTCGATCACAGCGTGCACGTCAGCGCCGGCGTCGGCTGCGTCGAGTGCCACGGCCGCGTCGATCAAGAAGAGCGCGTCCGCCAACAGAAGACGCTCGCGATGGGCTTCTGCCTCGAATGCCACCGCGACGTGAAGCAAAACCAAGGCGCGTCGCAGTTTCTGCGGCCCGTCGCGCAAGTCACGAACATGGAATGGAAACGCACGGAGAGTGAGCCAGTGACTCCGCCTCGGCACCTCAACCCGCCCGAGAACTGCACCGGGTGCCACCGATGAGCAAACGTGCTCCGTACTCGTTCGCCGCGCCGTCGCAAGACGGACCGCAGTGGTTTCGCAGCTTGGAAGAGCGCGCGAAGAGCGGCGACCCGACGTTGAAGGCCGAGCTCGCGCAAGAGTTCCCTGCGGGCCATTTCACGACGCCGCCGTCGGCTGAGTCCGCCGACGTCAGTCGTCGCGGGTTTCTCACGCTCGCAAGCGCGGCGCTCGCGCTCGCCGGTGCCGAGGGGTGCCGTCGCCCGATCGAAAAGATCGTCCCGTACCAGAAGATGCCGGAGCAGGTGATCCCGGGCGTCGCGTCGCACTACGCGACGGTGATGAACCGCCGAGGCGAAGCGCTCGGTCTCCTGGTCGAATCGCACGAGGGTCGCCCGACGAAGATCGAAGGCAACCCCGAGCACCCCGCCAGCAACCCCGAGCTCGCGCCCCCGCAGAAACGCAGCCCGCACGGCGGCACCGACCTCCTGACGCAGGCGTCGATCCTCGATCTCTACGACATGGATCGCTCGACGACCCCGATGCAGAAGGGGCAGCCGGCGACGTGGGAAGACGCCGAGCACGCGCTCGCGGACGCGCTGAAGAAGCACGCCGTCCAGGGTGGCGACGGCGGCGCGAAGCTGCGCGTGCTGATGCAGCCGACCAACTCGCCCAGCATCCTCCGGATGCGCGCGGCGTTCATGACGAAATTTCCGAAGGCGCACGTGCAGACGTACGCGCCCGTCGCCGACAGCAACGCCAACGAAGGCGCTCGCCTCGCGTTCGGCACGCCGAAGCGCGCGCTGGCGATGTACGACCGCGCCAAGGTCATCGTCTCGCTCGACTGCGACTTCCTGCAGACCGAGGCAGGCAGCGTCCGCGCGACGAAGCAGTTCGCGGCCGGGCGTCGCCTGCGCAGCAACGGCGACTCGATGAGCCGCCTCTATTGCATCGAGCCTTCGCTCACGACGACGGGCGCCAACGCGGATCATCGCCTCCGCGCCCCCGCGTCCGACATCGCGGGTCTCGCGCTCGCGCTCGCCAAGGCGCTCTCGACGTCGCGCGCGCGCCTCGCTGACATCGCCGCCGACGCTCCGACCCTTCCCGGCACGGCCGAATGGATCGCCGCGCTCGCCAAGGACATGGTCCGCGCGCCGTCCGTCGTCGTCGTCGGATCGCGCCAGCCCGCGTTCGTTCACGCGATCGCTCACGCGATCAACGAGGCGCTCGGCGGCGTCGGCACGACCGTCCACTACACCGACGTCACCGACGCCGACGAAAAAGACAACGTCAAAGAGATCGCGGATCTCGCCGACGCGATCGCGAAAAACCAAGTCGAGACGCTCGTCCTCATCGGTGGCAACCCCGTCTACGACGCGCCGGCAGATCTGAAAATCGGCGAAGCGATCGGAAGGGTCCCGCTGACGATTCATCTCGCCAGCCACCTCGACGAGACGGGCGACAAGTGCACGTGGCATCTCCCGCGCGCGCACGAGCTCGAGGCGTGGGGCGATCAGCGATCGCTCGACGGTACGCTCGCGATTCAGCAGCCGCTGATCGCGCCGCTCCACGGCGGCAAGAGCGACCTCGAGATGTTCGCGATCCTCGCGGGCGAGACCGAGGGCAAAGCGAATAGCGGCTACGACGTCGTGCGCGGCACGATGCGCGCGAGCCTCCTCGCGTCCAAGGGCGTGACCGACTGCGGCCCCGTCGTCGGCGGCAAGGCCGAGTGCAAAGACGGGCAGGGCAACAAGTTCGATTTCGTGATGGCCGATCTCGAGCACGACTGGAAGCGCGCGCTTCGCGACGGGTTCCTCGCGCGGCGCCCGAACCCGCCGAACATGGGCGGCGGCGTGCAGACAGCGGCCGTCGTCGCCGAGCTAAAGAAGCGAGTCCTCGGTACGCCGATCAGCAAGGACAGCCTCGAGGTCACGTTTGCCCCCTGCCAAAAGATGTTCGATGGCAGGCACGCCAACAACGTGTGGCTCATGGAGCTCCCCGAGCCGCTCACGAAAATCTGCTGGGACAACGCCGCGCTGATTCATCCGGCGACGGCCAAGGATCTCGGCGTCGAGACGGGCGATCTCGTCAAGCTCACGGTCGGCGAACGCACGATCACGATCGCCGCGTTCGTGTTCCCGGGGCAGGCCGCGAACTCGATCGGCCTCTCGCTCGGCTGGGGCCGAACGAAGGCGGGGCGCATCGGAAGCGGCAAGGACGACACCCGCAAGGGCTTCGACGTCTATCCGCTCCGCACGTCGACGGCGATGGGCTTCGCGACCGGCGCGAAGCTCGCGAAGACCGGCGAGCGCTACACGCTCGGCAGCACGCACAGCTACCCGTGGGAAGAGGGCCGCCCGATCGCGCGCGAGGCGACGATCGAGGAGTACAAGCAGCACCCGAACTTCCCCGATCTGCAAACGCCGCCGCCGCGCGCGCTCCCGCTCTGGCACGACCAGGACTACACCAAGGGTCTGCAGTGGGGGATGAGCATCGACCTCAACTCGTGCACCGGCTGCAACGCTTGCGTCGTCGCGTGCCAGGCCGAGAACAACGTCCCGGTCGTCGGTAAGATCGAAGTCGCGCGCGGCCGCGAGATGTCGTGGCTCCGCATCGATCGCTACTTCGTCTATCCGAACGACAACAGCCGCAAGAAGCCGGAAGGCGACGCCGACAAGCAGCGCGAGCAAGAGTTCCTCAGCGAGGAGCCGCAGTTCGTCTTCCAGCCGCTCGCGTGCGTGCATTGCGAAGAAGCGCCCTGCGAGAACGTCTGCCCGGTCAACGCGACGGTGCACAGCCCCGAGGGGCTGAACGAGATGGTCTACAACCGCTGCATCGGCACGCGGTACTGCGCGAACAACTGCCCGTACAAGGTCCGCCGCTTCAACTATTTGAACTGGCACAACGACTCGGTGTGGAAGGCCGAAGGCGACATCCCCGAGACGCTCAAGATGCAGCAGAACCCGAACGTCAGCGTTCGCTTCCGCGGCATCATGGAAAAGTGCTCGTACTGCGTGCAGCGCATCCAGACGGCGAAGATCGCCGCCAAGCGCAACAACGAGATGAAGGACGATTACGTTGCGGTGCGAGACGGCGCGATCGTCACGGCGTGCGAGCAGGCCTGCCCGGCCGACGCGATCGTCTTCGGCGATCTCAACGATCCGAACACGCGCGTCGCGAAGCTCGCGCGCCTCGATCGTCGCTACGCGCTTCTCGGCGAGATCGGCACGAAGCCGCGGACGACGTACCTCGGCAAGGTACGCAATCCGAACAAAGAGATGCCCGGCGCTGCGCCAGCTGCGCAAGCCGCCGAGCAGAAGGAGCACGGCTGATGGCTTACTTCGAACCGATCCGCGAGATCGACGAGGCGCCGCTCGTCGAGCCCGGCAGCAAGCTCAGCGACATCACCAACGACATCAGCCGCGTCTCGGAGACCAAAGCTCCGCGCGGTTGGTGGATCGCGTTCGGCATCTCGTCGATGTTCGCGAGCCTGTTCGTCGCCAGCGTCGGGTACCTCTTCTACCGAGGCATCGGCGTCTGGGGAAACACGTCGCCGGTCTACTGGGCGTGGGACATCACGAACTTCGTCTGGTGGGTCGGCATCGGCCACGCCGGCACGCTCATCAGCGCCGTCCTCTTCTTGTTCCGTCAGAAGTGGCGCACCGCGATCAACCGGTTCGCCGAGGCGATGACGCTCTTCGCGGTCATCTGCGCGCTCATCTTCCCGAGCATTCACGTCGGCAGACCGTGGCTCCTCTACTGGGTCTTCCCGATCCCGAACCAGATGAGCCTCTGGCCGAACTTCAAGAGCCCGCTCCTCTGGGACGTGTTCGCGGTCAGCACGTACTTCACGGTCTCGCTCCTCTTCTGGTTCGTCGGCTTGATTCCGGATCTCGCGACGCTCCGCGATCGCTCGCAGACCAAGGTCCGCCGCATGGTGTACGGCGCGCTCGCGCTCGGATGGCGCGGATCGAACCGCCACTGGCAGAACTACGAGCGCGCGTACCTGATCCTCGCCGCGATCAGCACGCCGCTGGTGCTCAGCGTCCACAGCGTCGTTTCGTTCGACTTCGCCACGTCGATCGAGCCCGGCTGGCACACGACCATCTTCCCGCCGTACTTCGTCGCCGGCGCCATCTTCTCCGGCTTCGCGATGGTCATGACGGTGCTCCTCATCGCGCGCACCGTGTTCAAGCTCCACCGCATCGTGCAGATGCGGCACCTCGAGCTGATGAACAAGATCATGCTCTGTACGGGCATGCTCGTTGGGTACGCCTACGCGATGGAGTTCTTCATCGCGTGGTACTCGGGCCAAGAGTACGAGCGCTACGTCTTCGTGAACCGCGCGTTCGGGCCGTACGCCTGGGCGTACTGGACGATGATCAGCTGCAACGTGCTCGTGCCGCAGGTCTTCTGGTTCAAGAAGATGCGCGTGAGCATCCCGGTGATGTTCGTCGTGTCGATCCTCATCAACATCGGCATGTGGTTCGAGCGCTTCGTCATCATCGTGACGTCGCTGCATCGCGACTTCATCCCATCGTCGTGGGGCATGTTCACCCCTACGATCATCGACATCACGACGTACACGGGAACCATCGGCGTCTTCTTCACGCTGTTCCTCCTCTTCATGCGCTGGTTGCCGATGGTCGCGATGGCCGAGGTGAAGGGCGTCATGTCGCAGGCGGATCCGCACTACGAGTCGGAGCACGACGCCGATTCGGCCGCGGCAGGGCACGGCGAGCACAAGGTCGCCGCGAAGCACGACGAGTCGTCGGACGAGGATCTCGCCCCGGAGGGCGCGTAAGCCATGGCCGCGCATGCACAGAAGGCGGCGTCGACGCCGCGCAAACGAACCGCGCTTCTCCTCGCGCAGTTCAACACGACGGCCGAGGTCGTCCACGCCGCGGAGAAGGTCCGCGACGCGGGCTACTCGCGCTGGGACACGCACACGCCGTTTCCGATTCACGGAATGGACAAGGCGATGGGCATGAGCGACTCGCGCCTGGGATGGATCGTCCTCGGCGCGGCGCTCACCGGTCTGACCGGCGCGTTCGTGATGATGTACTGGATGAACGGCATCGACTACCGCATCGTCGTCGGCGGCAAGCCGCCCGAGGCGCTCCCGTCGATGGTGCCGGTCATGTTCGAGCTGACGATTCTCCTGTCGGCGTTCGGCACCGTGCTCGGGATGTTCCATCTCAACGGCCTGCCGCGCCACAACCACCCGATCTTCGAGTCCGACCGTTTCCGAACGGCGTCCGACGACAAATACTTCCTGTCGATCGAGGCCGAGGATCCGAAGTTCAACCTCCAGAAGACACGCGCGCTGCTCGAGTCGTCGCACGCCGCGTCCGTCGAAGTGATCGAGGAAGAGGTATGAGTCGCTCCGTCCTCTGTCTCGGCGGGCTCACCGGCTTCGTCGGTCTGGTGTCGCTCGGCGTCCTCTCGGGCTGCCGCGGCGACATGGGCGAAGAGCCGCCGGTGCACTTGCAGCGCAATATGTACCACCAGGAACGCTACAACCCGCAGGCGATCAGCCCCTACTTCGCCGACAAGCGCACGATGCGCACGCCGGAGCCGGGGACGATCTCGCGCGAGGAGTACGACGAGTACGGCGGCGACGACGTCCTCGTCACCGGCCGTCAAGACGGTCACTTCGTCATGACGATCCCGCCGTCCGCGGTCGATCGCTCGGGCGGCTACGACAAGATGCTCGCGCGCGGGCAGCAGCGCTTCAACATCTACTGCGCGCCGTGCCACTCGCAGACCGGTGACGGGCAGGGGATGGTCGCGCGTCGCCCCGGCAGCTTCGCGAAGGTCACGAGCATCCACGACAAGACGGTGCGCGACATGCCCGACGGGCAGATCTTCGCGACGATCACGAACGGCGTCCGCACGATGCCGTCGTACGCCGCGCAGATTCCGGTCTCCGATCGCTGGGCGGTCGTCGCGTACGTGCGCGCGCTCGAGCTCAGCCAGGTATCTCAAGTGGAGCCAAACAAGTGAGCGACACCAAAGCGAAAGCTCCCTCCGCAAACGAGTACCGGATCACCGCGACGTCCGGCTGGGCCGGCGCCTGGAAGAAGGCGGCCGGCGTCGGAGCGATCGGACTCGCGGCATCCCTCTACGGCATGACCGCGGCGCCCGAGCGCTTCCCGTTCTCGTACATGTTCGCGCTCTTCGGCTTCTTGAGCATCGGCCTCGGCGCGCTCTTCTTCGTCATGGTGCAGCACATCACCAAGGCGGGATGGAGCGTCAGCGTTCGCCGCACCGCCGAGTTCTTCATGGCGGGCCTGCCGATCTTCGCGCTCCTCGTTCTCCCGATTCTCCTGCCGGGGACGATGTCGAAGCTCTTCCCCTGGGTCGACGCGGGTCACGGCGAGCACGGCGATCACGCCGCTCCGTCGGCGAGCCACGCAGGTCCGGCGGCGAGCCACGCCGGCGGCGGCGGTCAGGGCGATCACTCTGGTGATCACTCCGGCACGGGCGGCCAGCACATGGGGCCCGCACACGGAGCGACTGGCCTTGCGCTCGAGCCGTGGGCGGTCCGTACGCCCGGCGCCGAAGGACCACCGGTCGATCCGCGCGTGCTCGAAAAGGCGCACGCCGAGGAGCACGCGCACATCCTCAAGGGGAAGGCGCCGTACCTCAACAAGACGTTCTTCTACGCGCGCGCCATCGGCTACGTCCTCATCTGGATCTGGCTCGCGACGCGCTTCTTCGGCTGGTCGATCGGCCAAGACAAGGCGAAAAAGCTCGAGAACTCTGCCGCCGCGCAATCGTTCGCGCCGCTCGCCTTGATTCTCTTCGCGTTCACGATCACCTTCGCCGCGTTCGACTGGCTGATGTCGCTCGATCCCATGTGGTACTCGACGATCTTCGGCGTCTACATCTTCGCCGGATCGACGGTCGTCAACATGGCGAACCTGATCCTGTCGACGATGCTCCTGCGTCGCAGCGGGCTCCTCGGCAACGCGGTCAACGTCGAGCACTACCACGACATGGGCAAGCTCATGTTCGGCTGGCTGGTGTTCTGGGCGTACATCTCGTTCTCCCAGTTCTTCCTCATCTGGTACTCGAACATCCCCGAGGAGCTCGTCTTCTTCCACCGCCGGTGGAACGACAACGCGGGCACGTGGCGGACGATCGGCCTTTCTCTCATCGTCGCGCACTTCGCGATCCCGTTCTGGCTCCTCATGTCGCGCAACGTGAAGCGCGGCCTCACGGGGCTCGCGGTCGGCGCGATGCTCCTCGTCATCATGCACTTCGTCGAGATGTACTGGATCGTTCTGCCCAACTTCGGGCCGCTCGCGTTCCACTGGCTCGACGTCACCTGTTTCCTGGGCGTCGGTGGGATCTACCTCGCGGTGGTGCTCCATCGGATGGAGGGGCACCCGCTCATTCCGGTCGGCGATCCGCGGCTCGTCCGCGCGCTCAAGTTCGAGAACGCCTGAGGAGCATCTGGCATGGGACACGAAAAGTCGGATCCGCAAATTGGCCTCATCGTGACGATCGGCCTTGTCGCCATCGTCACGGTCGGAGGCCTCCGCCAAGCGCTCATCTCGTACTTCGGCTGGATGAACGATCAAGAGCAGCAGACGAAGTACGCCCTGCAGAAGCCGCAGCAGCTCATCGATCTGCGCGCTGACGAAGCCAAGCGCCTCAACGGCGGGCCGATGCCGATCGCGAGCTCGATGAAGATGCTCGCGGCGGACAAACGGCAAACGCCGGGGATGGAGCCGAAGGCGGCCGATCCGATGCGCGAGAAGGACACGATGGCAGGGTGGGCGCAGATGCCGCGTCCGCTCCCCGAGGGAATGTCCGACGACGCGGGCGCTCCGGCTCCGATGGCGGCGGGCGACGCGGCCGCGGCAGCGACGGATGCCGCACCGTCCATGGCCCAAGACGCCGCGCCGAAGGCGAGCTCCGACGCGGGCGCCGCTCCTCACAATCCGAACGAGCACCACTGATGTCTCCGCGGCTCCATGGGATCGCATTGTTCGTCGCCGCGTTCGCGCTCGTCTGCGCGATCGCAGGCGACGCGCACGCCGATCCCCTGAAGCCCTACGCAGGCAGCGACAACTCGACGCCGCCCGAGCTGCAAAATGTCGACGTCGTCGAGCACCTCGGCGGCCCGCTCCCCAAGGACGCCATCTTTCGCGATGCCACCGGCAACATGGTGCGCCTCGGCGACCTCTTCGACGGCAAGCGCCCGGTCGCGATCGTGTTCGCGTACCACACGTGCCCGATGCTCTGCACGCTCGTGCTCGACGGCTTCGCGCGCGGTCTCAAGGCGGTGCCTTGGACGGTCGGCCAGGAGTTCGACGTCATCGCGCTCAGCATCGATCCGCGCGACACGCCGGCTTCGGCGACGAAGAAGCGCGATCAGATCGTCGAAAAGTACGGACGCGGCGGCAACGCGACGGGCTGGCACTTTCTCACCGGCGACGAGAACAACATCCGCAAAGTGACCGACGCCGTCGGCTTCCAGTTTCACTTCGACGAGCGCCGCCAGGAGTACGCGCACCCCGCCGCGATGTACCTCGGCACGCCCGACGGCAACCTCGCGCGCTACCTCTACGGCATCGAGTTCGCGTCGAACGACATCCGTCTCGGTCTCCTCGAAGCCTCGCAGGGCCGCTCGATCAGCACGGTCGAGAAGCTCATCATGTACTGCTACCACTACGACCCGGCCGGCAAAAAGTACGCGCTCGTCGCGATGAACGTCATGCGCGTCGGCGGCGTCCTCACGCTGCTCTTCATCGGCGGCTTCTTCGTCCTCATGTGGACGCGCGAGCGACGCCGTCGCCGGCTCGCCGCCTCCGCATCTCCCGCCGCCCCCGCTCCCGTCACTTCCGCCCTCTCACCTGCGCGGCCCAACGCGCCAACCGTGACAGCACCATGAGCCTAGAGCCCACCTTTCAGCTGCCCGAGCAGATGTCGACGTCGGCGCCGCACATCGACAATCTGTATTATTTCGTCTACTGGCTGAGCGTCGTCCTCTTCGTGGGGATCGTCGGCGCGATGTGCTGGTTCGCCTGGGCGTACCGCACGCGGCCAGGCCACAAGGCGACGCCGACGCCGCACAACCTGGTGCTCGAGCTCGCGTGGACGATCGCGCCGGTGCCGCTGCTCATCGCGCTCTTCCACTGGGGCTTCCAGGGGTACATGGATCTCTCGGTCGCCCCCGCGGGCGCCGAGGAAGTTCGCGTCCGCGCGTTCCAGTGGGGTTGGGACTTCGAGTACAAGACGGGCGAGTCGGACAGCAAGCTGCACATTCCGGTCGGGCGCCCTATCAAACTGGTCATGTCGTCCAACGACGTGCTCCACGCCTTCTTCGTCCCCGGTCTTCGCACGAAGCGCGATCTCGTCCCCGGCATGTACACGTCGGTGTGGTTCGAAGCGACCAAGCCCGGTCAGACCGATCTCTTCTGCGCCGAGTACTGCGGCGGCAAGAGCAAAGATCAGAACGGCAACGAGCTCGACTTCGCGCAGTTCAAGGGTCACTGGGCGATGCACTCTGACGTGTCGATCGAGTCGGAGGCGGACTACCAGAAGTACTTGGACGGTCTCGGCGGGAACAAGCCGCCGGAAGAGCGCGGCAAGTCGCTCTACGAGAAGAAGCAATGCATCGGATGCCACACGATCGACGGCAGCAAGGGCGTCGCGCCGACGTGGAAGGGCATCTGGGGCAGGAGCGAGAAGCTCGCCGACGGCACCACCATCGTCGTCGACGAGAACTACGTCCGTGAATCGATCCTCGAGCCCAACGCGAAAATCGTCGCGGGCTACGCGTCACCCAGCGTCATGCCGACGTTCAAGGGGACGCTCAAGGACAAAGATATCGACGCGCTCATCGCGTTCATGAAGACGCTGAAGGACAAGTAGCCATGGCTGGTCACGTTTCGCACATTCCGATCGCGGGGGGCCACGCCGCCGAGTCCGAGCACGGCGATCCCAACGCGCCGTACTACTCGGCCAAAAAAGGCTGGAAGTCGTGGGCGTACACGCTCGATCACAAGCGGATCGCGTGGCTCTACCTGACGATGATCTCGCTCGCGTTCCTCGCGGGCGGCATCTTCGCGCTTCTGCTCCGCATCGAGCTGTGGTCGCGCGGAAAGACGATCGTCGACGCGGAGACCTACAACAGGTTCTTCACGCTCCACGGCGCGATCATGGTCTTCCTCTTCATCATCCCGTCGATCCCGGCGGCGTTCGGCAACTTCTTCCTGCCGATCATGATCGGAGCGAAGGACGTCGCGTTCCCGCGGCTCAACATGTTGAGCTTCTACGTCTACATCGTCGGCGCCACGTTCGCGCTGTCGAGCATCGTCATCGGCGCCGTCGACACGGGCTGGACGTTCTACACGCCGTACAGCGTCACGACGTCGAACGCGGTCATCTCGATGACGTTCGGCGTGTTCGTGCTCGGCTTCTCGTCGATTCTCACGGGCCTCAACTTCCTCGTGACGATCCACACGATGCGCGCGCCCGGCATGACGTGGAAGCGCCTCCCGCTCTTCATCTGGGGGATGTACGCGACCGGCCTCATGCAGGTCCTCGCGACGCCCGTCCTCGCGATCACGCTGCTCCTCCTCATCTTCGAGCGCTTCTTCGGCGCGGGGATCTTCGATCCAAAGCTCGGCGGCGACCCGGTCCTCTTCCAGCACTTTTTCTGGTTCTACTCGCACCCGGCCGTCTACATCATGATCGTCCCGGGCATGGCGATCGTCAGCGAGATCATCTCGACGTTCACGCGCCGGCAGATCTTCGGAAAGTTCGCCGTCGCGCTCAGCTCGCTCGGACTGGCTCTCCTCGGCTTCCTCGTGTGGGGTCACCACATGTTCACGGCCGGCATGAGCGAGTTCTCGACGATGCTCTTCTCGGCGCTCACGTTCTTCGTCGCGATCCCCTCCGGTGTGAAGATCTTCAACTGGACGGCGACGATGTACAAAGGCGACATCAAGCTCGTCACCCCGATGCTCTACGCGATGGGGTTCATCTTTCTCTTCTCGATCGGCGGGCTCACTGGGCTCTTCCTCGGGATGCTGTCGGTCGACATCCACCTCCACGACACGTACTTCGTCGTCGCCCACTTCCACTACGTCATGATGGGTGGCACCGTGATGGGCTTCCTCGGCGGCCTCTTCTATTGGTGGCCGAAGATGACGGGCAAGCTCTACAACGAGGGGCAAGCGAAGGTCTCGTTCGCGCTCGTGTTCATCGGCTTCAACGTGACCTTCATGTCGCAGTTCATCATGGGGTCGCGCGGGATGCCGCGTCGCTACTACGACTACCTCGAGCAGTTCGAGCCGTTCCACAAGGCGTCGACCATCGGCTCGTGGATCTTGGGCTCGGGGCTCTTGCTCACCGGGTACATTCTGCTCTCCGCGCTCTTCAAGGGACCGAAGGCGCCGCCGAACCCGTGGGGATCGGCCGCGCTCGAGTGGCAGACGGAGACGCCGGTGGTGCTCGCGAACTTCCGCACGCCGCCGATCGTCACGCGCGATCCGTACGACTACCACCTCGCGACGGAGGCCGAGCTGTTCGACGGATTCCCCGAGGACAAGCCGAAGGCGGATGGCAAGGCACCGGCGACCAAGTCGGCGACGAAGAAGAAGGACGAGGAGTGAGAGGCGCTGATGGCGAACGTCACTGAAACCGTGGAAGGCGCGGACGCGCACGGCGGGGAGGGGCACGGCGAGCACCCGGCCTTCCTCCAGCACCACTTCGACACTCCGGCGCAGCAGTTCGATGCGTCGAAGCTCGGGATGTGGGTCTTCATCGCGACCGAGATCCTCATGTTCGGCGGCCTCTTCGTCGCCTACGGGATCTTCCGCGCGTCCGACGCCGAGGTCTTCTTCGCCGCGCACAAGGTGCTCGACAAGCAGATGGGGGCGCTCAACACGATCGTCCTCCTCTTCAGCTCGCTGACGGCGGCGCTCGCGGTTCGCTCGGCGCAGACCGGCAAGCGCCAGATGACGTCGATCTACCTCGTCATCACGATCGTGTGCGCGTGCATCTTCCTCGTCGTCAAATACTTCGAGTACACGCACAAGCTCAACGACGGCCTCTTGCCGGGGCACTGCTTCGGTCACCCGTGGTTCGGCGACAAGTGCACGGAGCACGGCTCGTCCGCGGTGCCGCTCTCGGTCGAAGGGCTCCCGCCGCGCGCGAACATGTTCTTCGCGCTCTACTTCGCGATGACGGGCCTCCACGGCATCCACGTCGTCCTCGGTATGTCGATCCTCGTCTGGGTCCTCATCAAGAACATCAAGGGGCAGTTCTCGCCCAAGTACTTCACGCACGTCGATCTCGGCGCCCTCTACTGGCACTTGGTCGACTTGGTGTGGATCTACCTTTTCCCGCTCCTCTACCTCGTCGGCTAGTCGGCTAAGGAAGCAAGGAAACAACAATGTCCTCGCAGACACACGCCGCGCACGGCGACCACGACGACGGAGCCGTGCACGTCCACATCGCGCCCGCGAAGTTCTATTGGGGGATCTTCGGCGCGCTCGTCCTTCTCACGATCGTGACCGTCAAGGTCTCGTATTACGACTTCGGATCGGCCAACACGATCATCGCGATGCTGATCGCGACGATGAAGGCGGGGCTCGTCGCCACGTTCTTCATGCACCTCCGGCACGACAAGGCGTTCAACACGATCTGCTTTCTCTCCGCGTTCCTCTTCCTCGGCATCTTCATCCTTCTGACGACGGACGACACGACGACACGCGGCCGCGTCGACGACTCGTACGGAACGAAGATCTTCCCGCCGACCGGCGAAGTGGCGCCCGGTGGATTCCCCTCGGCGATGGTCATCCCGTCCTCGTCGGCGCCGCACGGCGGCGGCCACGGCGAGCCGCCGAAGCATCACTGATCGAGCGCGGCGAAGAGGAGAATCACAGGAAGGCACGAAGACGTGAAGGTGATGAATCAAGTCCTTCGTGCCTTCTTGTCTTCCTGTGAGTCTCTACTCTTCATCTCCGTCCTCACGCTGAGCACGTCGTGCAAGCGTAAGCACGTCGCGATCGAGGCGCCGACGGAGCTGCCGTATCCGACGTGCGTGGATGGCGCGGCAGGGACGGTCGTCGCGAAAGGGAAGCTCCGCGCGGGGCCGAACATGCGCGACCAGACCGTCGTCGAGAGCTTCGATCTGACGCGCGACGCGTGCCACTTCGTCCTGCGCTCGCGCGAAGAGTGGCCGCTCATGGCCGCGGACATCGAGGTCGTCTACGACGCGGACTTGGTCCCGATCCGCGCGTGGAAGCGGATGACGATCCCCGGCGTGACGAACGCGGACGGCAAGGCGGACACGCGCAGCTACGACATGCGCACGCCCGAGCTCACGCTGAAGCGGCGCGCGCCCGACGGCGCGATCACGTTCGAGCACTTGAAGCCGGGAGGGAAGACGACGCCGGCGCCGGGCGCGCGGACGATGGCGGTCATCGGTCCTGGGCGTGGCGTGCTCACGGCGTGGATCCGCCGCGCGAAGCTGGGCGTCGGCGAGAAGCGGCGCGAGCTGGTGCTCGA